>NZ_CP049744.1:5401765-5706031 GCF_000760935.2 Rhodococcoides fascians A25f | reverse complement strand
TCGGGCATTTCCGACGACAACATCCAGCCCCGCCACTTCCAACTGCTGTCCGTCGACCCCGCGCGACTGGCCCGTGCGCTGCTGACCACGTCGGTGGTCGGCATGGTGGTTCCGCTGACGATCGTCGCGACAGCGTCCATTCCGATCTACGCGTTGTCCCGCTCGGTCGCAGCACTGCCTCTGGCTCTGGCGGCCTGGCCCGCGACGGTGGTGTTCTTCGTGACGCTGTCGAGGGTGGTGACGCTGGCCATGTCGCAGCTGCTCAAGAGTCGACGCAGTCGTGAGTTCGCACTGTTGGCGTTCGGAGCCATCTTCGGAGGCCTGTACTTCCTGCAGTTCCCCATCACCCAGAATCTCGATCGTGTGCTGTCGGGTGAGGTGACGTGGCCGCTCACGCTGGCCCATTCGATTCCCTTCAGCTGGGGTATCACCGGCGTCGACGCGGTGCTCGAGGGCAATTGGCTGCTGGCGATCGGCGCTCTTGTGGGCTTGTTGCTACTGGACGTCGCACTGGTATGGGCATGGCAGCGACTGGTTCTGCGCCACTTCGAGGGACGAGTCTCGACGTCATCGGGGTCGACCCGTAAGCAGACGATCGCCGACGGCCGCGACGGAGCAACAGGATGGCGGGTGACGAGGGTCGGCGCGGTGGTGACCCGAGAGCTGTCCCTCTGGCGCGGTGACATGCGTCGTCGAAGTCAGCTGCTGTCGGTTCTGATCTTCGCGGTGCTGGCTGGTATCGGCCCGTTGGTGACCGATTCGATTCCGTTCACTGCTGCCTGGGGCGCGTGGATCGTGATCTTCATGGCGATGGGTGCGGGATCGAATTCGTACGGTCTCGACGGTAGCTCGATGTGGCACTTGGTCATGATTCCGCAGGCCCTCCCCGACGACATCCGTGGTCGGCAGATCGCCTGGTTGCTGATCGCGGCCCCCTTCGCGATCGTGCCGGTCGTGGTGGTTCGAGTGTTCGGCGATCTCGGGCTCGACCGACTGGAGATCCCGATCGCATTGACGATCTCGATGCTCGGAGTCAGCGCCGGCCTGACCGCCGTGAACTCCGTACGCGGTGCCTACCCCGTGCCCGAAGCTACGAAAACGTTTTCGATGAACACGCGGGGATCGTTCACCGGCAACGCATTCGGATTCCTCGTACTCGGGATAGTGGTCCTGGCGGTATCGGTCGTGCCTGTACTGCTGCTCGCGCTGCTCCTTCCGGGAGCGTGGGCGTATCTGTCGATTCCGGTGGCCGTAGCGATCGGCTGGCTGGGGATGTGGTGCGGCGCGCGGATGGCAGTCGGCGCGTTGGTTCGTGACTCCGACAGAGTCCTGAACTCGGTGATGTCACGGTAGCGCGCGGATCGCCCGACACGGGTTACCCGCAGCAAAGGTGTGCGACGATACGTCGCGGGTGACGACACTGCCGGCTCCGATCTCGATTCTCACCCATGTATGTCACGCTACAAGCCGGTCGACATTTCGAACAGTGCGACGCTGAACCACGAACTCCCGTCGCCGAAATCGCGCCGACCGACGTAGCGAAACCCCTGCCGTAGGTAGTAGCTGCGCAGGTCGATGTTGGTCTCGGCGCAATCCAGACGTAGCAGCGCTCGCCCTTCCTGCCGGGTCCGCTGCGATGCCCACTCGAGCAGCGACGCGCCCAGTCCCGTGCCGGATTCGCTTCTGTCGATCACCAGTCCGTGCACGTAGCCCGCGGTTTCGCCCTGCTCCGGCCAGATGGCAGGGTCGGCCCAGATCAATCTCAGCGCGCTGACGATCGGGGTACCGGGGTGGCGTCGAGCGATGTAGAACTCGCCTGCGTCTATCTGGGCAGCAACAGTCGACAGAGGTACCTCGCGCGGTACCCACTGATCGATTCGCCGGGCAGCCAACCAGTCCTCGGCGGCGTGCCGGAGGCCGAGTATCGTTGCTGCGTCGGCGGCGGATGCGAGTTCTACGGTGAGCACCGTGCCATCGTACGGAGGTGGCGAGACCAGTGGTGAACGTGCTTGTGGTCGAGAGTGATTCGGACCGAAAGGCCTTTCCGGCGATCGCTGGAGTCCAGTTCCGGAGCTGCGCGATCGCTGAGCTGGCCGATACGGTCTCCTGGGCCGAGGTACTGCTGTTTCGCACGTTCGAGGCCGTCGATCTGCAGGCCGTGTGGCCGAATGCCGCCAACCTGCAGTGGATTCATGCGTCCAGCGCGGGAGTCGATCGACTGTTGGACCCGGGTCTGCGCGAAGGACCGTGGCTGCTGACCAACTCCGGAGGCATACTCGACCACGCGATAGCCGAATATGTCGCAGCTGGAATTCTGGCGTCGGTGAAGAAGCTGCCCCAGGCACTTCGCCGTCAGCGTGAGCGAGTCTGGGAGCATCGAGTCAGCTCCGGAGTTCGCGGTAAACGTGCGCTCGTCGTCGGACCGGGCTCGATCGGACGTGAAATCGGCCGGGTACTCGGCGCTATCGGTATGCGCGTCGATGCGTCGGGGACATCCGAACGCCCGGGCGACGCGGAATTCGCGCGAATCCGTCACGTCGAAGAATTGCGTTCGTATGCAGGCGATTACGCCGTCATCGTGCTCGCTACACCGTTGACCGAGAGAACCCGTGGTCTCATCGGTACCGAGGTGCTCGCGGCCATGAGTCCCGATGCGGGTCTGGTCAATATTTCCCGCGGTCCGGTCGTCGACGAACAGGCCCTGTGTGCGGCCCTGGCCTCCGGGGCGATCGGCTGGGCAGTGCTCGACGTGTTCGAGGTCGAGCCGCTGCCGGCATCGAGCCCGCTGTGGAACATGGACAACGTGATCCTGACTGCTCATCTGGCCGGGGACGCCGACGACTTCGCCGAGCGGTTGTGGCAGCTGTTCGAGGAGAACTTGGAGCGATATCTGTTCGGTTCGCCGCTGGTCAACGTCGTGGACAAGCAGACGGGGTATGTCCAGCGGTAGGTCGAACCGGCAAAGTGTGTGTAACAGTGCGTAGCGTGTACTAAGGTGCACGAGTGCGGGTAATCAATCATTCGGCGATCGCGTCGACCAGTCGGGAGGCGGCATTCGCCTACCTCGACGATTTTCGTAACGTGCCGCAGTGGATGTTCGGCATCACCCGGTTCGAGCCTACGAGCGAGATCACATCCGGTCTCGGAGCCACGTACGACGCGACGATGCAGATCGGCCCCAAAGCGCTCAAATCCGTTGTACACGTGACCGAGTGGGTCCACAACGAGCGACTCACCCTCGAGTCGGTCGAGGGGCTGTCGAACTCGTCCACGTGGTCGTTCGAGGACGCCGGTGACGGCCGAACCCGGCTGGTGGTCGTCTTCCGCTACAGCCTGCCCGGCGGTATCGCCGGCAAGGTGCTCGGAGCTGTCGTGGAACCCGTTGTCGGTCAAGCGATTCGGCACACCGAGTCGACCCTGCGGGGTCGCCTGGAAGCAGCCGGTCAGTAAACGTACTTGTCCAGAGCGTCCAGTACCTGGTCGACGGCGAGCCAGGCGAACAGGAACGCGCAGATGCCGAGCGCGAGATTGGTGAACCAGCCGTTGCGCCACTGCTTCGGCACTCGGTCGCTGTTGAGAAGAACGAGCAGAGTCACCGCCAGGAACGGCATGAACACTGCGCCGAGCACCCCGTACGTGAGTACGAGACCGATGGGCTGATCCAGCCACAGCAGTGCCATCGGCGGGAACGTCAACCATGCGACGTACCAACGGAAGTACTTGCCGCCGATGCGAGTGTCCGAGTGCCCCTGTTCGAGTCCCTTCAGGTTGCCGACGAAGTCCGCGAACATCAGGCTGACGCCGTTCCAGACCCCGATCAGGGACGAGAACGACGCCGACCAGAAGCCGATGAGAAAGACGTAGCCGAACACGGTGCCGTAGCGCTCGGCGAGAACGTCGGACAGCTGGATCAGGCCCTGATCGCCGGTGGAGATCGCAATCTGCGAGGAATAGAGCAATTCGGCACCGACGATGAGCATCGCCAGCACGAAGATCCCGGAGATGACGTAGGCCATCGAGTTGTCGATCCGCATCACCCGCATGAATTTCGGTGTGATCCAGCCCTTCTCGCGGAGCCAGTAGCCGTACGCCGCGAGCGTGATGGTGCCGCCGACACCGCCGGCGAGGCCGAGGACGTACACGATGGAGCCGTCGGGAATGGTGGGGACGATGCCCTTGATGACCGCGGGAACGTTCGGAACCGCCACCACCGCAGCGCCGATGACCGTCACGAACATGATGCCGACGAAGACGGTGATGATCTTCTCGAAGAAGCCGTAGCTCCCGAGCCAGATCAATGCGAAGCCGAGGAGTCCGGACGCGATGGCAACGACTTTGAGATCCAACGCGGGAAACAGGGCAACGATCGGCAGTGCGCTCGACGACATCGCGGCCGCACCGTAGACGAATCCCCAGATCACGATGTACGGCGCGAAATACACGGTCGTCCACTTGCCCAGCGACCGCCAACCCTGGAATATCGTGTTGCCCGAGGCCAGCGTGTAGCGCCCGGCGCCCTCTACCAGAACAACTTTCATGACGACACCGACGATGATGACCCACAGCAGGGCGTAGCCGTAGCGCGATCCGGCAACCAGGGTCGCAACCAGATCGGCGGCTCCGATGCCGGTGGCGGCAACCACCAGTCCGGGGCCGACCACCTTCCACTTCGGGGGCGCGGTCGTCTCGGTCATGAGGTCTCCTCCACGGGGCATACGTTGTGGTTTTAATCACTCTTTACCACTGGGGCCACAGCTGGCAAGTCGATGACCGGCGACCGGGGTGTAGATCGGTACTCTGGCTAACATGCCAGAGGATGCGCGCCCGGAACGTGGACTGACTTTCGGCCGAGTTGCGGAGAACTACGACCGCGCCCGACCCGGCTACCCCGCCGAGTTGTACGCGGACATCGCGACCGGAGGCAGGCTGCGAGTACTCGAGGCCGGAGCCGGTACCGGTAAAGCCACCGTTGCGTTGGCCGAACTCGGCGCATCCGTGGTTGCGGTGGAACCGGATTCGGGCATGGCAGAGGTCGTTCGGCGTCGTACCGAGAATCTCGACGTCGAGGTGCAGGTGTCGCGATTCGAGGAGTGTGCAATCGAGCCGGCGTCGTTCGATGTGGTCGTCGCCGCGCAGTCCTGGCATTGGGTGAACCACGAGCGAGGAGCGGCGGTGGCGGCCCGCGCGTTGGTCCCGGGCGGCGCACTGCGACTGTGGTGGAACATGCCGGGTGACCTCGACGGGCCGGCGTGGGATGCCGTCAGAGCTGCATACGACGCGACCGAACCCGAAGCGGCACCGCTGTTGGCACGGTCTCTCGGTGCGCAATCGGAGTCGACCGTGCCTCCCGCCGACGGCTTCGGACCCTGGTCGTCATCGACGTACAGGTGGGTCCAGCGCTACACGGCGGACGAATTCTGTGCGATGGCCGCGACGTACTCGAGTCATCTGGTACTCGACGACACGCGGCGAGACGAAGTGCTGAACGCGGTGCACGCGGCGATCACCGAGCACGGACACCTGGACTATCACTACGTCACCCAGATGATGACAGCGCAGTTGCAGTGACAGGGAGGGCTAGGAGATCGTTGTGGTGCACACGACGAACTGCCTTGCCTCGTAAGCAAACCCGCCCTCGGGGCAGTCGTTGGGGTCGGCGGTGCCTGTCTTGATCTCGGTGACCTGTTCGACGTCGGTCGCGCTGGGGTCGCTGCAGTCGACACGTGCGGGCTCGTCGATACCGCCGGTGGGAACGCTCATGCATCCGTCGACGACCCAATCCACGTCGAGGCACAGAGCGCCCTGCTCCACGCCGTCGAGAGTCTCGTAGTACGTCTGATTGACATCGGTGGGGCACTGCTCGTTCTGCTCGGCCTTCGCAATGACCTTGTAGTTCGATTCCATGCTGCCGCACTCTGCGTTGGCGATGGTGGCGGCGGTCATCGTGCCGCCGAGCTCGACGCATTGACCGATCTCGACATCGATATCGGTGGAACCACCGGCGTCGATGCCCTCCTGGCCGGTGACGTCGTCGGTGGTGCTGGCAGCGGCCGACGTCGAAGACGAGGTGGTGTCTGCGGCAACGGCGTTGCCCGAGTCGGACGACGAGCAGCCTGCGGCGAAGAGCAGCGTGAGTGTTGCACCCGCGGCGAGAAACCCTCTGGACAGTGCGTGCATCGTGGCGTGACCTTCTGGACTCATCCAGGCGAAGGATTGCTCCCTCGTCGGCAACCCCGCGGGCTACCGAAAAAATATTCTTTACTATTCACGGAGATTTTGAAAGTCACGAACGGAACACGATCGACGAAACCCACTTGGTGTTGTGCACGCCCGGTAGCGCAGGCACGATCACCCGTGCGGGATAGCCGTGGTCGAGCGAGAGATCGACACCGTTGACTTTCAAGGCCAGCAACGAGTCGGTATGTGCTACTTGATTTCCCTGCAGCACTGCGCGAGTGAAGGCGCCGTTCTGCTCGAGCGAGGTCACCTCGGCCGAGCGTGGTTCGGACACACCCGCGAGGGCGGCGAGTTCTGCCAACGGGACGCCGGTCCAGGTCTGAGTCGTCGACCATCCTTCGACACAGGCGATGGGAAGTTCGGCAGTGCGTTGCGGCATCGACAGCAGCCTGCCGCGGGACAGCACCACCGGAACGGCGTCGTCGGCTGCGCCTGCGATCGTCAACTGCCAGTCGGCTCCGGTCTGTGCCTCGGTGATTCCCGCCGCCTCCGCGGTCCGATTGATCTGAAAGTCGTTGGGGCCGTCGCCGTAGGAGCGCCCGCGCGGCAGCAGAATCGCGGCCTTGCGGAGAACGCCCCCGACCGTCTGGCCCACCGTGAGCACAGCGACGAAACCCATTCCAGCAGCGACCAATCCGATTGCGCCGCGGCGGTTCATCGTTGTCGTGTGGCCCTGGTCGGGGGACTCGTTTCGAGCGCGCAGCACGTCCATCAGCGACTCGGACCGCAGGGTTCGCCACATCAACGGCACCTTGAGACCGAGATGGACGAGGAATCCGGCGATGAACACCCAGGCACCGAAGTAGTGGGCGGCGTAGAAGTCGAAGCCGAAGACGTAGTCGTACTGGATGTTGAGAACACCGGTGACGATCTCGAACAGCAGACCGCCGACAAGAGCGAGCAGCGACAGGCGTTCGAGCGCATGCGCGGGTGAGCGCACCGGCGGTAGTTCGACGAGCTTGGGCATCACCGACCACAGTTTCGCGATGACGAGCGGCACGATGATCAGGCCCAATCCCACGTGCAGCCCTTGCGTCAGCTGGTAGAGCCAGGCAGGGTTCGTAGGCCAATCGAAGAACGGCAACCGCAACCACCCGACGGCACCCGGCCTGGCCTGGCCGAACTGGGGCCCGTACGCGATGTACGACAGTAGACCGGTCACGATGACGATCGGTAGGGCAACGAGCAGCACTGCGCCGAACAGCGACGTCAACCACGTGCGGCGCAGCGGACTGCGAAAGCGCACGAGTGAGTTGCGGGCGTCGGCCATGTAGGACATTCGCTGCCCGGACAGTCCCGGATGTGTCGTGTCCAGCTCCCCTGCCTGTTTCATTGCCTCGTAGAAGGCCTCTGCATCGGCGGCGGTGGATACCTTCGGACGGTCGGATGCCCATCGGTGAAAGAGCTCGTCGTACCTCTCCCCCATCGCCGACGGCACAGCCGGGTACCGAGCCGCGATCTCGGCTGCTCGCTTGCGCAAGAGAGCTGTTCGAGCGGTGTCGATGGTGTCCGAATCGAACCCCGGGGGCGGCGGCTCTCCCGCCACGAGCGCACGGATGAGCTCCTTCTGACGGCGAGCCAGGTCCTCGCTCACACCGTCGGACCCAGCACCCGGTTCGGCGTGATTCGTTCCAGGCCTGCAGAATCGGCGATCGCGTCGAGTTCGTCCAGCAGCTCGACTTCGGGTGGGTAGTGTTCGTCGCGCTCGAGCATGAGTGGTGTGCGGTGCCCGGCTGCAGTGAACGTTCTGAGTAGCTCGAGTACCTCTTCGGGAACCGCCGCGGTGTGCGAATCGTGGTAGACGCCATCACGTACCGTGCCACCGGCGATGTGGCAGTACGCAATTCGGTCCAGAGGCAGCCGGGCCAGTTCGGTCCACGGGTCACGGCGTCGGTTGCGCGCGTTGGCGTAGACGTTGGCGATGTCCAACACCAAGTCGACGCCCGTACGCTCTACCAGCTCGCTGAGGAACTCGCCCTCGGTCAGCTCGTCATCGGGCCAATCGAACAGCGCTGCAATATTTTCCACCGCCAACGGCACCGAAAGTCCGTCCTGCGTTCGCGCTATGTTTCGAGTCAGCACAGTCAAGGCCTCGCGGGTCCGCGGCATCGGAAGCAAATGCCCGGCCTCGATGCCGTCGGCACGAACGAATGCGATGTGTTCGCTCACGATCGGCGACCCGAGCAGCGAGGCGACCCGCTCCAATTGCGCTATTCGGTTGTGCTCCAACGGCTCCGCACCGCCCAGAGACAAACCGATTCCATGAGTGACGACGGGGACGCCCAACGAGGTGAGGCGCTCCGGTGCGTGGTCCCCGATCGATTCGGCGATCACCTCACAGAACGCGAGCCCCGGCAACTGCGAGACGATCCCCGAAATCTCGGAGCGCCAGCCGATTCCGAGACCGACGGGCAGTGGGTAGGTGGTCACCCGCCGCACCCGCCCCCGCCGCCACAGCCGCCTCCACCACCGCAGCTGCTGCCGCCTCCGTCACCGCTGCTACCGCCACCACTGTCGCCGCCGAAACCGAACGATGCAGCTCCGCCGGCCTGGGCAGAGCCATAACTGAGGGCACCCGCCATGGCCGGATCGAGCATCAGCAGAGCCCCCGTTCCGAAGAGTGCAGCCGACATGCCCGCTCGTGACGGCCCGTACGCGGTGAACGACGGACGAGAGCGCGGTGAGAGATAGTCGTTCTCGACGCGAAGGCGTCGGAGTTCCGCGTCTCCTCGTGCGGTGCGGCGGCGTCGACGCCGAACGAACGGGAGTGTGAGCAGCAGCAATACGATGATGCCGACGAGGAAAAGCACCGGTTTTCCGTTCGCAAGGCCGGAGATCACCCGTACGAATCCGACGGCTGCGACGAACAGGATCGGGAACACACGGACAGTCGATGCACCACGCTCGGACCGCCCGTGCAGCAGACCCTCATTGATGAGCTGGCTCCGCAGCTGCGCGCACGCTACGGACATGTTCGTCACCAGTCGGGATCGAACCAGGGGTGCTTTGCCGCTGCCGAGTCTTTCGAGGACGGTGCGGGTGAACCAATCCAGATGTGTCCGCTCGGTGGCGGTCAAGGCGCGCCGCACTCTGCCCCGGGAGTCGATCACGTCTGCACCTCTGAGGATCGCCAACGACGCCATCACTGCCTGCGTGTCGTTGGTGAGTGCCCCGACCTCGGGCGGCGTGAGCACCCGCCCGGTAGGAGAGGCGGGAACGGACCGGTGCGAGGCGAGCCAATTGCTCAGCAGCACCAGGGCCACGGCGAGAAACGCGGCGAGCAGATACCACCGCAGAAAGTCTGCGCTCGCAATCCCCCAGGTATCGGTACCGTCCATTGCCGCACCACCCTTCGGTCGGAACCAGCATCTGGTGTCAGTATCGGGCCCATCGGCCAGAAAGCAAGCGCAAAAACGTCCCCGCGGGGACGCAGTGCTGTCTGCAGAAATTTCTTGTCGGTGCCCCGTCGTACCGTTGTCGAACATGCATTCGATGAATGGGGGCGTTCATGAGCGACATGGTTGAGGCAGGGTCGGCCGAGATTGAAGAAATCGAGTCCGAGATCTGCGCTTTGGCAGGTCAGATCGCTGCGGCGTCGGCTCAGTATCTGATCCTGGTGGGCGAATTCGACTCTCGACGCGGATGGGCGGCATGGGAGCTGCGGTCCTGTGCACATTGGTTGTCGTGGCGGGCAGGAGTCGATCTGCACACCGCCCGCGAGCAGGTGCGGGTGGCCAAGGCGATGCGGGAGCTGCCACTGATCACATCGGCGTATCTGAGCGGCACCATCTCGTACTCCAAGGTGCGCGCGATGACTCGTGTGGCCACGGCCGAGAACGAGGCGTCGCTGCTGCAGAAGGCACTGGATGCGCCGGCCGCGCGTATCGAGCGCCTGTGCCGTGGTCTGAAGAAGGCGATGCGTCCGACCAGGGGCAACGGCGTCGACCTCGATCCGTGCGTGGGGCGGTGGCGCTGGGACGAGGACGACGGCTCGCTCGTGCTGACGGCACGCTTTCGGCCCGAGGACGGGAAACGGTTTCTGGCCGCGTTGACCAGGGCCGAATACGAGCGGACCCGAACCGACGACGAGGCGGATGCCGATAGGGCCGCTCCTGCGCCGCCCAATCCGGTTCCGGCGATGATCGCGATGGCCGAGATGGTGTGCGCTGCACTGGACTCTCCGGTTGTCTCCCCTGCTGCAGAGGTGTTGGTGCACATCGGTGGTATCGAGGAAGCGGGTCACGATCATGCCCATTTCGACGACGGGCCAGGGTTGGACAACGAAACGTTGGCTCAGGTGCTGTGTTCTGCAGTCTTGCGGACCGTCGGCCACGGCCGGCTGGGAAAGACTGTGCGGTGGAGTTCGACTGCCAAATCCCCGAGCCGAACTCAGATGCGCCAGTTGATCATTCGAGACCGATGCTGCGCGGTGCCGGGATGCGGTCGAACCCGCTTCATGCATGCGCATCACGTCACCTATCGCTCGCGCGGTGGTGAGACCACGCTCGACAACCTGGTGCTGCTGTGCGGCGAGCATCATCGAGCGCTCCACGACGGTTACTTCTTCATCGAAGCCCGTGGAGATCAATGCTTCTCGTTTCGCCATCCCTCGGGAACCGAGATCATCCACGCTCCCGCGGTGTCGGGAGACGCCGACGAGATCAGGCGACAGTACGGGGGCATCGCGCCCGACGCTATTGTCCCGAACTGGGGCGGTGAAGGCCTCGACCTCAGCTACGCGACCGACGTTCTGATCATCAATTGGCAGCAGGCTGCATGAAATGGGGTCGTCGAGGGCAAGTTAGTGTGACGAAGAGACTCGGACAAGAAGCGGTGGGATATGAGCGTCGACAGATCGATGGAGGACGAACAGTCCTGGCCGGTGGAACGAGCACCGCTGCGCAACGACGCGACCAGGCCCGAGGACGATCCCTTCTACGCCGCGCCCGAGGGCTATGAATCGGCTCTTCCCGGGACGATTCTCAAGGTACGGCCGGTCGAGGTCGCGATGTTCGGTCGCGTGCGCCAGCGAGTCGATGCGTGGCAGCTGCTGTACCGCACGGCAGATCTCGGCGGTCTTCCCCAGGCCAGCGTCACGACGGTGCTGCGCCCGCGGAACGCCGAGCCGGTCCTGCTGTCGTATCAGTGCGCCATCGACGGCGTCGCGTCCTCGTGCTTTCCGTCGTACGCGCTTCGCCGTGGCTCGAAGGCCGTCGGTGCAGTTCCGCAGTTCGAATTCCTGCTGGTTCTGCATGCTCTGCGTCGCGGGTGGACCATCTCGATCCCGGACCACGAGGGCCCCGACGGGCACTGGGGTTCCCCGCAGGAACCTGGTTTCTGCACGCTCGATGCCATCCGCGCGGCGCTGTCGTTCGAACCTCTCGAACTGAACGACAACACGCCCGTCGCGCTGTGGGGCTACTCGGGCGGCGGCCTCGCGACGTCCTGGGCAGCGGAGATGGCACCGGAGTATGCGCCGGAGATCGAGTTGGTCGGTGCCGCGCTCGGCTCGCCCGTCGGAGATCCAGGGTCGGCATTCACCCGGCTCAATGCAACGCTGCACGCAGCGTTGCCGACGCTGGTGGTGGCGGGCCTACGGCGCACCTACCCCGACCTGGATCGGGTCATCCGCCAGTACGTCAACGAGGACGGAATGCGCATTCTCGATTCCGTCGAGTCGATGACGACCGTCCGGGCCGTCACCCGACTGGCCCGACACGATCTGGACAAGTACATCGACGTTCCGCTGGCCGATCTGCTGGCGTTGCCCGAAATCGTGCAGGTGTTCCTCGACATACAACCCGGTCGCATCGCCCCGACGGCTCCGCTGCTGGTGATTCAGGCGGTGCACGATCAGATCATCGCCGTCGACGACGTCGACGGGCAGGTCGAGCGGTACAACGAAGCCGGTGCCCATGTGACGTACCTGCGAGATCGGCTGAGCGAGCACCTGTCGCTGCATCCGCTCAGTGCGCCTCTCACCCTGGATTGGCTGGCCGATCGGTTCGCCGGCGTGCCGGTGCCCGGCCCCTCGACGCGGACCGTGTGGTCCACCGCGTTCTCGCTCGCGGCGGTTCGTGGCCTGGTGTCGCTGACCTGGACGACGTTCAGAGCATTGACCATCGGCGTCCGGGCGTAGCTACCCTGGGGCCGATGCAGCGAACCTGGGTACGGATACTCACCGGCACGATCGCGATTCTGGGCATCCTCACCGGCCTGGTGGCGTTGGGCGTCTACTACACCGACACCCGCGTCAACGTGCTGATCGCGCTTGCGTCGTTCGTTCCGTTGATGTTCATCGCTGTCGTACTCGGCGCACTCGTGGCGCTGATCGGGCGCCGCTGGGTTCTCGCGGGCGTCTCGACGCTTGTGCTGGCAGCAGGTGCTGTGTCGTACGCACCGCTCTACGTGGCCGACGCGGCGCCGAGCTCCGACGGTGTGCGGCTGCGCGTGATGCAGGCAAATTTGATGGTGGGACGCGCTGATCCGACGGCTGTGGTCGGTCAGGCGCGCGAGAACTCCGTCGACGTCGTCACAATTCAGGAATTGACCGACGAGTCGGTGATCGGTCTGCGTGACGCCGGCATGGAAGAGCTCTTTCCCTACAGTTACCTTCGGCCGTACGTGACGGGCGGCGGCGGGGCCGGCATCTACAGTCGTCTGCCTATATCCGAGAGCCGCGAACTCGTCGGATACGGTCCGGTGAATCTTGCGACCCGAATCGAGGTCCCCGACTCGGAGCCGATCTCGTTGCTGGCCGTGCACCCCGGACCGGCCTACGTCACTCCGGCGGAGATCTGGACGGCCGAATTGGACACTCTCCGAGACGATCTGGAGGCCGTGTCGGGCACCGGACCGGTGATCGTCAGCGGAGACTTCAACACGACCTATTCGCACAAGAAGTTCCGCAACCTCCTCGATGCCGGATACTCCGACGCCGCAGCGCAATTGGGGAAGGGCTTGGTGCCGACGTATCCCACGGACAAGGGCACGCCCGCTGTCGTGGGTATCGATCACATCCTGTCCAACAGCGGACACGCTCGATCACTGGAAAGAATCGATCTCCCGGGCTCGGATCATCACGGATTGATCGGAGAGATCGAGTTCGACCGGTAGATCAACGAAACGAGTCGACGTTGCGCTGCGCCCAGTGCGCGAACGTCGTAGCGCTGCCGGTGATGTCGGTCAGCGTTCGGTCGACCTGCTGCGGATTGTGCGCTGAGGACTCGAGCCCGTCGACGTAGGTGATCGCGAAGTCCCCCATGCTGGGAGTCAAGTCGTCGATGGTCTCCTGTCGGCTGACCGTCTCGAAGGTCAAGGGGCGACCGATCGCGTCGGCGATTCTGTCCAATAACTCTACGCGCGTGAGGGTTTCGGGTCCGGTGAGAACATGGGATCTACCGTGATGCGTCTGTTCGTCGCTGAGAACGGTCGCCGCCGCCGAGGCGATGTCGTCCATCGCTATCGGGGCATTGGCGGCGTCGGGGAACGGCTCTCGGACACAACCGGATTCGATGATTCGCTCCGCCCACATCGTCGAGTTCTCCATGAATTCGCCCGGCCACAGGTGAGTCCAGTGCATCCCGGACTTCTCGACCGCAACGGAGATCGGATACCACCAGTTCTCGGGTGGACCGGCGAGATCGACGACATGCCGTACCCCCGCGGCTCGGGCGAGTTCGAGGACAGGTTCGATCGTGCTCGGATACGGAGCCAGATAGATCTGATCGACACCGATCAGGGCCTCGGACAGAGAATCCACCCGACCGAGAAACCCCTCGGCGATCTCCACGCCCGCGGGCAACTGCGCGCGTTCGGGATGGTTGGTCAACGCTCGCACATCGGTTCGTCCCGCGGCCAGAAGGTGGTCGACGAGCATGCGGCCGATATTGCCGGTGGCACCGGTTACCAGAATCGTCATACCGTACAGCGTACGGCATGACGATTCTGTGCGGGAGATCCAAAGTGAGCCGATCAGCTCACTCGAGCGGACTGCTTCCGAGACTTGCCGCACTGCAACAGAATTCGCACTGCCGCCGGGGTGCCGTCCAGGGATGTCACGATGTCGTTGCGCGTCCGTGCTGCCGCCGCGGAGACCGTGTCGAGTGACGTCACCGCGGGATCGAGGGTCGCGGTGATCTCGACGACCCGCTCGCCGCGGTCGGACACCGAGCGGCCGGAGGCGGACACAACACCCTCGTGGGCTGCCAAAGATTTCGCTGCACTCTTGGCGGCGGTGGTCAGATCGACACTGAGCCTGCCGTCGACGTCGGAATCTGCTGTGGAGGCAAATGCGACGGTGCCGACCGAACGGCGCGGCAGGTGCGCGAGGAGCCACCAAAGTCCGAGGAGAACGAGGACGATCGCGGCTGCTCCGAGTGCCCAGGGCCACCACCCTGCATCGACGGTGGTGTCGACGAACGCGGCATCGATGCGCTCGCGGCCGGGGAACTTGCCGCGTTCCCAGGCAATGGCTCCACCGCCGAGGGCGATCAGTGCGAGCCCGACGACCGCCGTACTGGTTCGGTCGAGGGACGCGGTAGCGCGCTTCATGAGGCTTGTCCTGTCGTTCGCACTCGGGTGCGGACTTTCGGTGCCGACGCGAGTGGGCGGAGGGCATCGTCCACGGAGGTGACGATCGAGGATTTCAGGGCCGAGGTGTCGGTGCCGGTCACGGTGGACGCGGCAACGGTGACCTTCTTGTTGCCGGCCTTGGCCGTCGCAGAATCGACTCCGACGTTGTCGAGAGCGGCGGCGCGAGCCACTGCGGCGACGTCACCCTTGCGGAGCCAGACATCCTGTTCGGTGAGAGCACGATGGGTGCGTCGGCGTGGGCGGACGGCGACAAAAACGAGGATGAAGCCGACGACGACGGCAGCGATGCCGCCGGGCAGCATCCAGCTCTGCGCGGTGAGTCCATCCAGATGCGTCGCCGCGGGGCCGACCCATTCGGACCCGTCGAGAGCTCCGAGCTTCAGCAACGCTTCGCGGCCGAGGACCACCCCGGCACCGATGAGGAGGAGTGCGAACAGAACAGCAGGGACAGCGGCGGTAGGGCTTGCTACCGGCTTCTTGCTCGGCTTCTCGGTCACTGCACTCTCCCTTCTTCGACGGTGGCTTCGGCGGGCACGCATTGGACGGTGACGTCGACTCGGTCGACGGTGTAGATGCCCAGTTCGGACAGGTCTCTGGCCACGGCCGCACGGACGTTCGCGGCGACCTTCGCCAGCGGTGACGGCCACGTGACGGCCACTGCGACCTGCGCACGGACGCGTGTTCCGTTGATCGTCACGTCGGCTTTCGGCAGGTCACGTCCGCCGAGGACGCGTAGTCCAGGGTTGCGGTCGGTGACCGACTCGGTGCTGCGAGCTGCCAGAACGGCAAGGCGCTCGACGGCTTTGTGCTTGATTTCCAGTGAGCCTCGCTCACCGGGCTCCACCGCTGTCTCAGTCACGACCGCGACCACGCATGATCGAGTTCAGGTCCAGTTCGCCGTCGATGTAGCGCCCGACGAAGAAACCGAGGCCACCGAGAACGATGGCGATGAGGAAGCCGGTGAAACCGCCGGCTGCTGCGGCGATGGCCAGCAGAAGTCCCACGAACAAACCGATGGTTGCAGTGGTCATGGTCTTGATCTCCAGTCAGAGGTATCAGATTCAGCGGTGTCAGATGTCGAAGTAGTTGCGCCGAGTGACGCGCTTGCGGATGCGAGCGATCCGCTTGGGCAGGGTGCGCAGTGGGGACGGGATCGGCGAGGCGCGGAACACGGTCGGCGCGCTGGCGGTATTGATCGGAGCCGACGGAAGAACAGCGAACCTGCGGTCGACCTCGGCGAGTTCGGCCATGTAGCGAGCCGGATCTCCGCCGATATCGGGGTGATGTTCACGTGCCACAGCGCGCCGAGCCGCCTTGTACTCGGCGGCTCGGTTGTGCGCTGCGTGCTCGTTCACCTGGTCAGACTCGCACAATGTCCTCGACGGTGACGTGCACGGGGCCGTCGACCATGGCGGCCACTGTGCGACGCACGGCATCGGCGGTCTCGCGAACCGCGACACCGAACTCCAGGGTCACGTGAACCTCGGTTCCGTCTTCACTGCTTCGGATGCCGGCGACGCGGCGCCCGGGCAGGTACGTCGCGGCCTCACCGAACATGCCGCCGTGCAGCCCGACGACACCGTCGATCGCCAGAACGGCGTCGGCGATGTCCTCGGACTTGTCACGATCCGTCATGTGCGGCTCGGTCACTGCACTCGGGTGGTGGCGGGCTCGGTGGTGTCGTCGTCGTCCGAGCCGTCGTCGAGGTAGATGTCGTGGACGACGATGTTGACCTCGGTGACCTCGAGGCCGGTCATGCGCTCGACGGCGTTGATGACGTTGCGGCGGATGCCCGCTGCGAGGTCTGCGATGGAGACGCCGTAATCGGCGACGATGTCGATGTCGACTGCTGCCTGACGCTCGCCGACCTCGACCGAGACACCCTGCGACTGGTTGACGCGGGCACCGGGGATGCGCTCACGAAGAGCACCGATCGCGCGGCTGGCTCCGCCGCCGACGGCGTGCACGCCCTGAACCTCACGGGTGGCGATGCCGGCGATCTTGGAGACGACGGTATCGGCAATGGTGGTACGGCCCTGCGAGCTGACGAGCACGGAATCCGACTTGGTGGTGATGTCGGTCTTTCCTTCGCCTGCTGCGGATACGGTTGCCTTGGTGTCCGTCGTGGAGCTCATGAATGCCTCTCTTCGTTTCGGTGTCTTGTGCGTCAGTGTGTGACAGGAGTTGGTCGTAGCTCGATGGTCGAAACGCACGTCCACATAAAGTGACCTACGTCATAGATTACGTCCGCTGGTAAACCGGTATCGAAGACTGGCGTGATCGATGACCACGATGAAGTGAACGGGGGCCCGATGGAGTGGGTAGACGCGTCGGACCGCGTTCTCGTCGGCGCTGCGGCGCTCGGCGAGACCGATGCGTTCGAGGAGATCGTCCGGCGCTACGGCCCGGAGATGTTTCGGTATGCGCGCAACATGTTGTCCGATCAAGGTGCCGCCGAGGAGGTGGTGCAGGACGCGTTCGTGGCAGCGTGGAAGGGCCTCGACAACTTCCGTGGGGACTCGGCTCTGCGAACCTGGCTGTTCTCGCTGGTGTCGCACAAAGTGATCGATCATCGACGACGTCGCAGCGTTCCTCCCGCAGAAGATTGGGTATTCGAGCGCAAGAGCACCGGAGCGGGCAGCGATCCCGAGGCGGATGTCGAGGCCGACAGCTTCATGACCGAGCTGGGCACAGCACTCGCCGAGCTGCCCTACCGCCAGCGGGCCTGCTGGCTGCTCCGCGAGGTGGAGGGCCTGACGCACCCCGAGATCGGCGCGATCATGACCCTGTCCGCCGGAGCAGTACGTGGTCAGTTGACCAGAGCACGAGCAACATTGAGTGAAAGGTTGGCAACATGGCGAACCCACTAGAGCCGGATTCGGTTCTCGCGCGTGCTGCCACCGAACTTCGGGACGCACCGCAGGAACCGAATTGGGTGGACATCAGCGCGTCCATCATCACGAAGGTACGCAACACCACCAGACGGACGTGGCCGATCGACAGCGCGTTCCCCTCCGGCTCTGATTCCGGACCGGCGGACTCACTGCGGGTCAGCGACCACATCGTCAAGACGACGCTTCGTCGTGCACTGGCGGACGTGCACGGCGCACAGCCCACCGAGATCGACCTCGACCTCGACGACCATGCCTGCATCGGTCTGTTCGTCGCGGTGATCGGGGTGTACGGCGACGACCTGCAGGCCGCGGGAGACGAGCTGGCGACCATCGCGATCGATACGGTGTCGGACCTGCTGGGCGTCACCCTCGGGCGTGATGTCGTGGAGATACGCGTCGACGACATCGAGGAGCGCTAGCTGTACGGAACGCGTGAGGAGACGGACTGTGGCGGACAGGGGTGAGCTGCGGATCTACCTCGGCGCAGCACCGGGCGTCGGGAAGACCTTCGCCATGCTCGGGGAGGCCCACCGGCTGAGCAGCCGGGGCTGCGATGTCGTGGCAGCGGTCGTCGAAACACACGGCCGGGCGCGGACGATCGAGGCTCTCGACGGTATCGAGGTGCTACCGATGGCGACCGTCGACTATCGGGGGTCGTCCGCGCAGGAACTCGATCTCGACGCCGTCCTGGCGCGAAAGCCCCAGGTGGTGCTCGTCGACGAACTCGCGCACACCAACACCCCCGGCAGCGTGCACGGCAAGCGCTGGCAGGACGTCGAAGTACTGCTCGACGCCGGCATCGACGTCATCTCGACACTCAACGTTCAGCACCTCGAATCCCTCAACGACGTGGTGCAGCAGATCACCGGGGTGCCGCAGCGAGAGACTGTGCCCGACAGCGTCGTTCGTGCGGCCGACGAGGTGGAACTGGTCGACATCACTCCCGAAGCGCTCCGCAGTCGGCTGCGGCACGGCAACGTCTACGCCGCCGAGAAGGTCGACGCGGCACTGAGCAATTACTTTCGGGGCGGCAACCTGACGGCGCTGCGCGAGCTCGCACTGTTGTGGATCGCCGATCAGGTGGACGCGGCATTGGTGAAGTACCGCAAGGACAATCGCATCACCGAGACGTGGGAAGCCCGCGAGCGCGTGGTGGTGGCCGTGACCGGTGGACCGGAATCGGAGACGCTGCTTCGCCGCGCCAGTCGCATCGCCTCGAAGTCCAGCGCGGAGCTCATGGTGCTGCACATCGTCCGCGGCGACGGCCTGATGGGTGTGTCGGCGCCGCAGATGGGTTCGGTGCGAAAGCTCGCCGCGGGGCTCGGTGCCAGCGTGCACAGCGTCGTCGGCGACGACGTACCGACGACTCTGCTCGACTTCGCCCGCGGGGTGAATGCAACGCAGCTGGTGATCGGTACCTCGAGACGGTCGCGAGCGGCGCGGATCCTGGACGAGGGCATCGGCGCAGCGGTGGTGCAGAACTCGGGAAAGATCGACGTGCACATGGTCACTCACGCCGAGCAAGCCCGCCGCAGGGGCATGCAGGTCGATTCGGGGCGGCGACGCATTCTGGCGTGGGTCGCCGCCGTACTGGTGCCCTGCCTCGCCGCCGCCGTACTGAGCACGGTCGGACCGGACTTCGACTCCAGCGGCGAGAGTGCCCTGTTCTTCATGGTGGTGCTCTGTGTCGCACTGTTGGGAGGGGTTGCGCCGGCGGCACTCTCGGCGTTGATCGCGGGATTCCTGCTCAACTACTTCTTCACCACACCCCGGTACAGCCTCACCATCGCCGAGCCGGAAAACTTCGTCGTCACCGTGGTGCTGCTCGTCGTCGCCGTTGCTGTTGCAGCCCTCGTCGATGCTGCGGCCCGGCGAACGCGTCAGGCACGCAGGGCGACCCAGGAAGCCGAACTGTTGACACTGTTCGCCGGATCGGTGTTGCGCGGAGCCGACCTGACGGCACTGCTCGAGCGCGCCCGTGAGACCTATCGGCAGAGTGGTGTGGCGCTGTGGGACAACCAGTCTCAGTCGATCGTGGGCAGCGCCGGTGAGCAGGCTCCGGGCGACCGTGCCGGAGCCGACACCGAGGTCGACGCAGGCGACTTCACGCTCTTGCTCGTCGGTGAGCGCACCCGTGCACACGATCGGCGGGTACTCGCAGCGGTGGCAAACCAGGCCGCGGGCATGGTCCGTCAGGCTCGGTTGGCCGAGGAAGCCAGCCGAGCCAATGCGCTCGCCGAGGCCGACGCTCTGCGTCGAGCATTGCTCTCGGCCGTCAGCCACGATCTCCGGACGCCACTGTCCGCCGTCAAGGCGGCGTCCTCGTCTCTGCGCAGCACCGACGTGCAGTTCTCACCCGAGGACACCGAGGAATTGCTCGCCACCATCGACGAATCGGCCGATCAGCTGACCGCTCTGGTGAGCAATCTGCTCGACTCCTCGCGGCTGCAAGCCGGTGTGGTGCAGCCGAGTCTGCGTCCCGTCTTCGTCGACGACGTGCTGAGCGGCGCGCTGGTCCAAGCAGACGATCGTGTGCGGGTCGAGGTGGGTGACGTCGAAGTACTGGCAGACCCTGGCCTGCTCGAACGGGTGCTGGCGAACCTGGTGGACAACAGCGCCCGGTACGCACCCACCGGCGACATCACGGTCAGGGCCGCGGTGCACGGCGAGCGGGCAACCATCTCGGTCGTCGATCACGGCCCCGGCATCACCGCGGGAGCCGAGGAAACGATGTTCGACGCGTTCCAACGCCTCGGGGACCGCGACAACTCGATAGGCGTCGGGCTGGGACTGTCGGTGGTGCGCGGATTCGTCCGAGCCATGGGCGGTACCGTCACGGCATCGAACACGGACGGCGGCGGGCTGACGATGACGGTGGAGCTGAAGGCGGCGAGCAGGTGAAGGTACGGGTGCTCGTCGTCGACGACGAGCCACAGATCGTGCGAGCGCTGCGGATCAATCTCAACGTGCGCGGGTTCGAGGTCGTCAGTGCCGCAACCGGCGGTGAGGCGCTGCGGGTGGCTGCGAACTTCCACCCGGACATCGTGATTCTCGATCTCGGCCTACCCGACATCGATGGCATCGACGTCATCGCCGGTCTGCGCGGCTGGACCGAGGTGCCGATCCTGGTGCTCTCGGCGCGGACCGACTCGGCCGATACCGTCGAGGCACTCGACGCCGGTGCCGACGACTTCGTGACCAAGCCCTTCGGCATGGACGAGCTGCTGGCAAGATTGCGTGCGGCTCTACGGCGCGGACCGCAGACCGTGGCAGATCCCGTCGTCGAGACGGAGGACTTCACCGTCGACCTGGCCTCGAAAACCGTTGTCCGAGCGGGAGAGAGCGTGCACCTGACCCGCACCGAATGGGGCGTCCTCGAACTGCTCGTGCGCAACGAGGGCAAGCTGGTATCGCAGAAGGACATACTGCGGACCGTCTGGGGCCCCGGACACGAGCGTGAAACTCATTATCTACGAATCTATCTCGGCCAGTTGCGGCAGAAACTGGAACGAGATCCGGCGGCTCCGGTGCATCTGATCACCGAAACCGGAATGGGTTACCGATTCGTGAGTTGACCGCTACCCACCCAGTACCTCACCCTCGCGGCGGGGATCTGCTCCCCCGATCCAGCCGCCGTCGGTGCGCTGCAGGGCGCTCAGTCCGCTGGACTGGTCTGCGACCGAGACCTGATGGCCCATCTCGCGCAATTTCACCACGACGGGATCGTTCTCACCCGTCACGTTCGGATGCTCGCCGCCGTAGTTGGTGGACGGGGTGTTGGCCGCACCGAAGTCGACCATCGATACCGCCTGCTGTGGGTCCATGCCCCAATCGAGCAGTCCCACCAACGTTTTTACGACGAACTGAATGATCACCGATCCACCGGGAGATCCAGCGACGAGCACGAGATCGCCGCGTGCGCCGTCGTCGCCGCGGTCGAACACCAGCGTCGGGGCCATCGAGCTGCGCGGACGCTTCCCCGGCTCGACACGGTTCGCCATGGGAGTTCCGTCCTCGGCCACGGGAGCCGCGGAGAAGTCGGTGAGCTGATTGTTGAGCAGAAAGCCGTCGACCATGTGGAACGAACCGAATGCCGACTCGACGGTCGTCGTCATCGAGGCGGCATTGCCCTCGCCGTCGACGATGGAGATGTGGCTGGTGCCGTGCTCGGGGTCGGTGGACGAGGCGAACTGAACCGGGCCGAAGTCGCCGGGCTGCGCGGTACCCATCGACTTGGACTCGTCGATGAGTCCCGCTCTGCTGCTGAGATATTCGGGGTCGAGCAAGGCGTCGGGGGATCCGCCGGGCAGGGGTACGAAGTCCGGATCGGCCACGTACTTGTCGCGATCGGCGTAGGCCAGTCTCTCGGCCTCGGAGATCAGGTGCACGGCTTCGGCCGTCGGGGTACCGCCGTTGGCGTCCATTCCCGTCGGTGCGTACTGCGCCAGATCGAAGTTGGACAGAATGCCCATCGTCGACGCCACCGCGATGCCGCCCGACGACGGTCCCGGCATGCCGCAGATGTCGTGGTCGCGGTACTCGGTGCATACGGCCGTGCGGGTTTTGGGTTCGTATCCGGCGAGGTCGTCGAGTGTGATCTGCCCGGGGGTGCGGCCCGCGGTGGTATCGGCCGTCGCGTCGACGATGGCCTGGGCGATGTCGCCGGTGTAGAAGGCGTCGGCTCCGTCGGTTGCAATGGTGGACAGCGTCTTCGACATCGCCGGGTTGTTCAGAACCGTGCCGGCGGGCTTTCCGGTGCCGTCCGGTTGCAGGAAGTAGTCCTTGGATGCGGGGTCGAGGGCGAGCTTCGGTGCCGAGTCGGCGATGGACGAGGCCATGCGCGGGCTGATCTCGATTCCGTTGTCGGCGAGACCGATTGCAGGCTGGAAGAGATCCCCCCACGGCTTGTCGCCGTGATCGTCGTGGGCTTGCTCGAGCATCCGCAGGACGCCCGGCACGCCGATCGATCGGCCACTGGACCGTGCATCGGGTTGCGGCACAGTGCGGTTCACATCGTCGATGTATCTCAGGTAGTCGCCGGTGGCGCTCATCGGAGCGGTCTCGCGGCCGTCGTAGCTCTGTACCTCGCCGGACGCCGCGTCGTAGTACATCAGGAATGCGCCTCCGCCGATTCCGGACGACTGCGGCTCGACGAGGCCGAGCACAGTCTGTGCGACGATCAGTGCATCGGCCGCGGTGCCGCCGTCACGCAGCACCTCGCAGGCTGCTTCGGTCGACACCGGGTTCGCCGTCGAGACCGAGTACGACGCAGTCTCCACCGGTGCCATGTTCGATCGATATCCGGTCGCGACTTCCGGATTGGTGGAGATGTCGCCCGAACCCGCGCTGGGTGTCGCTCCTACCGGGGTGCCGCCGCTGGCACCGAGAACGCAACTGTTCTCGGCAGCGGAGTCGGTGCCGGTGCTGTCACTGCTGCTGCACGCGGCGAGCGGTACCAGCAGGAGGGCACAGGCAAGAGCGGTCGAGCGGAGTGGGCGCATTCCGGTTGCAGACACCGCCCGACGCTAACACCGTGATCACCGTCGCTGCGCCGATTCGAGGAGCCAGTGTGCGATGGGTGCGGGCCTGCCGAACAGGAAACCCTGCGCGAAGCGGCATTCGAGCGACTCGATGATCGAGGCCTGCTCCTCGGTCTCGACACCCTCGGCCACTGTGTTCACCGGCAGCGCCGACGCCATGGCGACGATCGCGCGAATCAGTTGAGTATCGGATTCGGAGTGACCGATCTCGTGCACGAACGACTTGTCTATCTTGAGCAACGCGATCGGCATCGCGCGCAACCTGTTCAACGAGGAGTAGCCGATTCCGAAGTCGTCCAGCACGATGAGCACACCCATGGCAGCGAGCCGATCGAGAAGGCTCTTCGCGGTGCCCATGTCGTCGATCAGAACGCTTTCGGTGATCTCGAGCGCCAGATCTGCTCCGTTGAGGCCGTACTCGTCGAGCAGTCCTCTCACGATGGTCGGCAGCGAATCGTCGCGCAATTGCATCGGGGACACGTTCACCGACATCGTGACGTCCTGACCGTGCGCGCGCAGCGTCACCAGATCCGAGAGCGCGGATCGCAGCACCCACTCTCCGATCTCCTTGATCAGACCGGTCGATTCGGCAATCGGAATGAATTCGTTGGGGGTACACACCCGGCCCTCCCTGTTCCAGCGGAGGAGCGCTTCGTAGACGACGGTGGTGCGCGAGGCGGTGTCGACGATCGGCTGGTAGTACACCTCGAGCTCGCCGCGTCTGATCGCGCCGCGCAGCGCGGTTGTGGTCTCCATCGCGGAAGTGGCACGTGCGCGCAAGGATTCGTCGAAGAACGCGTAGCGCGCCGCGCCGAGGGATTTGGCGTGATACATCGCGGTATCGGCCTCGCGGATGGCGTCGTGCAGTCGATCTGCATCGGCGATGCCGACCGATGCCGTGACGTAGGCCATTGCAGCGCTGAGCGGGAACGGCTCGTTCATTCGGTCGATGATGCGACGGGCCAACGCTTCTGCGCCGAGACGATCGCACCGGGACAGGATCACGAATTCGTCGCCCGCGTATCTGACGACGGAGTCGCCGGCACCGACGGCGGCGCGGATACGCCGCGCCGCGGCGACGATCAGTTCGTCACCGACGCGGTGGCCGTACGAGTCGTTGACGATCTTGAAGTTGTCGAGGTCGACGAACAGGACGCAGGTGCGCCCGGGAGCCTGCGAGCGCTCGTGTCGGGCGTATTCCTCGTCCAGCATCGTGCGGTTCGGTAGGCCGGTCAACAGGTCGTGAGCCGCGAGATACTTGGCGTGCTCCTTGCCGAACTGAACTCTGGTGAGTGCGCGTTCGCCGCGCAGGAAGGCACCGACCAGGATCGACGCCAGCAGCAGCGAACGCACGACCAGGTCTCCGGTGGATACCGCCGAGCCCAGCAGGGGCACGGTGGCGCACACGACCAGCAGCATCACCACGAACACGACCCGACGGTTGCTGTGGGCGGGTGCGGGATCCTGCCGCTGAGAGACGGTGCGCATCGACGGGTCGAGTGCTGCCATCGCCAGGGAGAGGTACGCGAAGAGGTAGATACCGTCGAGCAACCCCGAGGACGGCGCATCGGCAGTCGTGGCAGCGAACGCGTACGAGACGTCTCCAACGAGCGTCGCAATCAGAGCGATCAGCGCCCACTGCAACGCCGCTGTGCGGGGTTTGGACGAGTACAACAGGTAGGTGGTCAGCGTGATCAGCGCTGCGTCGATCGCCGGGTACACGCCGTTCACCACAGTCGATGCCGACGAGTGCGAGGATTCGAGGGCCGGTGAGATGAACAGCAACCACGACAGAAACAGGGTGCCGAGGAAGATCAGGCCCGCGTCGACCAGTGGCGTTATGTCGTCGATCGACTGGCGATCTCGGATCCACCGCGACAGGGCATATCCGACGAGTGCGTACCCGGTGAGGGTGAACAGGTCGGGTAGCAACGTGAAGGAATGGGTCAGCGTGCTGGGATCGCTACGAAGCGAAACGCCGAACATGAACAGCACCGAGGCCCCGAACAGTGCCCACCAGCACCGAGAGTCGTCGGGACGGTAGCGGCGAATGGCGGCGCTGATCGCGAGCACCGAGCCGACGGCGACTGTGGCCAGGACGCCGGCTCGCACATCGGCGTCGCCGAGAACGAAGAAAGTGGTGGCTACGACGACCACGGCGGCCAGTCCTGCTGTTCGTTTGGATTGGACGACAAAGGGCGCAGCGACCTTCGTGTTCATCGAAGGACCTACTTCCTTCTCGCTCGCGGCCTGCACACCGCTTCTTTCTCGACGCCTCCATCGGTGAATATACGTCTTCGGTCAGTGGATTCGGTGACAGATCTCTCCTAAGGAGGCACAGCTGTCAGGTCGCCACCGCGGACGTGCTCCGCTGGACTGCGATGCGGACGTCCTCTTCGATCAGGTCACCGTTGATCGCAGCACCGGCTCGCACTCCGGCAGCCGAGGCAGCGACCACCGTGTCCATCGGCGCGGCGACGTTACCCGCCACCCAGACACCGGGCACAGAGGTGGCACCGACGGGGTCGGCCTCGATGTAGGTGCCGAGAACGTGGTCGTTCATCACCATCTCGGTGGTGCCGATTCCGAGCGAGACCAGGATGTCGGCGCGAGAGGTGAAGTTGGGTCCCACGACCAACGCGTCGAGTCGGACCTGCCGCCCGTCCGCCAGCGTGACGCCCACGATCGCGTCGTCGGCGACGTCCACCCGAGCGATCTCCTCGTCCACCACCTCGATGCCGCGGGCGGCCAGACGGCCCTGATCCTCGTCGGTGAGTTCCGGTGCCAGGTGTGCGAACACCGTGACGTGTTCGGTGAGCTGACGCCACATCTGCGCCTGATGTCCGACGAGTGGGCTACCGATGATTCCGATTCTGTGGTCGCGGACTTCCCAGCCGTGACAGTACGGGCAGTGCAGTACATCGCGGCCCCACCGCTCGGCAAGGCCTGGAATGTTCGGGAGAACATCGGTGAGGCCGGTGGTGACCAACAGGCGGCGGCCACGCACGACGGAGCCGTCGGCAAGTGTGACCTCGAACCCGGATTCGGTGCGGATTGCCGACCGGGCGGTGCCCTCGATGATGTGGACCCCGTAGCGACGTGCCTCGTCGCGGCCGAGCCTGACCAGTTCGAGCGGCGACTCGCCGTCACGGGTGAGGTAGTTGTGCGAATGTGCTGCAGGTGCATTGCGGGGGTCGCCGGCGTCGACGACCACGACCGAGCGTCGGGACCGGCCGAGGGCCACGGCAGCGCTGAGACCGGCAACGCCGCCGCCGACGATGATCGCGTCGACCAGGGTGTGGTGAACAGTGTCTGATGTCATGCCCGGAAGTCTGCGGCCGACTGCAATGCATTGGCAAGAATAATTGCCGATCCAGCAACATATTCAAGAGGAAAATACCGCTAGGCGTGATTGGGTCGGCCTAACCGGGGAATGGACTGGTTTCGACCCGGAATGGCCATCCACCGCACTGCCGCTACTGCCGGTAAGCGCGGATGCACCGCTTGAACAGGCAGTTCGCTCGAGGTCTACTGGTCGGTAAGAATCGAGCCGGGGGGGGGCGTATGGGGCATTTCGAGATCGGCGAGACCGTTGTCGCGGTCCGAAATCTGGGACGCGTGCGGTGGCGCAGCGGTATCCCCAAGGGAACCGTCGGAATCGTCGTCGGTGTGGATTGGCTGGGCGACGCACGGGTGAATTTCACCGTCGACGGGTCGATGCGTGCCCGAGGCGAAACGGTGGAGCACATCGTCGCCGACGGGGACGTCCGCACGTTGCGGGCCGCTCCCCGGCGGCTGACCGGCTAGTTGCTGTCGGTGCGCTCGTCGGAGGTCGCGGGGCCGGTTTCGATTGCGCCGCCTTCGCTCGACCAATCGTTGTCTGTGGCGGAAGCTGCGGGGTCGGACTGAACGTCCTCTTCCGCGTCGGGGGCCGAGGTGTTGTCTTTGTTCTGCGTAGTCATGACCTCGGGGTACCCGTACGGTGCCGAACGAACCGTCGGCACCGTACGGGTGCTCGATCGGCCGCTCTCTACAGGCCGAAGGGCAGAGTGCCCGGTGCCAGCTCGAAGCCGCTGCTGCCTGCGGAGATGGAGCCGAAGCCGCCGAGGATCGCGTTGATGAAATTGGTGATCATGAAATGTTCCTGCCTTCGTTGTGTAGATGTTTCGTGCGGACAACCCGGTCGAGGCTACCGGCAGCGGTAGCGTCGAGGCTGTGAGAATCCAGGGAATCCTCGCCGGTGTTGCTGCGGCCGCCTGTGCGATCACGGCATGCACGACGGAATCTCCCGCGCCGACGGCGAGCGCTTCCGCCTCCCTCGACTACGCCTCCCTCGACTACGTGGCCCTCGGGGATTCGGCCGCGTCGGGCCCGCGCATTCCCGACCAGGTCGGCGTGCCGGGATGCCAGCAATCCGATTCCAACTACCCGCACGTTCTCGCGGAAGAACTCGCTGTCGCCTCGTTCGTCGACGTCACGTGCTCGGGTGCGATCACCGAGAACATCGTCTCCACTCCGCAGGGGACGTCCAGCGGTGAGGTGCCGGTGCAGCTCGATGCTCTGTCTGCAGACACCGATCTGGTGACCATCACGATCGGCGGAAACGACATCGGACTGGTGTCGACGGCCGTGGGCTGCCTGACCTTCACGGCGTCGTCGGCGACCAATGTCTGCAAGGACCGGCTCACTGCGGGCGGCGTCGACACCGTCGCCGCAGCCGTCGCGGAGAAGGCACCGAACTGGGGAGCCATGCTCGACGCGGTGGCCGAGCGCGCGCCCGACGCGCGGATCCTGGTCGTCGGCTACGGGACGTATCTGCCGGATGGCGGATGCTTCCCCACCCAACCGATGCTGCCCGAGGACGCCGACTACATCCAAAGCAGCATCACCGCGATGAACGAGGCCCTGAAGACGCAAGCCGACGAGCACGGTGCCGAGTTCGTCGACACCGAGGCGCTGAGCGTCGGCCACGACGTCTGTGTGGCTCCCGATCAGCGATACTTCGAGGGAGTGGTGCCGCAGAATCCCGCTGCGCCTCTGCATCCCACGGCGGCCGGAATGGCGGCGATAGGTGACGCGGTGGCGGAGGCCGTGCGCGCCGGGTAGGTAACCACGACATGGCAACTGGCCATGGAGCGGTCGGCCTCGGTCGCCCATGCTCGACACCATGGTCTCGTATTCCGCTGTGATCGGGGTGTTCGCGGTGGCTCTGGCGTTGGTTCTGACGCCGGGGCCCAACATGATCTACCTCGTCTCGCGAAGCATCTCGCAAGGCAGGCGGGCGGGAATGGTGTCGCTCGCAGGTGTGGCTGTCGGCTTCCTCGTCTATCTGACGGCCACCAATCTCGGCCTGGCAGCGGTGTTCACGGCCGTGCCCGCGTTGTACACCGCGGTCAAGCTCGCGGGTGCCGCCTACCTTGCCTGGTTGGCGGTGCAGGCGCTGCGGGGCACCGTGTCGGCATTCGAACCGACCGAGCTGCAACAGGATTCGACCCAGCGGCTGTTCACCATGGGTCTGGTGACCAACCTGCTGAACCCGAAGATCGCGATCATGTACATCTCGGTCATTCCGCAGTTCGTCGATCCCGCGGCCGGTCACCTTCTGCTGCAGGGATTCACGCTCGGCGGCGTGCAGATCGTGGTAGCGGTGGCGGTCAACCTGGCGATCGTGGTGCTGGCCGGGTCGATCGCCCGATTCCTCGGCGTCCGGCCGACCTGGCTGAAGATTCAGCGCTACCTCATGGGCACGGTGCTCGGACTGCTCGCTGTGCGCGTGGCGACCGACGGGGGCAAACCGGTCCCGGCTTGAGTCATGTATGCGCGCCACCCGCCGAATTCGGTGATGTCGGTTCCTTTCTCGGCTGCGTCATGAGCACAGCAGAACCCGGTGACCCAGCGTCCGTCCGACAACTCGACTGGCGCGAGGCCCATCGGCGCGGGCAACCCGGCGAGGAAGGTGCCGAGCGCGGCCGCGGACATTCGGTACAGCTCTCCGGCAATGGGTGCGCCGTCCCCTTCCCGCCGCACCAGACCGGGCTTGGGCGGGGTGGTGTGCAGATCCACGAGTCGATAGTCCGCAGATGTGGTCACCTCGCCGCTGAAGCGCGCACCCCTGTCGGTCAACTGGTGGTGCACAGGAAAACCGCGCAGATGCGCTCCGACCGCCAACACCTCGATGCCGTCGTCTATCAACGACGGTGACGGGACGCCGCTCAGCTGTGCGGCGAGGTCGATCGCGATCTGATCCTCGAACGCGGGGACGACGAACATGACTCCGAACGGACTGCCGTCCGGCGTCGGTTCACCGGGAACTGCCACCGCTGCCATGTCGAGCAGATTGCAGAAGTTGGTGAACGTACCGAGGCGACGATTGATGCCGATCGGATCCGACTGCACCGCAGCGATGGTCGGGTGTTCGGTGGTCGTGGGCAGCAGTAGACCGTCGAACCCGTTCAGCAGTGCGCGGGCCGCAGTCTCGGCTTCGGCGAGAGCGGCGAGATCGTCCACGTACCGGTGGGCGGACGGCTCCGCCGCCGATCCGACGATCGCGGCCACGGTGGGATCGGCCCCGCCGGGCGCGGTGTCGAGGAACTTCCCGACGGCCGAATACCGCTGCGCCACAATGGCTCCGTCGTAGAGTAGCGTCGCCGCGTCGAGCAGCCCCGAGATGTCGACTTCGACGTGGGTGAAGCCCTTCTCGGCCAGGCCTGCGACCGTCTCCTCGAATGCCCGACGGTACGCCGGGCTCAACGACGTCAGATCTTCACCTCGCGGGACGGCAACGCGGGGCTTCGGCGATGCGGCCAGTCGAACGTCGGTGGGCCAGGCCCGGCTGCGTGGATCGGTCGCGGTAGGCCCGGTCATCACTTTCATTGCCGCCGTGGCACTGTCGAGATCGTGGGCCAGCACGGTGACACAGTCGTAGTCGGCGCACGCGGGTACCACGCCGGTGTTCGGCACGATTCCAAGCGAGGCCTTGATTCCCACCAAGCCGTGGAACGCGGCGGGGACCCGTCCCGAACCGGCTGTGTCGGTGCCGATTCCGATGTCCACGATGCCCAGCGCCACCGCGACGGCTGAGCCCGAACTCGATCCTCCCGAGATCAGTACCGGATCCCAGGCACAGCGCACCGCACCGTAGGGGCTGCGGGTGCCAACCAGTCCGGTGGCGAACTGATCCAGGTTTGTCTTGCCGAGCACCAGTGCGCCCTGGCTCGTCAGTCGCTCGATGGCAGTGGCGGATTCTGCCGGCGTATAGGCGAATTCGGGACAGGCCGCGGTGGTGGGCAGGCCTGCCACGTCGATGTTGTCCTTGACTGCAACCAGTACGCCGGCGAGTGGCAGATCTGCGCCTGCCTCCAAGGCACGTTCGAGAGCCGTGGCCTCGGCCAGCACGTCGTTCTCGTCGCGCAAGGTGATCCACACCTCGGGGCGGTCCACCTCGGCAATACGCTTGTACGCAAGCAGAACTCGCTCTCTTACCTCAGGCCGCATCGGTTCTGCCTTTCGTCGTGTCGAATTCGCCTGCTGCCGACCACGCATCTCGTTCGGCTCCGAAGGCCACGGCTTGCGACGCGCGGAACTCGGCGATGGACTCGGCGTTGGTCTCGAGGAAGTTCTGATGCTCGGCGAGTGAGAATTCACCGTCGGTGATCTCCACTCCACCCCCGCGGCCGGCCGCCAGATCGGCGCGCAGGTCCATCAGCTCCTCGGGCTCCACCGAGTACCAGGAGATTCGGTCGAAGAACCGCAACAGCCACGGAGTTCCTTCCTCGAACGGCCCGCCGCTGTACGCGGCACTGTGGTTCCACACCTGCGTGGTTCGGCCGACGAACTGGTAGCCGCCGGGGCCCTCCATGCCGTAGATGCACAGGTACGCTCCGCCGATACCGACGGCGTTCTCCGGCGTCCACGTGCGTGCGGGGTTGTACTTCGTCGTCACCAGGCGGTGTCGTGGATCGAGTGGCGTCGCCACCGGAGCGCCCAAATACACGTCACCGAGTCCGAGCACCATGTAGTCGGCGGCGAACACGGTGTCGAAAACGTCTGCCACGGAATCGAGTCCGTTCATACGCCTGATGAACTCGATGTTCCAGGGACACCACGGGGCATCGGCGCGCACACCGTGCATGTATCGCTGGATCGCTTCCCTGGTCGACGGGTCGTCCCATGAGAGCGGCAGCCTGACCTGGCGGCTGGGCACCACGAGTTCCGAGGCTGCGGGTAGATCGTCCTCGACCTCGGCGAGCAGTCCCATCAGCGAATCGATCGACAGCACATCGGGATTCACCTTGACCTGCAGTGAGCGGATTCCCGGGGTCAGGTCCAGCAGGCCTCGGGGTGCGATGCCCTCGATCCGCTGGTGCAGCGCGTGCACCCGCGCTCGCAGGGTGAGGTCGAGCTTCATGTCGCCGTACTCGACGAGCACGTTGTCGTCGCCCGATCGGCGGTAGGTGACGCACGTATCGGCGTCTCGTCGAGCGATGACACCGTCGTCGCCGTCACCGCCTGCGGAGAAGACTGCGGGCAGTGATGCGCGCCGGGCGAGGCCGAGCGATCCCAACGGCGCGGTGGCCGCAGCCCGGACCGGAACGAATCGGATGGTGTCTCCGGGACGAAGTTGGCCGAGCTTCCAGCGTTCGGCCGCGACAACGGTGACGGGACAGACGAATCCGCCGAGACTGGGACCGTCGGGGCCGAGCAGGATCGGGGTGTCACCGGTGAAGTCCAATGCACCGACGCTGTAGGCGTTGTCGTGAATGTTGGACGGGTGCAGTCCGGCCTCGCCGCCGTCGGCGCGAGCCCACTGCGGCTTGGGGCCGATCAGCCGGACTCCGGTGCGATCGGAGTTGAAGTGCACCTCGTAGCGGGTGGCGTAGAGGGTGTCGATGTCGTCGCGGGTGAAGAACTCGGGCGCTCCGTGCGGGCCCTCGGTGACGGCGATGTCCCAGGCGGACGTCAGCACCGGCAGGTGTTCCATCGGGATGGGTCCGAGGACGGCAGAGTTGTCGGAGCGGCCGGCCAGTCCGATGATGTCGCCCTCGCTCAGGATGCCACCGCGATGTCCGCCGAACTTGCCGAGAGTGAATGTTGCTGCGCTGCCGAGGTAATCCTCGACGTCCAGGCCACCCTGGATCAGTACGTACATCCGCAGCCCGTGGCCGGTGGTGGTGCCCACGTCCAGCTTCGCTCCGGCGGGGACCAGCACGGGTCGCCACTGCGGTACCGATTTTCCGTCGATGCGCACCGGTACCGCGGCTCCGGTGACGCAGACGTAGGTATCGGCGTCGAACGTCAATGCCGGCCCGGCCATGGTGGATTCGAGCCCCGGTGCACCCTCGGGGTTGCCGAGCGCGGTGTTGCCGAGCCGGAACGACAGATCGTCCATCGGTCCCGACGGCGGCACGCCCACCTTCCAGTAGCCGACGCGTCCCGGCCAGTCCTGCACCGTGGTGAGCATTCCGGGCCGATGGACGGTCATCTTGGCCGCTGTCGAATTCACCGCGTTCATGCCCCTGCCGACTCTCGCGTCACGATCATCTGCACCGCGGTGGGGTCGAATCCGTTGCAGGGGTTGTTGATCTGCGGGCAGTTCGAGACCAACACGAGGGTGTCGATCTCGGCACGCAGTGAGAGCCTCTTGCCGGGGGCCGACAAGCCGTCGACGATGCCGAGGGTGCCGTCGGCGTCGACGGGGACGTTCATGAAGAAGTTGATGTTGGGGGCCAGGTCTCGCTTGCCGAGACCCCACTTGGAACCTTCGATGAGGAAGTTCTCGACGCAGGCGTGCTGGTGCTGGGTGTGGTGGCCGTAGCGGAGAGTATTGGATTCCTTGGAGCAGGCACCGCCCACGGTGTCGTGGTTGCCGACCTCGTCCTCGATGATCGTCATCAGCGGTGTCGAATCATCGCTGCGCAGAACGGTTCCGGTGGTGAGGAACAAGTTCTGTTGCGCGGTGACCGTCGCGGCGGCGGAGTAGCGGAGCGAGTGGTCGTGTGCGCTGTACAGCAGAGTGTCGACGGCCTGATTGCCGTACAGGTCGACGATGGTGAGGACGTCCCCTGCCTCGACGATGGCGGACCAGGGACCGAATGCTGGGGCGATCTCGTCTCGGATGATGGTGGTCTCGAGGGTGCTGATACTCACTGCGCTGCCTTCCATGCGTTCTCGGTGTTCTGCACTGCACGCTGGTATTCCGGTTCGGTGTTGTCGAGCGAGAGCAGCTCTTCGGGTGCCTTCCAGGCCAGTACGTCGAGTGTCGTTGTGGGGTACTCGGGGCTGGGGTCGAGTGGGTGAGCGGTGTTGGCGAGCAACACGATCACCGGCAGATGGATGAGCAGATCCACCGAGCGGCCCGGGCCGGCCGAGCCCGTGCTGACGAGGCCGCCGTCCGCGGCGACGGTGACGCCGTGGAAGAACGACAGAGACGGTGCCACGTCCCGCGGTTCGAGTCCGTGCTTGGCTGCGGCGAGGGTGAACAGTTCACGCCCTGCTGGGGCCGACGAATGTGGTCCGCTCACTCCGTATTTGGCGGTGTTGGTCGCCGAGGACGTCGTGCCGCACAGCGCATCGTGGTGGCCGGAGGTGTCGTCGACGATGGTCGCCAGCACTCGGCCCTGGTCCGAGAGCAGGGGGTGACCTGCACTCAGGTATGCCTGCCACGGAACCTTGACGGTGTCGGCGGTGTTGAGCCGTTCCCACGGTGCGTCGACGCGATAGAGCAGGATGTTGGCACAGGCAGCACCGTCGACGTCGACGAGACGCAGGCGGGTTCCGCGGGCGAGGACCTTGGTGGTGTAGCTGCCGCCCGGCACCGATTCGGCCCAGGTGAGGTCCGAGATACCCTCCGGTGCAGTGGGTGCAGGCGCGACGGTCGCCTGGGATCGTGCGTGTTCCTTGGCGGAATACGTTGTTGCCGTGCTCATGGTTCAGGCTCCGATCGTGACGGGCTTGGGGTGGGCTTTGCCGTGGGGCAGGCAGGCGACGCCTACGACGATCACGGCGAGGACGGTCAGTGGTGCGGCCCACCGCAGCAAGGGGAATTCGCCGGTGGGGTCGAAGATCTCGGCCCGCGGCCACGACAGGTTGATCACCATCAGGCCGCCGTAGAGCACTGCGGCGATGTTGACCGGCAGGCCGAGGCGGCCGAGGGTGAAGAGCTTCTCGCCGTCGGCGTCGTGCATGATCCCGCCGTGCGGCCATCCCTTGAGTCGCTGGATCAGCAGGGGGACGGTGACCATCATGTAGGCGAGGTAGATCAGCACGATGCACACGCTCGAGAGGGTGGTGAAGATCGCGGAGTTGCCGACGTTGACAGCGAGGATCGCAACGCAGGCCAGACCGATGAGCACAGAGGGTGCGATGGGAGTGCCGGTGCGCGAGTTGACCTTTGCCAAGGCGGCGGACGCGGGAAGTCGACCGTCACGGGCCATGGAGAACATCAGCCGCGAGGCCGCGGTCTGGATGGCGAGGGTGCAGATGAACACGGCGATGGCGACGTCGATCAGCAGCACCTTGCCCCACGGGGACGTGAGGATCGAGTCGATGACGTACGGAAGTCCCTGTGTCGCAAGCTGACCGTCGGTGAGGCTCGGTGCGGCCATCAGTGCACCGACGATCATCAGGCCACCGCCGAGAGCCGATGCCGAGAGGGCGAGGCGGATGGTGCGCGGTGCGACGCGTCGGGGATTGCGGGTTTCCTCGGCGAGCTCGCCTGCCGAGCCGAAGCCGACCATCACGTAGGCGGCCATCAGGCCCGAGATGATCCAGGCCCCGATGTAACCGGGATCGGCTCCGGCACTTCCGGTATCGAAGACAACCTGCGGTCCGCGCTCGGCGTGGGTGAAGAACACCAGCACCAGCGCGATGACGCCGACGATCTCGCAGGTGACGCCGATGCTGTTGATGCGCGACATCCAGTTCACGCCGATGCAGTTGATGGTGGTGGTGAGTACCAGCAGAATCGATCCGAGCACAACGGCATTCGCAGCTCCGCTCGACGAGGTGAGCGCGGTGTCCTCACCGATGAACTGGAATCCGCCCCAGACGCTGGGGAGTACGACCTGCAGTGCGATGGCGGCGGCGGAAGCGGTGACGATCTGCGCGATGATCATGAACCAGCCGGCGAACCACCCGACCAGTTCACCGCCCATGCGCCGCGACCAGTGGTAGATGGCACCCGAGATGGGATAGCGCGCGGCGAGTTCGGCGAAGTTGAGGGCCACCATGAACTGGCCGAGGAACACCAGTGGCCAGGTGAGAAAGAAGGCGGGGCCGCCGAAGCTGAAGCCGAGGCCGAAGAGTTGGAAGATGGTGGTGAGGATCGAGACGAACGAGAAACCGGCGGCGAACGACGCGTACTTGCCGAGACTGCGGTGCAGCTGCTGGTCGTAGCCCAGGGCCGCGAGATCCGAGTGATCGGTGGTGGACGTCGGTTCCGAACCCGAGCCCGGGGCCGGCAAAGTTGTCGAGCTCATGTTCTCTCCTACGGGCGAGGTGGGTGGTGAGTGACCGCCCGCTGCATCGCCGAGGCGGGTTTCTGTCAGTTGATAGTTTTCGGCGCCGCCGTTCCCGGGCGGTGACCGTCGTGCAACAAGCTCGTTTCGTCTATTTCGATCAGATGACAGAAATCTCACCGACACGATGACCTGACAAGATAGGGCCATGACCGGCGCAGGCAGACCGAGATTGAGCACGAAGAAGCGGCCCGGCGACACCGCTCGCGAGGAGATACTCGACGCATCGGCCGAGCTGTTCACCACTCGCGGCTTCACCAACACCTCGACTCGTGTCATTGCCGAGGCCGTCGGATTGCGTCAGGCCTCGCTCTATCACCACTTCGCTACCAAGGACGACATCCTCGACGCACTTCTCAGCGGTACCGTCGACGCGCCGTTGGCCGTTGCGCAGCGAATCCGTGATTCCGGGGCCGAGGCCTCGACCCAGATGTACGCGCTCGCCTACTTCGACGCCGGGCAGCTCGCCGCATCGACATGGAATCTGGGTGCGCTCTACCTCCTGCCCGAGCTGCGCAGCGAGCGCTTCGAGACCTTCCGCGACCATCGGTACACGCTGATGAGTCTGTATGCGGCCATCGCGTCGGACACCCTGGTTCAACTCGACTCCGAGCGTCGGCCGGGCACGGAAGACCTGCCGTTTCGCCTGGTGGAGACCGTGGTGAACGCGCGTGCCGATCGCGAGAACGGACGCCGAGACCCGACGGCCGATGCCGCGGGGATCGCCGAGGCCGCCCTGCGTGTGCTCGGCTGGACAGGGGATGTCGCCGCGTTGCACCGGAGTGCGGAGGCCCTGCTCGAGGAGGTTGTCGGAATAGTCGAGGATCGTCGGTCCTTGCATTCGACATGACATCGATAGCAATAGTCGGAGCAGGTGCAGGTCTCGGAGCAGCAGTGGCGCGCAAGTTCGGCGCGGAGGGCTTCTCGGTCGGCCTCATCTCCCGCAATCAGTCTCGTGTCGACGCGCTCGCTGATCAGCTGGTGGCCGACGGTGTATCCGCGAAGGGCTTCGCCGCCGACGTGCGCGACCCGGCCTCGATCGCCGCAGCCTTGGAGCAGGTCACCGAAACACTCGGCCCCATCGAGGTGCTGCAATACAGCCCGCTTCCGCAGAAGGACTTCATGCGGCCCGTCCTCGAGACCACCCCGGCAGACATGGTCGGCCCAGTCGAGTTCTCCATCTACGGACCCATCGCCGCCGTCCATCAGGTGCTACCGGGAATGCGATTCCTCGGCAAGAACAAAGGCACGATCCTGTTCGTCAACGGCGGCTCTGCCGTGAAGCCCGGTCGTACGGTCACCGGCACGTCCATCGCGTTCGCGGGACAGGCCGCGTACGCGCAGCTGCTCAACGAGGAGTTGGCCGAGGAGGGAATCCAGGTGTCGCAGTTGATCATCGGTGGTGCCATCGATGGCAAGGATCCGAAGAAGAGCCCCGAGGCTCTCGCCGAGCAGCTGTGGAGCCTGCACACCGAACGGAACAGGTTCCGGGTTCAGATCTCGGCTGACTAGGCTTGCCGGCATGACATCGCTGCCCGACTGGGCTCAGAGCCTGGACCTTGCACCCCACCCGGAGGGTGGTTGGTTCAAGGAGACCTGGCGCAGCGAGGTCACGATTCCACAGACATCTCTGCCCGACGGTTATCCCGGCCCGCGTGCGGCCGGAACGGCAGTCCTGTTCCTGCTGATGCCCGGTCAGCAGTCGGCCTGGCACACCGTTCGCGGCACGGAGATGTGGCTCTACCACCGAGGCAGTCCAGTGCAGCTGGATCTCGGCGGTGCGGGGGACAAACCGGGTGACGTGACCTCGCTGCTGGTTGCGCCCGAATCTCCGCAGCAGATCGTGCCACCGTTGGTCTGGCAGCGAGCCCGGCCGGTGGGCGAGGAGCCGAGCTTGGTCAGCTGCATCGTCACCCCCGGATTCGATTTCGAGGACTTCCGGCTCGAGGACTCCCATGGGTAGGAAGCGGGCAACGGCGTCGGCCGGATCTCTGCAACCCGGTGTGTTCGAGATCGATTCGGGCACCTGCGAATTGGTGCGGGACACGTTCTCTGCCGACGGGTGGGTAGTCAACGTCAACGACGTTCCCAGTTCGCACATCGACATGAACGACCCCACCGTGCTCGAGTTCGAGTACATGCGGTGGATCTCCGGACTGGTACGTGCGCAATGGGATTCGACCTTCCCGCTACGCGCGCTGCATCTCGGGGGTGGGGCCTGCACGCTGGCACGCTCGTTCACCGCCGAGTTTCCCGGTGCGCGTCAGGTGGTCGTGGAGCTCGACGGGAAGCTCTCGGAGCTGGTTCGCGAATGGTTCGACCTACCGCGGGCACCGTTGCTCCGTATCCGCGTCGGTGAGGCTCGGGCGGTCACGGAAACGCTGAACGAGAACAGTCGCGACCTGATCGTGCGAGATGTGTTCGCCGGAGCCACAACTCCGGCCCCGCTGCTCACCGCCGAATTCACCACCCATGTCCGACGCGTCCTCGCACCCGGCGGCATGTACGTCGTCAACTGCGGTGACCGCCGAGACCTGTCGCTCGCCAAGCAGGAGGCGTCGACCATCGGAAGTATCTTTCCGCACACGGCAATTGTCGCGGATCCGGCGATGCTCAAGGGCAGGCGCTACGGCAATATCATCATCGCCGGTAGTGACGTCCCGATCGGGGATTCCCCGTCGTTGGCTCGCGAACTACTCGGCGGGGCTGTTCCGGCCCACGTGTGGTTGACCGAGGAAGTGCAGTCCTTCGCTCGCGACGCGCGAGTACTGAAGGATTAGGGAGCTGGGTTGTTGCTCGCGAGATCCTTCGCCAGTCGCTCGGCCGCCGAGATCAGCAGGGGTACGAACTGTTCGGCCGATTCGAGGGTGACCCGAGCCGAGGGCCCCGCGATGGACATAGCCGTGAGCGTCGGAGCGCCGAGTACCGGGACGGCGAAGCAGCGCACCCCCACCTCCTGCTCGCCGTCGTCGATCGCGTAGCCGCGTTCGCGGATGAGCGCGAGATCCTCGAGCAACGCGTCGAGGGTGGTGATCGTATTGACGGTGCGGGGAGTCATGCCGAGGCGGCCGACGATCGCGCGGACGGCGTCGTCGTCCAACTGCGACAGCAATGCCTTGCCGACGCCGGTGGAATGCGGCAACACGCGCTGACCGACCTCGTTGAACATCCGCATCGCGTGCTCGGACGGCACCTGCGCGACGTACACCGCCATGTCGTCTTCGAGAAACGCCATGTTGGACGTTTCGTGGGTTATCCGGACCAGCTCTGCCAGGTACGGCTTGGCCCATCCGCCGATGAGCTTGGAGGCGCTGTCGCCCAGGCGAATGAGCTTGGTGCCCAATGCATATCGGCGTGACGGTAAGCGCCTGACGTAGCCGAGGGAGACGAGGGTTCCGATCAGTCGGTGCACCGTCGGCATCGGCAGATCGGTCGCCTCGGCCAGTTCGCTGATCCCGATTGATCCGCCGGAGGCGGCCATGATGTCGAGCAGCTCGAACGCGCGCTCCACGGACTGCACACCGCCACCTGCCGCCACAGTCCACCTCGCACCGTCGTAGTCGTACCCGTCCCGAAGGACTCTACTGGTGATGCCGCGTCGCCACCGGCGGTGCAGCGGTCACCACCGAGGGTGAGGGCTTCTGGCCACGGGTGACGACGTTGAAGAGGATGTTCAGGACCACGGCCACGATGCTCGCCGCGCTGATACCCGAGTCGAGCACCACGTGCACCCAGTCGGGGAACGCGGCGTAGAAGCCCGGTACGGCGATGGGAATGACACCGAATCCGATGGCCACCGCCACGATGACGAGGTTGAGGTTGCCGTCGAACTCGACCTTGGACAGTGTCCGGATGCCGCTGGCCGCCACCGAGCCGAACAACACGATGCCTGCACCGCCGAGGACCGGCAGCGGCACCGACGCCACGACGAGCCCGAGGACGGGGAAGAGACCGAGGAACAGCAGCACCGAGCCGCCGGCTGCGACGACGTAGCGACTCTTGATCCCGGTGACGGCCACGAGTCCGACGTTCTGGGCGAACGCACTGGCCGGGAAGGTGCCGAACACGGGAGCGATGGTGGTGGCGACCATGTCTGCTCGCAGGCCGTCGCCGACGCGTCGGGCATCGACGTCGGTGCCGACGATTTCACCGACGGCCAGGATGTCGGCGGTGGTCTCGGTCATGATCACCAGGATGACGACCACCATCGACATGATGGCTGCCACCTGAAATGTCGGCGCTCCGAACGCGAACGGCTCGGGGAAGCTGAAGATGGCACCGTCACTCACACCGGAGAAATCGGCCTTGCCGACCAGGACCGCAAACACCGTGCCGACGATGATGCCGATGAGAATCGACAGGCGCGAGAGCGTGCCCTGCACGAGTCGGCTGACGAGCAGAACCACCACGAGGCTGAATGCTGCGAGCCCGATGTTGGACATCGAGCCCCAATCGGTGGCCTGCTGATCACCGCCCATGGCCCACCGAACCGCAACGGGCAGTAGTGAGATGCCGATGACGGTGATGATCGTGCCGGTCACCACCGGTGGGAAGAAGCGAACGATCTTGCTGAAGAACGGGGTGATGAGGATGCCGATGGCACCGGCGGCGATGATGGCTCCGAACACCGAGTTCAGTCCACCCGGTCCGCTCGCGATGGCCACCATCGTCGACACCGACGCGAACGAAATTCCCTGTACCAGAGGTAACTTCGCACCGAAGTAGGGCACTCCGAGTGTCTGCAGCAACGTGGCCGCTCCGCTGACGAACAACGCGGCCGAGACCAGCAGTGCTATCTCGGTGCCGGTCAATCCCGCTGCGCCGCCGACGATCAGGGGTGGTGCGATGACACCGCCGTACATCGTCAGGATGTGCTGCAATCCGTAGACGTACGACCTGCCGATCGACAACCGCTCGTCCTCGGGACGGGCGGGATCGTGCGGCGCATGAGTCTTGGTCGGCGTGCGTTTCGTCAGCTTCATGTCGTGTCGCTCCTAGCAGAATCCGGGCACGGTATCCCAGGCGCGGCCTGCGTCCGGGGCATCGTCGCGTTCCACCGTGGCCTCGATCAGACCGTAGGGGCGATCCGCGACGTAGAAGACCTCACCGGGGTTGTCGAGTCCGAACGGCTCGAGGTCGACGAGGAAATGGTGGATGTTGGGCATCGAGAACTTGATCTCGCCGATCTCCGGGTGTGCTTCGAGAACCTGCTTGCCCATCTGGAACAGGCTCTGCTGCAACGCAAGAGAGTGAGTGGAGGCGAAGGCGTCGAGCATGATGGAACGGACGTCGTCGAAGGTCTTGTCGAAGTCGAGCTCGGTGGTGAGGTACCGCCAACGGGCACTGACCGACGTGGCCAGAATTCGGTCGGTGGTTTCCTTCAACGTGGTGTAGCGGTCTTTCGGGTAACCCCAGAACTCCGACGCCGTGGAGTTGAGGACCACAAGATCGCTGACTCCGGAGACGATGGAGATGTCGTCGCCGTCGACCGTGACGATCGTGTTCCGCTTCTCGTCGCTCGCCTTGACGAAGGAATGGTCGTATCCGTCTTCCCCGTTCGCGATACGCGACCACTGGTACTGCTCGATCTCCCAGCGTCCACCGGTGATCCAGTCGAAGTTGCCGGTGAAGTGCGCGCCGAGACGCAGTGCGAAGTTCTCGATGGCACCGATGCCGTCGCGGGCGAAGGCGTACACGGTGTTCTTCTGGGTGTCGGTGGCGACGACGTGTGCGTTGTCGCCCTCGGTGTGGACGGCGTCGAGGTCGCCGCGTAGCTGAGACGTGACGCTGACGTCGGTGATCCGGTGGCGGGGCGTCTCGCGGTCGACGCGGACGAGTCTGCATTCGGCCTTGCCGTACTGGTTTGCTCCGAGCACGATGGTCATGGTTTCTAGCTCCCTCGATAGGTGGTGAAAGCGAACGGGCTCAACAGAAGTGGGATGTGGTAGTGCTGGTCGGGTGCGGTTATTTCGAAGGTGACGACAACTTCGGGGTGGAAGCATTCGGTGTTCTGCGCCGCGAAGTACGCACCGGTGTCGAAGGTGAGGCGATAGGTTCCGGGTGTCAGTTCACTCGGCCCGAGTGAGGAGACTCGGCCCTGTTCGTCGGTGACGGCGTGGGCTGCCTGGGCACCGGTAGCGTCGGTCAGGCAGATCGATATCCCCTGCGCTGGAACGCCTTTGGCGGCATCGAGTACGTGAGCGGTCACGTGGCTGCGGTGGTCAGGCATTGCCCAGGCTTCCTGTCGCGCGCACCGCCGCGATCTCACGCAGTTCGTGCTCGACTACGTCCGCTTCGGTCTGCGGGTCGTTGCAGAGTCGGCTGTCCAGGGCCTTCAGCACGTCATGTGCGTCGCGGCCGGCTGCCCTGATCAGGAACACCTGCCCGAAGCGCTTCTCGTAGGCCAGGTTCCCCGCTCGCAGGCGTTGTTCGATGCTCTCGTCCGAGACGTCCACGCCGGCTTGCTCGGTGCTCGCATGGCGTGCGCTGGCGTCGTCGCCCTCGGGCCGTTCGCCGATGCGGGGATGAACCGCGAGTGCTCGGTGTACTTCGTCGGCCGTCAGTGGCGATGCGGCGTGGGTGATGGCGCGGCGAAGGGACCGCTCGTCGGCGAACGGTCGGTGCCGTAGAACCTCGTTCACCCAACGGGGAACGTCCAGGCAGAGGGACAGTATTCGAGCAGCTTCGGCCTCGGGGACCTCGTTCAGTTCGGTCGTCGCGTCGGGACCGCGCACTTGTGATTCCGCATTACGAAATGTTGATTCCACCAAACGAGCGTGACACCGATCACAACCGGTGTCAAGGGTCGATGTGTGGCCCGCCGCGAGAGAGCGCTTTCGCGTTGCGGCAGCGAGGCATTGGATGCACAGACCCACGCCGGGTCTTGACAGGACCACGTGGCGCACGCCACACTCGGTCGAACAAACGGAATTAGGATTCCGCATTACGGACTTTCAAATGGTCCGCTCGACTCCGAAAGGAACGACTACATGACGGAGCTCTTCTGCAACGGCGGTGCCATGCGCGGCGGCAGCCTGCACCACAACGTCTCCTCGCACCCGTTCGTGGGCACGGTGCGCACCACCCCCAACTACCGGTTCTTCTCGGTACGGGACGAATTTCCGGCGTTGCTGCTCGATCACACCGCCGGTGCGGCCATCGAAGGCGAGCTGTACGACATTCCGCTCGACGACATCCGTACGGCGTTCCTCCCGGACGAACCGCCGGAGCTCGAGCTCACCGTGGTTGCCCTCGAGGACGGGCGTTCCGTCCTCGGCGTCGGCCTCCGCCCCGGGGTGCTCGACGCGCAACCGGACGAGCTGACCGACATCACCTATGCCGGCAGCTGGCGTCGATACCGCGGACTGCCGCAACCTCAGAACTGAAAGGCACTGCGCATGAACCTCTTTGCTGATTCTCGACTCCAGTACACCGTCAACTGTTCCATTCTCTTCACCGATGTGCCCCTGCTCGATCGCCCGCAGCGTGCGCGCGACGCCGGGTTCGACGCCGTAGAATTCTGGTGGCCGTTCTCGAACCCGGTCCCGTCCGATGCCGACGTCGACGCATTCGTCTCGTCCGTCCGGGATGCGGGCGTACAGCTGACCGGACTGAACTTCGCGGCGGGAGACATGCCCGCAGGTGATCGTGGGATCCTTTCCGATCCGGCGCAGGTGCAGGCGTTCCGCGACAACATCGACGTCACCGTCGGAATCGGTGAGCAGCTGGGCACTCGCGCCTTCAATGCCCTGTACGGCAACCGTATCGGCGGTGTGGATCCGCTGGATCAGGACGAGGTAGCCATCGAGAACCTGGCCGCCGCTGGCAGAGCTGCAGCGAAGATCGGCGGCGTCGTGCTGGTGGAACCCGTCAGCGGCGCGCCCGCCTACCCGTTGAAGTCCGCTGCCGGTGCCGTCGCAACCATCAAGCGCGTTGCCCGCGAGCAGGACGTACACAACCTGCGCCTGCTCGCCGACCTCTACCACCTCGCCGTCAACGGAGACGACGTTCCCGCCGCACTCGAGGCCCACCACGACCTGATCGGGCACGTGCAGATCGCCGACTCCCCGGGCCGCGGTGAGCCGGGAACCGGCAGCCTCGATCTCGGCGGACAGCTCACCGGTCTGGCAGCACGGGGTTACGACGGCTACGTCGGACTCGAATACAAAGCCACCCAACATGACGCATTCGCCTGGCTCGACTCGGCCCGCGTCACCACTACCAAGTAGGGATTGATATGAGCACAATTGCATTCATCGGCCTCGGGATCATGGGCAGTCCCATGTCCGTTCATCTCGCCAAGGCAGGCCACCAGGTGGTCGGCTACAACCTGACGCCCGATCGCACCGGCCCCCTCGTCGAGGCCGGCGGCACTGCTGCCGACTCGATCGCCAAGGCCGTCCACTATGCCGACATCGTCGCGATCATGGTCCCCGACTCTCCGGATGTCCAGGACGTTCTCGCCGGGGAAGGCGGGGTGTTCGACAATGCCCGACGCGACGCGCTGATCATCGACTTCTCCAGCATCCGTCCCGACGTCACCGCCACCTTGGCAGCCGACGCGTCCTCGCGCGGGTTCCGTATCCTCGACGCCCCGGTCTCCGGTGGACAGGCCGGAGCCGAGAACGCGACTCTGTCGATCATGGTCGGTGGCAGCGCGGACGACTTCGCCACGGCCAAGCCGATTCTCGACGTCGTCGGTAAGACCGTTGTGCACGTGGGTCCGAGCGGATCCGGGCAGACGGTCAAGGCGGCCAACCAGTTGATCGTGGCCGGCAACATTCAGGTGCTTGCGGAGGCCATTGCGTTCCTCGAGGCCTACGGCGTCGATCTGGCTGCGTCGGTGGAAGTTCTCGGCGGCGGCCTCGCCGGTTCGGCCGTGCTGAACCAGAAGGCGCAGAAGATGCTGGACCGCTCGTTCGAGCCTGGCTTCCGCATCGACCTGCACCACAAGGACCTCGGCATCGTCACCTCGGCTGCGCGTGAAGCGGGCGTCGTGATTCCGATGGGCGCGGTGCTGGCACAGCTGATGGGCTCGGCCCGCGCCAACGGTGATGGTGGACTGGATCATTCGGCGCTGTACCGCGGTGTCGCTCGACTCTCGGGCTCCTCGATCACAGGCAAGGACAACTGACATGGCCAGGATGCGCGCGGCCGATGCCGCAGTGAAGATTCTCGAACTCGAAGGTGCAACAACTGCATTCGGCCTGCCCGGCGCTGCGATCAACCCGTTCTACGCGTCGATGCGCAATCACGGTGGCATCCGGCACGTGCTGGCTCGCCACGTCGAAGGTGCCTCGCACATGGCGGAGGGCTTCACCCGCGCCGCACCGGGCAACATCGGTATCTGTATCGGTACCTCCGGTCCGGCCGGTACCGACATGATCACCGGGCTGTATTCGGCCATGGCCGACTCGATTCCGATCCTTGCGATCACCGGCCAGGCTCCGGTTTCGCGGCTGCACAAGGAGGACTTCCAGGCCGTCGACATCGCGTCGATCGCGGCACCCGTCACCAAGATGGCGATGACGGTGCTCGAGCCGGCCCAGGTTCCCGGTGCATTTGCGCAGGCGTTCCATCTGATGCGGTCCGGTCGCCCCGGTCCGGTGCTGATCGATCTGCCCATCGACGTGCAGCTGGCCGAGATCGACTTCGATCCCGAGACGTACCAGTCGCTGCCCGTGCACAAGCCCGTCGCCTCGCGTGCTCAGGCTGAGAAGGCCATCGACATGCTTCTGGCTGCCGAGCGCCCGTTGATCGTGGCAGGCGGCGGCATCATCAACGCCGATGCGTCGGACCTCCTCGTGCAGCTCGCCGAGATCCTCGACGTTCCGGTCATCCCGACGCTGATGGGCTGGGGCACCATCCCGGACGATCACCGCCTCGCCGCAGGCATGGTCGGTCTGCAGACCGCGCACCGGTACGGCAACGCAACGCTGCTGGCCTCGGACTTCGTGCTCGGCATCGGAAACCGTTGGGCCAACCGGCATACCGGCGGACTCGAGACGTACCGCAAGGGACGGAAGTTCGTCCACGTCGACATCGAGCCGACCCAGATCGGACGAGTCTTCGCACCCGATTACGGCATCATCTCCGACGCCAAGGCGGCCCTTGAGCAGTTCGTCGCCGTCGCCGAAGAGCGTCGTGCCGCAGGCTCTCTGCGCGATCTGTCCGGTTGGGTCGACGACTGCGCGACGCGCAAGCGCACGATGCATCGGCGCACTCACTTCGACAACGTGCCGATCAAGCCTCAGCGCGTGTACGAGGAGATGAACAAGGTCTTCGATCGCGATACCCGCTACATCAGCACCATCGGGCTCTCGCAGATCGCGGGCGGTCAGTTCCTGCACGTCTACTCCCCTCGCAACTGGATCAACTGCGGGCAGGCCGGTCCGCTCGGCTGGACGATCCCCGCGGCGCTGGGTGCGGTGGCTGCCGATCCGACTGCGAATGTCGTTGCCCTGTCCGGCGATTACGACTTCCAGTTCATGATCGAGGAGCTGGCCGTCGGTGCGCAGTTCAACCTGCCGTATGTGCATGTGGTGGTGAACAACTCGTACCTCGGGCTGATCCGGCAGGCGCAGCGCGCCTTCGACATGGACTTCTGCGTGCAGTTGGGATTCGACAACATCAACCACCAGGACACCTTGGACACTCAGCCCGGTATCCCCAAGGGCTATGGCGTCGACCATGTGCAGGTGGCAGAAGGATTGGGCTGCAAAGCGCTCCGGGTCACCGAGCCCGAGCTCATCGGTGAGGCGCTCGTGCGGGCCAGGACTCTCGCCAACGAGCACAAGGTCCCCGTCGTGGTGGAGATCATCCTGGAGCGGGTCACCAACATCTCGATGGGTACCGAGATCGACAACGTCGGCGAGTTCGAGGAACTGGCCAACACGTCGGCGGACGCGCCCACCGCGCTGCTCCTGCTGGACTAGAGATGACGCGAATTCTGCTGGCCCCCGACAAGTTCAAGGGCTCGCTGTCCGCGGCCGAGGTCGCGCGCGCGTTGGCCGAAGGTCTGGTCGCGGTAGACCCGTCGCTCGAGACGGTGTGCTTACCCGTCGCCGATGGGGGTGACGGCACCGTCGATGCTGCCGTCACCGCCGGGTGGGACCGGGTGGCCGTCACGTGCTCGGGGCCGACCGGTGAGGCGGTCGATACGTCGTATGCCCGTCGTGGTGATACTGCCGTCGTCGAACTCGCCTCGGCGGTCGGGCTCGAGCTTCTGCCGGGCGCGCGGTCGGATGCGTTGGGAGCCAGTACGTTCGGGCTGGGCACTGTCATCGCGCATGCACTCGAGGCCGGCGCCGGGTATGTTTCAGGTGCGCGGCGTATCGTCGTCGGGCTCGGGGGCAGCGCATCCACCGACGGCGGTGCGGGAATGTTGACGGCCCTGGGGGCACGCGTCCTCGATGCCGACGGCAGCGATGTCGCGCGCGGTGGCGGTGCGCTACGGGGCGCGGTGCAGCTGGATGTCTCCGGTCTGTTGCCGTCGGCTCGAAATGCATTGTTCGAGTTGGCGTGCGATGTCGACAACCCGTTGCTCGGCCGGACCGGAGCAGCAGCGGTCTACGGGCCGCAGAAGGGTGCCGGACCGCAGGATCTGCTGTACCTCGAACACGGAATGCGGCAGTGGGCGCATTTGGTGCGCAACGTAATCGGACGGGATGTCAGCGGTCTCGCCGGTACCGGTGCGGCTGGCGGCACGGCGTTCGGAGCCATTGCTGTACTCGGTGCGGTTGCCAAGCCGGGTATCGAGACCGTGCTCGAGCTGATCGACTTCGCCGGTGCCCTGGCCGGCGCAGATCTGGTCGTCACCGGCGAGGGCTCACTCGACGAGCAGAGCCTCTACGGCAAGGCACCCATCGGAGTCGCGCACGCAGCGCGCGAAGCGGGTGTTCCAGTGATCACCGTTGCGGGGCGCAGCGTCATCGGCCTGGATCGATTGCGCACTCACGGGATCGTTGCCTCCTATGCATTGTCCGATCTCGAGCCGGACCCTCGAATCTCCATGCGCGACGCTGCAACTCTGCTCCGCGACGTCGGCCGCACGATTGCCACCACTCTCTGCCCTGTTTCGGAAGGAATCTCATGAGCACCACGCACTTCACCTCGTTGACCGATCTCGCGTCTCGGGCTCTCGGCGGCAGCGTCTCGGCCGCGAACGACGAACTGTTCGCGCAGCGCGAGAACCTGATCAAGCCCGACGCTCCGCTGTTCGATCCGGCGGACTTCGGCCACAAGGGAAAGGTGTACGACGGGTGGGAGACTCGACGTCGTCGTGACGAGGGTGGGCACGACTGGGCGATTGTACGTCTCGGCGCACCGGGCATCGTGCACGGCGTGGTGGTCGACACCGCACACTTCACCGGCAACTACCCGCCGTTCGTGTCCATCGAAGCGGCGTCGATCGAGGGCTACCCGTCCATCGACGATGTGCTGAAGGCGGACTGGCACACCATCGTGGACAAGTCTGCGGCAGTGGGTGATACAGCGAATACCTATGAGGTGGCGGATCGGCACCGGTGGACGCACGTACGCCTGTCCATCTACCCGGACGGCGGCGTGGCTCGGTTCCGCGTGCACGGTGAGGTAGTGCAGGACCCTCGCTTCCTCGGGGGCACCATCGACCTGCTCGCGGCCGAGAACGGTGCGCGGCTCACCGAATGCTCGGATGCCTTCTATTCGTCCCCTGCCAACATCATCCTGCCCGGGCGGGCACGGAACATGGGCGAGGGCTGGGAGAACTCCCGTCGTCGCAACGGCGGCAACGACTACGCGGTCTTCGCACTCGCGGCACCCGGCGCACCTCGGCACGTCGAGGTCGACACGAGCTACTACGTCGGAAACGCTCCGGGGTGGGTTCGGCTCAGCGCCATCGATTCTCGTCGCCGACACATCACGGACCCGACGGCGTGGACCGAGATCCTCGAACGCACCGCGGTGCAGCCGGACACGCGTCACCGCTTCCTGCTGAACGAGACGGAGGCGTATACACACCTACGACTCGACGTGTACCCCGACGGCGGTTTGTCTCGGTTGCGGCTGTTCGGCGAGCTCGACGCCGATGCCCTCGACGCGGCTGACATCGCATGGAAGTCGTCCGAGCTTCAGAGTGTCTCCAGTGCAGTCTGATCTGGTTCTTCGCGCTGCTCGTGCCGTGATCGGCGGACGAGAGGTCGCGGCGTCGATCTCGGTGCGGGACGGCCGAATCGTCGCCATCGATTCCTATGATGTGGATGCTTCGGCGGCTGCTGGGACGGTGGTCGAGCTCGGGCCGGACGAGGTGTTGCTGCCCGGGCTGGTCGATACGCACGTGCACGTCAACGAGCCGGGGCGCACCGAGTGGGAGGGGTTTGCCAGCGCTACCCGGGCGGCTGCGGCCGGTGGCATCACGACCATCGTCGATATGCCGCTCAACAGCATTCCCCCGACGGTCGATGTCGCAGCGTTGGAGATCAAGCGCCGGGTGGCGGCCGAGAAGTCGGTCGTGAACGTCGGATTCTGGGGCGGTGCAGTTCCCGGCAATGTCGATCAGCTGCGACCGTTGCACGACGCAGGAGTCTTCGGATTCAAGTGCTTCCTGCTGGCGTCGGGCGTGGACGAGTTTCCGCCGCTGACGATTGCGGAACTGGAGAAGGCGCTCATCGAGATCGCGTCGTTCGACGGTTTGATGATCGTGCACGCGGAGAATGCCGAGGTCATCGCCGAGGCCCCGTCCGCGGCGGGCCGTGAGTACTCGGGGTTCCTGGAATCGCGTCCGCGGGCGGCAGAGAACCGGGCCATCGAGCAGGTGATCGAGCTGTCCCGTCAGACAGGGTGCCGGGTGCACATTCTGCATCTGTCGAGCGCGGACGCGCTGCCGATGATTGCGGCGGCAAAGCGTGACGGCGTGCGGGTAACCGTCGAAACATGTCCGCATTACCTGTGTTTCGACGCCGAGGACGTGCCGGCGGGAGCGACGCAGTTCAAGTGCTGCCCGCCGATCCGCGAGGCCGGCAATCGAGAGGCGCTGTGGCAGGGTCTGCTCGACGGCACGATCGACACGATCGTCACCGACCACTCCCCCTGCACGCCTGATTTGAAGCGATTCGACACCGGAGATTTCGGCGACGCCTGGGGCGGTATCGCGTCGTTGCAAGTGTCACTGGCTGCGGTGTGGACCGAGGCGCGATCCCGCGGCTGTGCACTGACCGACATCGTGCGATGGATGGCCACGAACACCGCCGATCAGGTGGGCATGACCGATCGCGGACGCATTGAGGTCGGCTGCGCTGCAGACCTTGTGGTGTTCGCGCCCGACGAAAAGTTCACCGTCGACGTCGCGCAGCTGTACCACCGCAACCCGGTGACCGCTTACGATCGATTGGGCTTGTCGGGTGTGGTGCGGCGGTCATGGATTTCAGGGTCGGAATCGTCGACGGGGCGATTGCTGGCGCGCGCCTAGAACGGCGGTGCTGCCGTGTCGTCTGTCTCGGGTTGTTGGTTGTCGGGTGGGTCGGGGTAGGCGATGATGCCGGATCGTCTGGGTTTTGTGGGTATGTGTGGCCTCAGGTCGTTGCCGATGATGGGTACGGCTGTTCCGTTGGCGGGCAGGGTGATTCGGGTGGTCTTGGAGGTGGAGGTCCACAGGATCGCCCCGCCGGGGAGCATGACGGCTTTCCAGTAGCCGGCGGTTTTGACTGTGTGGTGGAACTCGCAGAGGCATTGGAGGTTGTTGACGGTGGTCCAGCCGCCGCCGAGGGGGTTGGCGTGATCGAAGGGGATCACGTGGTCGAGTTGGCAGCGGTCGGCGGGGCGGTGGCAGTCGGGGAAGCGGCAGTGTCGGTCGCGGAGGCGGACGGCGGCGGTGGTGAGGGTGTCGGGTCGGTAGATCAGGGCTCGGTCGGTGAGTGGGTCGCGTCCGACGGATTTTCCGAGGGTGGGGTCGGCGGCGATCGCAGCTTCGAGAGCAGCGGCCAGCGATGCGTTGCCGAGGTAGATTCCGGCGGGTGTGTGGATGGTTCGGTTGTTGCGCCGGTTTACGGAGGACAGATCGAGGGCAGAGCTGTGCCGTGTGCCCCTGCCGACGGGTGTGTGGGTGCAGAACAGGGCCGCAGCGGAGGTGAGTGATCCCGCGCGACGCTGGCGTTGGTCGTCGCTGGCGGCGGCAGCCGCGCCTGTTCCTGACGCTGGGTCGTCGGCTGACGTCGGATCGGATGCTGCAGAGCCGGGTTCTGTGGGGCCGGATGGTGTTGTGGACGAGCGTGATTCCGAACAGCTCGGTGCGACATCAGGTGCCGGCGATGTCTGTGGCCCAGGTGATTGCGATGCTGTCGCGGGTTCAGGCGATGCAGCTGCCTCAAGGTCGGCGTGAGACGTTGCCTCCGCTGACGGGTCGGTCACCGGTGACCCTGCGCGTGTTGCTGCGTGCTTCCGCACATGATTGGCGGCATCTGGGTCGGGAGTTGCCGACGGGTCGGCTGCAGGTACGGGTGCAGACTCGTCGGCCTCGTCGGCCTCACCGTTTTCCCGGGCCTCGCCTGTCTCGTCGACCGCATCTGTCGGTGCAGCTGGTGCCGGTGTCGAGGTGTCCACCGGCGCCGGTGCAGGTGCAGGTGTGGGTGTACTGGCCGAAGTCTGTCCGGTCGAGGAATCAGACTCCCTGCCCGAATCGGTGGCCGACCCCATTCCACCATCGCCGTGAGCAGCCGTTGCAGCATCGGCATCAGCAGCCCAGTCCACGCCTTCGTCTCTGTCTGCGTCAGCGTCAGTGTCTGTATCTCCGTCGGCGTCGGCGTCTGGTTCCGTCGCTGTTTCCGTCTCGGGTCCTGTTGCCGCCCCTGTCTTCTCGCTGTCCGAGCGTCGTTCCCATTCCCCGGTTTCCGGGTTCTGCACCGCCAGTCCCAGTTTCTCGGCGAGGGTGACTGCTTCGGTGAGCAGGATCTGCCACTGACTGTTCCGCGCCAACTCCCGCGCGAGATCGGGGTCGATCGATCCATGACCGGCCAGGTATGCCGGGTTGGCGAGTAGTCCGATGAGGGTGGCGATGTCGACGGTGATCATCGTCAGCGGCACCCGGCGATCGGGCAATGCTGCATCTTTTTTCGGGCAGTCGTCGCGTCGGCACAGGCATGCCAGGCGGGGTTCGCCGTGCATGCGGGCCATGAACGCATCGCACAGGCGTTCTTTCTTGCCGCGGGGGTCTTTCGGGCAGAGGGTGTCGGCCATTTCTTCGAGGAGTTGCCATGCGGCGGCGGCCTCGGGGCCGGTCAGCTCGGCTCGGATGCGGGTGAGTTCTCCGGCGGGGCTGTAGGTGACGGTGCGGAACTTCTTCGCGAATTCCCGTAGTGCTGCCGCTTCCTCGGGCGCGACCCGCAGCAGGATGTCCCAGATCTCCTTCTCGAGGGGACCCGGTGACGACCTGCGTGCGGCCTCGACGATCTCGTCCTCGACCATGTTCACGATCTCGTCGGATAGGTTGTCGAGGATCCGGCACACCGTCCGCACTCGGGGGAGGTCGATTTCCCCGGCCTCGAATGCGGACCGCAGCAATGGAAGTCGGGTGTGTAAGGCGACGCCCACGGAGACGTACGATTCGGCAACGGTGGCGGAGCATCCCAACGCCACTGCCATCTCGGTGCGTCCGTACCGGCTGTAGTGCTTGTGCTTGGAATCGAGGGTGATCCAGTCGCAGTGCACGCGGTAGCAGGCGTTGATCTTGCGGGCGGCCTGACGATTTTCCACACGCGCGGCAGCGGTCAACGCCTCCAGTGACACAGTCGGTACTGCCATCCCCATTCACCCCCCGGTGACCCGAAACAAGAACGCATGTTCGAACAGAATGAACAGTAACCCGACCCACCGACAAGAACGCTGGAGCGAATCCGGGATGTTCGCAACTACACCTCTGAACTGGGGGTATCACCCGTCCTACCTCGATCAGAGTGATTCGAACCGAAACCGGAAGAGCCGGTTCCACCGTTCGTCGGTCAACAACATCGGGGCGATGACCGCCATGATTGCGCCAGTCGTGGCTGGGAGGTAATTTCCGGCGACGAGTGATGCCAAGCATCCGAACGTGAAGCAGGCGAGCGCCGTGCGAGGTAGTAGCCAGGTGGGCTTGCGGCCACTGTGGTGGACACCGAACACAATGGCTGCGCCCACGGAGACGAGGATTGCCGCATGCGCGAGTAGCCGACCGACATGGGTCGGGTCGAGTGCCTGAAGCGTGGCGATCGCAGCCATGGTGCCGAGAAGAGCAACGCTCACAAGGTTCAGTTGTCGGTACCGAGGCAGGTCGCGAATCAACTTCGATCCCTTCACGCAAGCGCACGCCATGATGAGAACCAGCGTACCTAAGCGTATTTGGCATTCGCCTCGTCGTGGTGGATTGGGCCCGCTGTTCGTGTCAGTGGCAACGCACTACCCCCGCGTCGCACGGCCACGAATTCTGACGCGATAGCCAGCGCAGTTTCCTCCGGAGTTCTCGCACCCAGGTCCAAGCCGATCGGCGATTTCAAGCGTGCGAGCTCCTGCTCGGTCAACCCGACGTCACGCAACCGGGCCGCGCGATCGTCGTGAGTCCGACGCGATCCCATTGCCCCTACGAACGCCACCGGCAGTCGCAAAGCGACCTCGAGTAGCGGCACATCGAATTTGGCGTCATGGGTGAGTACACAGATCACCGTTCGGGCATCGACGGCCGTCCGCGCCAGATAGCTGTGCGGCCATTCGGTGATCACCTCGTCGGCGTCGGGAAACCTTGCAGTAGTAGCAAATACTGGCCGCGCATCGCACACCGTCACGTGATACCCCAGGAACTTGCCCACCCGGGCGAGTGCGCCGGCGTAGTCGATGGCCCCGAAGATCAGCAGCCGCGGGGCGGTTGCGTAGGACTGTACGAACACGTCGAGGTCCGGCCGGCACCGCACCGACCGGATGCCGGTGCCCCCGGAGTCCAACATCGCCAGCGCCTCACCCACGACCACTGCGTCGACGTCGGAAAAACCGGTCGTACCCATGGTCGCCGAGGACGAGACGGCGAGCGACTGCCCGGAGCCGTCGAGCATCGTCACCGTGGCCACCGCGCTATCCGACGCGATGGCGGCGAGCACGGCCCGCGGAGGGCCGAGGCGCACGAACACCTCGATCACTCCCCCGCAGGTCAAGCCGACCGCAAAAGCGTCGATATCGCTGTAGCCGAACGACTCTCGCTTGGACTCACCGGTCTCGAGTACCTGCAGGCACAGCTCGTACACCGCGCCTTCGACGCAGCCACCGGAGACGCTGCCGACGGCCTCTCCGTCGGCGCAGACCGCCATCGCGGCACCCGGAAGCCGTGGAGCACTTCCGGATACCGCGATGACCGTCGCCACCGCGTAGGGAACACCGGCGTGGTCCCAGGCGGTCAGACGATCGATGATCTCTTTCACGTTACGAGATTCCCAACGCTTCTTCGATGGGGTGCAGGGCGAAGTAGACCAGGAAGATTCCCGACATCAGGTACAGCAGCCAATGCGTCTGGCGTGCTTTGCCTTTGGCGAGGCGAACCAGGGTGTACGAGATGACACCCGCTGCGACTCCCACGGTGATCGAGTACGTGAAGGGCATCAGCACGATGGTCAGGAAGGCTGGGATCGCGATTTCGGTGTTCTCCCAGTCGATCTTACGTACGTGCGTCATCATCAGCGCGCCCACCAGAACCAGCGCGGGGGCTGCTGCACCGACGGGGACCACCCCGGCCAACGGGGTGAAGAAGATCAGGCTGGTCAACAGTCCGCCGGTGACGACGCTCGCAAGACCGGTTCGGGCACCTTCGGTGACGCCGGCCGCGGACTCGACGACGGCAGTGTTGGCGGATCCGTTGATCGCACCTCCGACGATGGCACCGATGCCGTCGACGGTGAGGATGCGGCTCAATCCCGGCATCCTGCCCTGCTTGTCGACCAGGCCCGCTTCCTCGCCGACGCCCAGGATGGTGCCCATGGCGTCGAAGAAACCGGAGAGCACGAGCGTGAACAGCACCACCGAGGCCGTGACGACACCGGCTCGAGCGAACCCGCCGAACAGGTCGACGTTGAAGAGCAGGTCGAATTGCGGTGTGGCGACAATGGAATCGGGCACCTTCGGCACCACCGGGCCCCACGCCTCCGGGGCGATGTCGAACACCGAGTTCAGGATGATCGCAAGATTGGTGGCGACGAAGATGCCGATCAGCATCGCGCCGGGCACTCTCCGAACGAACAGCATGATCATCAGGATCAGGCCGACGCAGAACACGAACACCGGCCAGCCTGCGAGCTTGCCGAAAGTGCCGAGGGTGACAGCGGTTGCGGCCGCCTCGTGGTGGCCGACGAACCCGGCGTCGACCAGCCCGATGAGGGCGATGAACGCGCCGATTCCGACGCCGATCGCCTGCTTGAGCACCAAGGGGATCGCGTCCATGATGAGCTGCCGAATACCGGTGAGGGCGAAGACGACGATGACCACGCCCTCGAGCACCACCAGACCCATTGCCTGCGGCCACGTCATGTACGGGGCGGCCTGGAACACCACGATGGGTGTCACACCGAGTCCCGCTGCCATGGCGAGCGGTGCGTTACCGACCACGCCCATCAGGATCGTCGTCAGGCCGGCGGACAGAGCGACCATCGTCGACAGTTGCGCCGCATCGAGAGTCGCACCCGTGACATCGCGGGCATCGCCGATGATCAGCGGAATGAGAACGATCAGGTACGCCATCGCCACGAAAGTGGTGACGCCGCCGCGGATCTCACGCGATACCGAAGAGCCTCGGCCGGTGATATCGAAGAACTTGTCGATCCGAGATCGATCTTGTCCGCTCTTGCGAGTGCTGGGTGTGTGTACATCGGTCATGATCGGCCCTCCCAGGGCGTGATCAACCTTGTCCGAGCGTGTGACGGTGACCGTGCCGGGGGAGTTGGCCTCGGGTCGCGCTGTGCTGGAGAAGGTCTCATCGAATGAATCAGGGGTTGACGATGTGTTCGGGTCGCACGGGAACTCGGGTCAGGGCGAGTCCGGTGGCGTTGCGGATGGCAGCGACGACGGCGGGCGTCGACGACAGTGTGGGCGGCTCGCCCGCGCCGCGAAGGCCGTAGGGTGCCAACGGATCCGGGTTCTCGAGAATGTCCAGCTTCATGGGCGGCATGTCGAGAATGGTCGGGATGAGGTAGTCGGTGAACGACGGGTTCTTCACCAAACCGTCGACGACGACGATCTCCTCCATCACGGCAAGGCCGAGGCCCTGGGCTGTGCCGCCGTGGATCTGGCCCTCGAGCGAGAGAAGGTTGAGGATCTTGCCGACGTCCTGAACAGCGGCCATCTCGACCACTTTCACGAGCCCCAGATCGACGTCGACGTCCACCACGGCGCGGTGAACACACAGGGCGAGCTGGGTGTGGCTCGCGCCCTGCCCGGTGACCGGATCCATTCCGCTGGTGGGGCGATGGTGGAATTCACGTGTCTGCTCGATGACTCGGTCGCCGAGCACATCCTCGATCGTCGCCAGCACACCGTCGGTGGCCGAAACGATCTTGCCGCCGTCGAGGCTGAGGTCCGCCACGGCGCGGCCGAGGTACAGGCCGGCCAGGACGAACACCGCCTCACGGACGGCCTCGCAGGCAGTCTTGACGGCACCACCGGTCATGTACGACTGCCGTGACGCCGAGGACGATCCGGCGTTGCCGACCTTGGTGTCGGCCGGGTGGATGACAACCTTGGTGACTCCGAGTTCGGTGCGGGCGATCTGCGCTTCCAACGTCACCAGGCCCTGTCCCACCTCTGCGGCGGCGGTGTGCACCAATGCTGTTGCCTCGCCGCCGATCACCTCGAGGCGGACGCGAGCAGTGGAGTAGTCGTCGTAGTTCTCGGAGAAGCAGATGTTCTTGATTCCGACGCCGTAACCGATTCCTCGCACGACGCCTTCGCCGTGGGTCGTCTGGGAAGCCCCACCCGGCAGATTCCTGATGTCCGACGCATCCAGCGGGGCAGGTAGTTCCATCGCTTCGGCTCGGGCGAGCATCTCGGCGAGGGGTGCAGGCGCTTCGATCACCTGGCCGGTCGCCAGGATCGAGCCCTGGCTGACGGCGTTGATCTGGCGGATCGCGACCGGTCCGATGCCGCAGGCCTCACCGAGCTTGTCCATCATCGACTCGTACGCGAAACATGCTTGTACTGCGCCGAATCCACGCATCGCACCGCATGGCGGGTTGTTGGTGTACACCCCGTACGCATCGATCTCGATGTTGGGAATGATGTACGGTCCGACGCCGAGCGAGGCCGCGTTGCCGACGACGTTCAGGGTGGCCGAGGTGTACGCGCCGCCGTCGAGGATGATCTCGACGTCGGCGAACACCAGCTTGCCGTCGCTGGTCGCACCGTACTCGTAGTGCATCTGCGCCGGGTGGCGGTGCACGTGACCGAAGAACGACTCGTAGCGGTTGTAGACGATCTTGACGGGCTTACCGGTGTGCATGGCGAGCATCGCGGCGTGGATCTGCATCGAGAGGTCCTCGCGGCCACCGAATGCTCCGCCGACGCCGGCGAGCGTCATCCGGATCTTCTCTTCGGGCAGGCCGAGGCACGGTCCGATCTGGGCAAGGTCGTTGTGCATCCACTGCGTTGCGACATACAGGTCGATTCCGCCGTCCTCGGCCGGTACGGCCAGTCCGGATTCCGGTCCGAGAAATGCCTGGTCCTGGATCCCGACGGCGAAGTCGCTGCTGACGATGACGTCCGCGGTCGCCCGAGCGGCGGCGACGTTGCCGACGCGGACCGGCTGATGCCGCGCCACTCCGCCGCGTTCCTGCACCTTCGGGTAGTCCGGATCCAGAGCTGCGCGTCGAGCGTCGGTCAGGGGCTCGAGCACGTCGTAGACCACGACGATCTTTTCCATTGCGCGCCGGGCGGTCTCGGGATGGTCGGCGGCGATCAGCGCGATCGGTTCACCCTCGTGTCGCACCTCGTCGAAGGCCAACACCGGCTGGTCCCACGTGTGGTCGAGTCCGAAGCACTTACGTCCCGGCACGTCCTCATGTGTGAGTACGGCTTCGACGCCGGGTGTTGCCAGTGCCTTCGAGATATCGACGGAGACGATCTTCGCACGGGGATGCGGGCTGCGAAGCGTTGCGCCCCACAGCATGCCGTCGATGAACAGGTCCGAAGAATACGCGAACTCGCCCTTCACCTTCAACGTACCGTCGGGCCGCAGTGGGCTGTCGCCGACGCGTCCACGTCCCGGGGCTGGGATGTCGGCGGGAGCTTGCCGGGGTGTAGTGGTCGGGGCGCTCACAGCACGTCCTCCGCGAGTTTCATCAGGCGACGGTGCGCATCGGCTCCGGCGCGTCCTATCTCGTCCTGCGGTGCACTGGTCAGAACGTCGTTCTCGACGATCGCCCGACCGCCCACCATCAATCGCGCGAGCGGTGGCGTCTGCCCGTACGCGAATGCCACGACCGGATCGTCTACGGCCGAGTAGAACCCGTCGGTGCGCCAGATCGCGATGTCGGCCAGCTTGCCGACCTCGAGCGAACCGATCTCGGTCTGACGCCCCAGTACCGTTGCGCCGCCGATGGTTCCGATCTCGAGTGCCTGACGCGCCGTGAGTGCCGTGGGACCGTACTTGGCTCGCTGCATGTACATTGCCTGGCGCACCTCTCCGGCCAGCGGCACCATCTCGGCCGAGGCGGAACCGTCGACACCGAGGCCGACGGGTGCGCCGGCCGCGAGTAGATCGGAGATTCGGGCGATGCCTGCGCCCAGACGTGCATTGGAACTCGGGCAGTGGGCCGTGCCGGTGCCGGTGGCCGCCATCTTCGCGATGTCGGAGTCGTGCAAGTGGACTGCGTGGGCGAACCACACGTCGTCACCGAGCCAGCCGACCTGCTCCATGTACTCGACCGGGGTGCAGTTCATCTGAGCGAGGCAGTGCTCCTCCTCGTCGAGGGTCTCGGCCAGGTGGGTATGCAGCCGAACACCTTTGGCGCGAGCAAGCCCGGCGGACTCCACGAGCAGCTCTTTGCTGATGGAGAAAGGCGAACAGGGTGCGACCGCGATCCGGAGCATGGAGCCGAAGGAGGCGTCGTGATAGGTGTCGATGGCCTCGGCGGTGGCGGTGAGGATGTCGTCGAGCGATTCGACAACCTCGTCCGGTGGCAGACCGCCGTCGGACACGCCCCGATCCATCGAGCCGCGGCACGGTTGGAATCGGACGCCGATGCGTTGTGCCGCATCGATCTCGGCGGCGAAGAGGTCGCCTCGGCCCTTGGGGAAGATGTAATGGTGATCGGTGCTCGTGGTGCACCCCGACTTCGCCAGCCATCCCAGCCCGGCTGCGGCAGCACCGCCGACGACTTCGGCATCCATCTTGGACCACGGCTTGTACAGTGCAACAAGCCATTCGAACAGGGTGTTGTCCTTGGCCAGACCTTGAGAGGCCCACTGGTAGAGGTGGTGGTGAGTGTTCACCAGGCCGGGGGTGACGAGGCAGCCGGACGCATCGATCGTCTCGGCCCCGGCGATGATCGGTGCCGGGCCCGATCCGATGGCGCTGATCGTGGTGCCCTCGACGACGAGATACCCGTTCGGGATTTCGTCGCCGACGATCGGGGCGATGTACGCACCCGAGATGACGGTGGTCATTTGGCTTCGGCCTTTCGGGTTGCTGCGAGCCGCACGGCGTCGAGGATCTTCTCGTATCCGGTACAGCGGCAGAGGTTTCCGGCGAGAGACTCGCGAATCTCGACGTCCGACGGGTTGGGAACGCGTTCGATGAGATCGTGTGCCTGGACTACGAGTCCCGGGGTGCAGAAGCCGCACTGGACGGCTCCGCACTCGACGAACGCCTCCTGCATCGGGTCGAGCTTGTCACCGTCGGCGAGGCCTTCGACAGTACGAATCTCACGGCCCTCGACCTGTCCGGCCGCCACCAGGCAGGCGCAGGCCGGGATACCGTCGAGATAGACCGTGCACGATCCGCATTCGCCTTGCTCGCACGCGTTCTTGGATCCGGGAAGCCCCATGCGTTCACGCAACAGGTACAGCAGACTCTCGCCCTCCCAGACGTCGTCGGCTTCCATGTCTTTTCCGTTGATGGTGCAGTTGACTCGCATGTTCAGGCCACCTTCCGTGCGGCTGTGAGGTCTCGCCATGCCCAACCCAGCGTGCGCCGGGCCATCACGGAGAGGGCGTGCTTGCGGTAATCGGCAGTGCCTCGTACGTCGTCGATGGGACTTGCTGCCGCACTGACCAATCGGCCGAATTCCTCGGACACCCGCGGATCGAGGGCACCGTCCCAGTCGAGTTCGGCCGCGAGGTAGTTCTCGGCATCGTAAGCCCGACGCGGCGTCGGCGCAGCGGAGCCGAGACCGGTGCCGACGCGGCCCTCCTGCGGAAACAGCGCGATCGAGAACGAGCACACCGCAATGACCATCGCGTTGCGAGTGCCGATCTTGGAGAAGTACTGAGGCCCCGCCGCCGGCATCACGTGGAACGCACGGATCAGCTCGTCGGGCTCACAGCAGTTGCGTTTGACGCCGAGGTAGAACTCGGTCGCGGGGATCATCCGTACCCCGCGTGCGGCCGATTCCACTTCTACGGTCGCGCCCGCAGCGAGCAAGGGCGCGTGCAGGTCACCGGCAGGAGATGCTCCACCGAGATTGCCGCCGACGGTGCCGCGATTGCGGATCTGCGGGGAACCGACGGTGCGGGACGCCTGTGAGATGCCGGGAAGTCTGTCTCCGAGCTCGGCGATGATGCGGACGTAGGGCACGCCTGCCCCCACCCGAAGCGATCCATCGGGTAGCTGCTGCCATTCGGTGAGCTCGCTGATCGGGTTCAGATCCAGCAGTCCGCCCGGCCGGTGCAGATCGAAATTCATCTCGACCATGACGTCGGTGCCGCCCTGAATGGGCACCACGTCGACGTCGTCGGCCTTTGCGGCCAACGCGTCGCTCCAGGTCTGTGGTCGCAGGAAATCCATGTTCGGTGCTCCGCTCGCTGTCCATATTTCGTGTTCACCCAGTACAGCCGCCGGGAGTACCGCGAACGAGGGACAGGAACGACGAAGTATGACGCCGATCACAGTGTAGGTTTTGGAGGATCATACGAAGAGGAGGTCGATGACACCGTGAGACTGCGCGATCTGGCCGATCTCCCCGATCTGAAGCTGCAGCCGATCGTGACTCCCGAGCATTTCGACCCGACGATCAGGTGGGTCGTCACCACCGACATGCTCGATCCGAGCCGGTACCTCAGTGGCGGCGAACTGGTGTTGACCGGTCTGATGTGGCGGGCGGGCCCGGAGGATTCGAGAACCTTCGTGCGGGCGGTGTCCAAGGCCGGAATCGCGGCGCTGGCGGCCTCCGACGGCGGTGTTGTGCCGGACGACCTCGTCGACGCCTGCCGCGAACACGGTCTGCCGCTGTTTCGAGTGCCGGCCGACATCGCCTTCGCCACGGTCACCGAAAGTGTCGTCCGGCAGCTCTCGACGGCGCGGGCGTCGGATCTGAGCCTCGTGCTGGACCGGCATCGACGCCTCGTGGCGAGCGCCGGACCCGGCGGCGGCCTGGGGCCACTGTTGGAGATGGTGAGTTCCGATCTGGGTATGAAGTGCTGGGTCGTCACCTCGTCGGGACGTGTTCTCGCCGGATCCGAGAACCCGCCCGACACTGCGGCTGTCGCGCGGGAGTTCATGACGTCGGTACGTCTGCCGCGGTACTGCCGAACGCAGCGGGTGTCGATCTTTCCGGTCGACGGGGAGGCCACCCCCCGTGTTGTGGACTGGTTCGTCGCCTTCGAAAGCGATTGGCAGACATGGGATGTCCCGAGAACGTCGCTGGCCGGGCAGTTGGCGTCGATCGTCGCCGTCGAACGCGGTCGCGTCGACGAACGCGTGTCAGGATCGGGCATCCTGGCTCAGGAATTCGTTCGCTCCATCGTGGGCGGCGCGACACCGGCGGACATCCTGGCGCAGATGCACGTCATCGGACTCGATACCGAAACACGCTATGCGGCAATCGTTGCCGCTACCTCGGGAGAGACGCTCCGGCTCGGTGAGCTGCGGCCGCTGCTACGAGAACTGCTGGCACCTCTCGACATCACGCTGGGAGTCGTCGAGAACGAGGCCATCGCTGTGGTGGAGGCGCGCACCGACAAGACCGACGCCGTTCGACGTGCCGTCCAGTCCGTGACCCCGGGATTGATCGGCAGCGGCACCACCATCGGGGTCAGTGCTCCCACCGCGGCCGCCGACATCAGAAGCGCAATCGAGGAAGCGCGCTACGCCCGCCGGCTCGCCGAGGGGCGGGGCGCGGACTGCAGTGTCGTCGGTCATGACGAATTGGCAACGTTGACAATACTTTTGGCAAATGTGCCCGACGACGTCCGCCGGATGTTCACCTCGAGGCTTCTCGATCCATTGACGGAGTACGACGATCAGCACAACAGCGATCTCATTGCCACGCTGTCGGTCTACCTCGACACCAACGGTGCCTGGACCCGATGCGCCGAACAACTACACATGCACGTCAATTCTGTGCGGTACCGAATGCAGCGCATCGAGGAACTCACCGGCCGCGACCTGTCGCGGCTGGAGGACAGAATCGAGTTCTACTTGGCACTTCGGCTGAGGTGACTAGTGTGAAGCCCATGGCCCTCATCGCAACACTGGATTTCACGTTCAAGCCCGAATCTCTTGCCGAGGCGCGTGCGTTGCTGCGCACGGTGCTTGCCGATACCCGTGCGTTCGAGGGCTGCCTCGGCGTCGAGGTGTGGGTGGACAAGGAGAACGAGGCGCATGTCGTCGCCTACGAAACGTGGGAGTCGGCCGAGGCCGATGCGAAGTACCGCGAGTTCCGCGCCGGCCCGGGCAAGATCACCGAGATGCCGCCGCTCCTGGCTGCCGCGCCTGTACTGACGAAGTTCTCCGTGGATTCGTCGATCTAGCCTCGGTACCGAGGTCACGTGGAGTGCACGTCGGCGGCGAATCTGCGCGCCTCACCGACGGCACGCCATCAGCCGCGGGGCGTCGCGTCATATTCCGTACGGGCCTTTTCGATCAGGTCCAAGTGCTCGTAGGACCAACTGCGAATCACGGCAACTGCCTCGGCAAGATCCGTGCCGAGCGGAGTCAGTTCGTATTCGACTCTTGCCGGGACACTTGCATACACAGTGCGTTTCACCAGCCCGTCGCGTTCGAGAATGCGAAGTGTTTGCGTCAGCATCTTCTGGCTGATCCCGTCGACAGTGCGTCGTAATTCTTGAAATCGCAGCGTGCCGCGTTCGAGTGCGTACAGGACCAGCAAGCTCCAGCGGTCACCTATTCGATTCACGACTTGCCGTGTCGGACAGCCGGCGGCGAGTACGTCGAAGCGTCCGTCCGGAGATGTGGTCGGGGACGTGGACATTGCGCTGACCTCCTTGGTTACCGCGGGGTGCCTGCAGCACTTAATACTGCCTACTTACGAAAGTAGCCCATATTCGCAAAGCTGGTCTCCAGAAGATCCCGATCCTCCGGCATCCGAGGGAGCCAGACATGAAAGCAATGATTCCAACAGCGCCTCAACAGGTTACGTTCGGCGATGTGGCCGAGCCGGTGCCCGCCGACCACGAGGCGGTGGTCGAAGTAGCTGCGTACTCGGTCAACCGTGGTGAAACGTTCCTGCTGGATTCTCCCTCCGCCGGGTGGCGGCCGGGGAAGGATCTCGCGGGCACTGTAGTCGTGGCGGCAGCCAACGGCACTGGACCCGCGCTCGGCACACGGGTAGTGGGGCACGCACCGCACTCTGCGTGGGCAGAGCGTGTGGCGGTGAGCGCAGCGTCGTTGGCGGAAGTTCCCAGTACGGTCGAATTGACGACGGCCGCGGCTCTTCCACTTGCGGGGCTGACGGCGCTCAGGTTGATTCGCCGTGCCGGAACACTGATCGGTCGCCGCGTGCTGATAACCGGAGCGAGCGGAGGGGTCGGCCATTATGTGGTGGAACTCGCGACCGGTGCCGGTGCGGTTGTCACTGCAGTCTCGGCCACTGCCGAACGCGGCGCGAGACTCCGTGAGTTCGGTGCTGCCACCGTGACCCATGTGTGCGACGCCGAGGGCTGGTTCGACGTGACGATGGACTCCGTCGGTGGTGATTCTTTCGCCGAGGCACGTCGGCGAACCAACCCCGCCGGAACGGTGATCTGGTTCGGACAGGCAAGTCTCGAGCCGGTGACGCTGAACTTCTTCGAATGGGTCGACGGAACGGTGGGCGCACGAATCGAGTTGTTCCACTACGAGATCACCGACCACACGGACAGCGAAGACCTTGCCACGTTGCTGCGGCTGGTGACCGAGGGTCGACTGCACCCTGAGATCGGCGCGCTGCTGCCGTGGAACGACACCGCGCTCGTCATCGACGATATCCGCGAGCGCCGGCTTCGCGGAAACGCTGTGCTGCAGGTGACGTCGTGATGCGTACCGCCGATGTGCTCGAATCCTATCTGGCAGTACTCACCACCAGTGACCTGGAACTGATCGCGAATTCGTTCGCGTACAACGCGACCTGGACGCTGCACGGCACACTGCCCATCTCGGGCACCAAGGTCGGTCGCGATGCCATCATGGAATTTCTGGTCGGCGGCGCGGAGCTCTATCGAACGGGCAGTCAGCGAATCATGTTCGGTTGTCGAGGGATCCGAAATAGTCGAGGTGCGTGAGTATCTCGACACACAGCATGCCGCCGAAACGTTGTATCCGCTCGACCGCTGGACTCCGACTACGCCAGAGTGATGCGCACCAGCAAACCTGCAACGTGCGTCGTCGGTCTCGATGACGGAATCGACTGGCACGCGTTCCACGGCGACGCACTGTTCTAGGTGGAGACGCCCCGTATCGCATCCGCCGATCGAGGCTTACCGGTGAGGAATCCCTGCACCATGTCGGCTCTGAGTTCGACGGCGACCTGCAGTTCCGCCTCCGTCTCGACCCCTTCCATGATGACGGTGGAACCGATCTCGTGTGCAAATCCGATCACCGATGCGGCAGCGGCCCGTCGGACCGCGTCGGTGTCGATTCCGTGCACCAATGCGTAGTCGACCTTGAGGGTGTCGGGCCGCAGTTCGACCACCTGGCGAAGCCCGGCGAAGCCGGCACCGACATCGTCGACGGAGATCGAGATGCCCGCCACGCGCAAGGATTCGATGGTTCGAGCGACCGCGCGGTAGTCGTCGACCCGCTCGTGTTCGGTGATCTCGATGTGGAACGCTCGGTCTTTCTGGAACGGCCTTAGCTTCGCAGCCAGGTCGATGGAACGAATGGTGTCGGCAGATGCGTTGAGGGAGATGAAGATTCCGCGGGGCAGAGACTCGGCGGCAACGAGGGCACGTTCGATGGCCGCGACTTCGAGGAGCGGCCCGATTCCGGCGTTGGTCGCGTCGCGAAACCACATCGTCGGCGAGCCGTAGCCGAACGGGAAGCGCGAGAGGGCCTCGTAGCCGACGACGGTAGTGGTGACGGTGTCGCAGATGGGTTGGAACACCACGTCCGGTCCACCTCGGGCGATCAGACCTTCGATGCGTGCGCGAATGTCGGCTCGCGTTCCGGTGCTACTGCCGCGCGCGCTGCCGTCGTCCCCGGCCAGCCGAGACTTGTTGCGGTACATCTCGATATCGGCCAGTGCGATCAGCTTGCGCACTACCGTCGGAGTGACGGGTGCGCTGCCGAGCGATTCCACGGCAGATCCGAGGCTGGTGGTGAACGGAGGTCCGGAGAACGTCTCGTCGAGACCGCTCCGGATCTTGTCGACAGTCGATTCGATGTCGCCGGGGGAACCGACGTGTACCACTACGAACTCGTCTCCGCTCAGGCGCGAGACCACCGACGTCCGCGGGACTGCGGCGGTGAGGCGCGCTGCGATCTCGATCAAGACGGCGTCGCCGGTCGGGTGCCCGAACCGGTCGTTGATCTCCTTGAACCGGTCGATGTCGAGAACGGTGACGCCGATGGCTCGATCGGATGCATCGTCGGCGTAGGCGATAGCGACGCCGTCGATCGCTTCGAGCAATCCACGCCGGTTGAACAGGCCCGTCAACGAATCGGTGACTGCACCGGACGCCCGAGAACGCAGATACCGAATGTAGGCCCGCATCATCAGTGGGGTGAGGTACAACGTGGCGACGGTGACCGCGGTCGCGGCCACCAGCCACGGGTTCGTTCCCTGTTTCACCGCGAGGACGGCCAGGGTGAGGACTGTCGTCATCGAGACGGCGAGGTGAGCCCACATCACTCGATACGAGCTGGCTATGACGGTGAAGACCGCCACGATGGTGAACATCATGCACCCGGTCAGCGGGACGAGGCGGTTCGTACTGCTGAACAGGGTCGCTACGACGCCGATGTCGGCGTACAGAACGAAGGCGTTGGCCATGCGCGGTGACGGCCATGGCCGCAGGAACCAGGCGATCGCCACCGGAATCGTCGTCAACGAGCCGATGAAGACGTACACGTCCAAACCCTCGTAGTGGATGCCGGTGGCAGACATCAGGACGCCGGACACACCGAACAGGAGTGTCACGAGCCCGATGAAGTAACGCACCCAACGTTCGCGTGCGGTGTTCGCGAAGTAGGTGTAGTCGTCCTCGACGCTGTCGAGAGGGATGCCGATCCCAGGTCTGTACCGCGTACGGCTCTGGGCCGTCACCACGGTTCCCGGTTTGGAAATGGGCTTACCTCTCCTGGGCAGATCCCCGGCCATCACGAACGCTACCAGCGCTACCAGTGGCGGGGCCGAAATCGGGCGTACCTGTCGGCCTGTGGGTCAGACCATGTCTTTCTCGGTCATCCAACGCAGCGTGGGCCACCCGAGGAACACCGGCAACCAGCAGGTCAGCACACGGTAGAGCAACACCGACGGCACTGCGATCGAGGCAGGTAGACCGAACGCCGCGAGACCACCGATCAGCGCGGCCTCCACGGCACCCACGCCGCCGGGTGTCGGTGCAGCGGACGCGAGGGTTCCGCCGATCATCGTCACGACGGTCACCGTCACGAACGTCGTACCGCCGCCGAAGGCCTCGATGCTCGCCCACAATGCCAGCGCTGCACCCAATGTCGTTGCGGCACAGCCGAGAATGATGATCGAGAAGCGCTTGGGATCACGTGCGAGCTCGCCCAGTTCGGTGAGGACTTCCTTGATCTGCGGCCGGACGGCGACTCGAAGCCACCGGCGCAGCTTGGGCACGAACATGAACGTTCCGACGACTCCGAATGCGGCACCCGCTATCAGATACAGCACGGTGTTGCCGGGCACCATGTTCGACAACCCCGAGGAGGTGCCGGCGACGACGCTGAAGAAGATCAACAGGCTCACGTGCGTGATCACCTGGACCGACTGTTGCAGTGCCACAGCCGCCGTCGCGCGAACGGCACCCAATCCGCCCTTCTGCAGGAATCGCACACTCAGAGCCAGTCCTCCCACGCCTGCGGGGGTCGTCGTCGCGGCGAAGGTGTTGGCAACCTGCATGACCGTCAGATTCCAGAAGCTGACCTTGCCGAACGCGCACGCCCACAACGCAGCTCCGGCACCGACGTACGTCAGAGCAGAGACCGCCAACCCGAGCAGAACCCACCACCAGTCCACCGAACCCAGTTCGGTGACGAACGCAGGCACCGCACTGATGAACGGGTACGCAACGTAGACCAATCCGATCAACAACACGAGCGAGATGATCTGGTTTCGGCTGAAGCGAGTGACCTGTTCGGCCTCGATCTTGGCGGCCCCGGTCTGCTCGAGCACCTCGAGCCGGACGGCCTTCATCGTCGTGCCTGCATCGCGAACCGATTGCCGAATCCGAGGCGGAATGGCGGATTTGGTGAGGCGGCCCGATGCCGCGATCACGGCGTCGAAGCCGAGGACTCCGACGGCGGTTTCCACGGCACGGCGAGAGCCGAAAAGGTCTGCTGTGGTGAGCAACAGCTGCGCAACGTCCGATTGCATCTGGGCATCCGAGGCACCCAGTTCGGCGTGCCCGTAACCGCAGAACAGGGCTCGACCCTCATGGATTCGGAGTTCGCCTCGGTGCAGGTCTCCGTGCGAGATCTGGTTCTCGTGCAGGGTGTTCAGGGCCTTCCACAACGCGCTGAGGGTGGCGTCGTCGTGCTCGGCCTCGATCGGCTGACCGAGGGGCAGATCGTGCGCGTACAAGGTCCACCCCCGATCGAGTGCCGCGACCGCCAGCGGATGGCTGCCCGCGGCACCCAGCCGCTCGATGGCCAGGCCCATCAGCGCTCGATGCTCGACGGCCCTGCGCATGGACGCATGGAGCGGCGCAGTTTCGCTGCCACGCCGCGTGATCCAGCGCCAGAACTGTCGTAGCGCACCGCCACTGCGCTGATTCTGTCCGTACAACTCGACCACCACATCGGCATCGGACGTGTGTGCGTTCAACACCAACGGGCCCGGTCCGGCCGGACGGACGACGGTGAAGCTGTGGACGGTGACGCCGCGATCGCGGAACAGACGCAGTGCTGCGTCGAGCGGAACCTCGAGAGCCGGCGTACCGACCAGCAGCACGATGACGGCTCCGACGAGCCAGCCGACGGCCAGACCGAGCATCGAGCGAGCCGGGACGACAGTGGAGACGACCAGATGGATCGGCACGAACGCGAGCAACAGCGTCCACCATGCCCGACGCCACCGCGCGGGCAGGCCGGGGCCCGACACCGTGAGGGCCGCGGCCAACATGGCGATCCAGCGAGAGTCGTCGAGGAATTGTGAGAGGAAGGTGTCGAGTCGCTCGGGAACGTCCAGGTCCCAGGTGGGGGTGGAGATTCCGGTGCCGGTGATCGACAGCGCCAACGCGGCCAGCAATGCCGCTGCCGCGTAGCCGGCGAGCAGTTTCCATTTGCGGCCGGCGATCAGGCCGATCAGGACTCCGAACGGGAGCGCGAGGATGGCGACGCCGTAGACGATGTAGACGGCATTGGACTGGTCGGGGCTGAGCACGCCGACGATGTTCGACACCGATTGCTCGAGCGCATCCCACTGATTTCTGGTGATCAGCGAACCGGCGATGACCAGGCCGAGCAGTACCGCAGCCGACACGACCCGAATGATGTCGCTGGTTCTTCGCACCAGCGGTTGAAGCAGGTTCCCCGCTACGGGAATGTCCCGCCCATCCACACGCATGGGGTCAACCTACCGTGCAGTACGCCTGCGGAGTTCGTTGCGGACGGCGGGCCATTCGGATTCGATGATCGAGAACACCACGGTGTCGCGCAACGAACCGTCGGGCATGCGTTGATGATTGCGCAGAATTCCATCCTGCTTGGCACCGAGCTTTGCGATCGCCGTGCGCGATTGCAGGTTCATCCAGTGCGTGCGGAATTCGACGGCGATGCACCCCAGTTCCTCGAAGGCATGCGTCAGCAGCAGCAATTTGCTCGCGGCGTTGGTGCCGGTTCCGTGCGCGGAGCGGGCATTCCAGGTGTACCCGATCTCGACCCGACGGTTCTTCGAGTCGACGTTGCAGAACGTCGTCGCGCCGATGATCTGGCCGGTGTCGTTGCGGCGCAGCGTGAACGGAAGCATGGTTCCTGCTTCGAGCAATTCGAGCCGGCGATCGATCTCTGCGGCCATGTCCTCGGGTTTCGGCACGCTGGTGTACCAGAGGTTCCACAACTCGCCGTCGCGGGCGGCGTCGGACAGTCCTTCGAGATGGTCGTGGCTCAGCGGCTCCAGAGTCACGAGATCGTCAGCGAGGGTCACCGGTTGCAGAAAGGGCATTCGCCGACGATACGTCGGATCGTGCCGTCCGGGAAAGCGCAATGATTGCCGCTGCGGTGACAGCGACAGCGACGACGACGAGGGCGATCACCTCGGTGAAAGCGTGTGCGTAGGCATCGGCGAATCCGGGTTGCCCGGATGCAGCGGCGTCGGCGTCGATCTTGTTCGACACCCGCCCGCGGATGAGGAAGGCCAGCAGCCAGGCATAGCCGGCGACCGCGATGGCCTCGCTGCCGATGCGGAACAGGTTGAGTACCCCGGCGGCGGTGCCGCTGCTGTGCGGCGGAACCACGGCGAGTGCTTCGCCGTCGACCAAACCGATGGGGAGTCCGAAACCGAGCCCCACCAGAATCATGGGGATCGTCACGGCGGGAAGTGGGACGCCGGGTTGAAGGGCCAGCATGCCGAGATTGCCGAGAGCGAGGCAGCCCAGGCTCGCGAGAATGACGCGGCTGGGCGTCACGGCGTCGAACATCGTGCTCAGCCGTGCCACGGTCAGCGGGGCGAGAAGAACCGGGATGGTCATCGCCAGCATGAACAGTCCGGCTCGGCCGGGAGTCATCGACGCGACTGCGCCGAGAGCGGCGGGGAGGTAGGTGAGCAGGGTGACGAAACCGATGGCTCCGGCCACCGGGACCAGGCAGAGCGCGAGGAATCGACGGTTGCGCAGTAGGCCGAAATCCAGCAGACGGTTGGTGGATTCGCCTCGCAGAGTAGGCAGGGCCAGGGTGCCGACGGCCGCGATCAGCAGGACGATCGCCTGAGCGGCGAACACCCCGCGCCAGTCGACTGCAGCGATCAGTAGCCCGGAGATCGTGGGACCCAGTGCCAACCCGAGCCCGTTCACGGTGCCGAACAGTGCAAATGCAGTGGCTCGTTCGGTCCCGTGAAAATGCAGCGACAGAATCGACGTCGAGCCCACCAGAACCGCAGCGGCACCGATACCCGCGACCACCCGAGCCGCGTCGAGTACGAGCAGGGAGGGTGCGAGTGCGCTCACCAGGCTGGCCGTGGCAGTGAGCAGTACGCCGATGCGGAACGACGTGCGGTGCCCGATGCGATCCGAGACCGCACCCCAGACGACGGTGAAGAGGGCGAACGCGACGTTGAAGCCGTTGACGACCCACTGCAGTGGGGTGGGATCGGAGCCGAGATCGGCTGCGATGACCGGAAGCGCGATGGCGGTGCCCGAGATCGACATCGGTACGACGAACTGCGCTGCGAGTACGACCGGTAGAACTGCCCTCATGAATCCCCCTGCGCTTAGGTACGATGCTTTTCGTACTAGAACAGGTTTTGAGGTACGGCGCAAGTCGTACCTTGATGCGGGAGGAGCTCATGGCAGACGAGAACGGGCATCCGGAGCCCGAGGAAATGCAACTCGGTGCGGTGATGTCCGCGCTGGCGGATCCGCTGCGCCGTAAGGTGGTCACCGAACTCGTCGGCGACGACGACGGTGCCGAACGAACATGTATGTCCTTCGAGCTCGGTGTCACCAAATCAACTCTGACGCATCACTTTCGAGTGCTACGGGAAGCAGGTCTGGTCTTCCAGGTCGACCGTGGCAACAGTCGCAAAGTGACGCTGCGACGGCAGGAGCTGAATGAGCGATTTCCTGGCTTGCTGGATCTGATCGCCAACGAAATTCGCTAGCTCGCACTGCGGGATGCGCTTTACGGTGGGAACCATGCACATCGCCATGATCGGCACGACGGCTCCCAGCCACATCTATCCATCACTGGCCGTCATCGCCGAGCTGGTGCGGCGCGGGCATCGCGTCACCTATGCCGTCGGAGATTCTCTGCGGCACATGGTGGAACCTGCAGGCGTGGAGGTGGTCGCGTTCGAGTCGATGCTGCCCGACGGAGAGGCTTCGTGGCCCGATGATCCGGCGTCGGCGATGCGGGTGTTCCTCGACGAGGCCATTGCGTCGTACCCCGTGCTCACTGCGTTCTACGACGACGATCAGCCGGACCTGTTCCTGTACGACATCGGCGGTATGACGGCACCGGTCCTCGGGGTGCGCTACGGGGTGCCTGCCGTACAACTCTCGCCGACGTACGTGGCCTGGGCCGGTTACGCGGAGGATCTCGGTGATGGGATGACCTCCATCCGAGAGTCGCCGACCGGTGTCGCGTATCGCGACACCTATGCAACCTGGTTGCGAGAGAACGATATCGACGCCGACCCCTGGGAGTGGATCACGTATCCGACGCACTGCCTGTCGCTGATTCCGCGGGTGATGCAGCCGCATGCCGACCGGGTGGCCGACACGGTCCAGTTCGTCGGACCTTGTCTCGATCCGGTACGCCTGAGTGACCGCAGCTGGACGTCACCCGGCGCACCTGTCCTGTACATCTCGCTCGGCACCGGATACAACGAGCGACCGGAGTTCTATCGACTGTGTATCGAGGCGTTCGGGAACACCGACTGGAATGTGGTGATCTCCATCGGTCGACGTGTCGATCCGGCCGTGCTGGGTGATATTCCCGCGAATATCGAAGTGCACGAACATGTTCCCCAGCTTGCGGTGCTGGACGCCACCACCGTCTTCATCACCCACGCCGGGATGGGCGGATGCACGGAGGCGCTGTGGTTCGGCGTGCCGACAGTGGCGGTGCCGCAGGCTGTCGATCAGTTCGGCAACGCCGCAATGCTCACCGAACTCGGGGTGGGTGTGCACCTGGACTTCGAGAAGGTCACGGCTGTGACGCTGGCCGAGGCAGTCGCCGAAGCCCGCGAATTCGGTTCACGTGCAGCAGAACTCGGTGCCGAGGTGCGAGCGCACGGTGGCGTCGAACAGGCGGCGAATGCGGTAGAGGCGTTCCGCCGTTAGGTTACGTCGCGAGCGCTCGTAGCTCCCGCGCGCGGGAGCTACCGCTCGGCGGTCGAGCGGCGACGGCGAATCTCCGCAAGGATTCCGAACGCGAGGCCGATCAGGATGCCAGTGCCGTGGTCGTCTCTGAGCACCGTCATTGTGATGCCGGTCAGCGTGACCACCGACAGCACCACGAGTGACGTTCGCTCGACGCCCAGCCCGCGGCGCGCCACCGCTGTCGCCACGATGGAAGCATTGCCCGCAATCACCGATGCTTCCACGCCGCCGATATCGAGTGCCGTGAGGTAGACGGCGAAAAACATCGCGTACACCTGAGCGCATCCACCGAGCGGGCTGTGATCGGGCTCGACCGCGCAGGTCACCACCAGCACTCCGATCAGGGCTGCGACGGCCGCCGACGAACCGCCGCCGGTGTCGGCCGGATGCCACACGCTGTAGATCGCGACACTGCCGACACCACCGATGGCGTAGGCACACAACCAGGTGGCCGGCCCCACCCGGCGCTGTGCGGCGACCCCCACCAGCACTGTTCCGAGGAGGTTGAAGGCGAACTGACCCCAACCGTCCGGCTGCACCAGTACCGGTGTGACAGCTCGCCACCACTGGCCGGATTCGAGGAGCGGCCGGTTCCGGACGAGCAGATCCATCACGCTCGAGTCGAGAAAGGCGACCACGCTGACCACGCTGGTGATCGAGGCGACCACAAACGTCAGTACGGCTGAGTGGCGATCCGCAGATCGTGCGTCGGTCCCGGAATTCATCCGTCACCGTTCACTGACACAGGTGCACGCTAGCCGCATGCACCCATGTCAGTCCTCCAGGACGCTGACGCTCACGCCGTAGGGCAGGAAGCGGACCCGTCGACGCGGGTCGGTGTTGTCCTTGTGTGCACGGAGGGCATCGAGTTCGGTGGCGTAGAGCTGGTCGATCTGGGGTGATCCAGCGTCGTCGACGCTGTAGATCGCCCAGACTCCGTCGCCCTTCTGACCTGTGGTTTCGGGCTCGGGCGGAGCCTTGGGCGCACTGACGTTGGAGGCGAACAGTGAACCGACCACCTCGCGCAGTCCCTCGGTTGCCTCTCGGGCGAACTTGTCGAAGTCGTCGGATCCGAATCCGAAGGGTCCTTGGTTGGCCATGGCTGTACCTCCTCAGGTGATACTCCAGTATGCGCGTTTTCTCCGAACAGCCGCCGAGCGTCCGTACGTTCACGTTGCCGGGCAGCACCGACCCAGCTCTGGTCTTTCTGCACGGACTCGGCTCCGCGGGCATCCCGGCATTTGGCGCCATCGCCGCCGACGCGACGTTCGAGGGTCGAGAGCGGCTGCTGCCGGATCTGCTCGGCTTCGGTTTCAGCGATCGCCCGCTCGATTTCGGGTACTCACTCGACGACCATGCTGCCGCCGTTGCAGACCTGCTCGATCAGCGGAACCTCTCGTCGGTCGACCTTGTCGGCCACAGCCTGGGTGGATCGATCGCCATCGTGCTCGCCTACCGTCGACCGGATCTGGTGGGCCGGCTGATCGTGCTCGAACCCAACCTGCTGCCGTGGGACGGCACCGCCAGTGTCGAGATTGCTCGGCAGTCGGAGGCCGAGTTCGTCGACACCGGTATCGACCGATTGATCGCCGACGCGGATCCGGAATGGGCGTCCACCCTGCGCGTTGCCGATCCGGTTGCACTTCATCGCACCGCCGCCGGGCTGTGCGTGGGACCTGATCCGACGGTGCAGGCCATGCTGGAGTCGCTCACCGTACCGCGGTTGTTCGTCTACGGAGAGCGTACCGGCGCTCCGAGTCAGCAGGACCGATTAACTTCTGCAGGTGTGGGTTTCACACGCATCGACAATGCCGGCCACGTCATGATGGCTGACAATCGCGAAGGCGTCGTAGAGGCCGTGAAAGCCGGGCTACTGCTGTAGCCGGGCACCGATGGTGTTGTGCAGAGCCCGCAGCGAGTTCTGGCCGAGCGAGACCGTCTGCGACTCGACGTACCGCAACAGATGTGAATCGTCGAGAACCTTCTCACTCGACTGGATCAACACGGTGCCGGCACCGGTGAAGTCGAACTGACGCTCCTCGCCGCTGTTGGCTCCGAGAAATCCGCGCGCCGCACCGAGGAAGTTCTGCATCCAGTCTGCGTCGAAGTGATGCGACGGTGACGGGCAATCCGCCCATCCCACAAGCGCTTCCGGGTCGATGCGCAGCGGCGGCTCGGCGAACATGACGGTGCCGTTGGACGAGGCCAGGAACTTACCGGTACCGAGCAGAGTGAGAAATCCCGGGACGATGGACTGCTTGAGATCCAGAGTCGGCTCGAACGCAAGCAGATTCGCGGCTCGGATCGTCAGGTTGCCGTCGTCGAGGTCGTAGCTGTTGATGTTGAATCCGCGATCGCCGAGGATCAGCTTGCCCTGACCCTGCGCGAGAACCCAGTCGTTGGAGTACAGCGGAGACGAGAACCGCGCGGCGACGATGGCAGGCATCGACGTCTGCCCCAGCGGCTCGAAGCGAATGTTGCCGTAGTACGCGATCATCGCGCCCTTCGACGTGAACCACGGCTGACCCGCAAGTTCGACGCAGAATGCGTAGTCGTTGCCGGGCACGTTGTCGTTGACCGGCAGGGTGTACGGGGTGTGAATCTCCAAACTCATTGCGCCGCTCCCTAGAACTTCTGCTCGGACGCCTGCACCCACACGGTGCCCATGCCGGTCATCTTCAGCTGGATCGCCTCGCCGCTGCCCTTGCCGACGGCGTCACGCCAGCCGACATTGGCAGAGATGTCGACGTTGATGTTGCCGATGTGGCACACGTACGCCTGCGGATCGACCACCACCTGTGGGTGATCGGGCCCGACCTGCAACGGTGTCGCGCCGCCGTGCGACAGGACAGCGACGCTGCCCTGCCCGGTGAGTTGCGTCGTGAACAGACCTTGCCCGGTCATTGCGCCGCGCACTGCTCCGCGGACGCCGCCCTGCGAGGTCAATGCCACGATGGAACTCTGCAGGTAGCCGTCGTGCACCAGGAGCCGATCGGCTTCGACGGTGAGCATCGACGACCCGTCGAGATGGATCACCTCGATGTACAACCCGGCGTGACCGTAGAAGACCTCGCCCTGCCCCTCGGCGGCCATCATCGCGACGTGTTCGCCCGCCATCATCCGGCCGGCCATCCCGGCAACGCCGCCCATGCCGGGCATGGCACCGGCCGAGCCGCCCATCGAGTGCGGAACGAACCGGACGTCGCCGGTGTAGTAGAGCATCGATCCACGACGCGCGAGCACGTTCTGATTCGGTGCCAGAACGGATTTCACGACTTTGCTGTTGACGAGTTCGAGTGGCACGTCAGCGCTCCTCGGGTTGGATGTACACGACGCCCTGGCCGTCGAAGCGGAGGGAGAACGCCTCGCCGCTGCCGCCGCCGATAGCGGAGCGCCACGTGACGTCGGTGACGAAGCTCTGGTTCAGCTGGCCGCGGTGGGCGACGAACGCGTCGGGATCGACGACGAGGGGATATTGCGGATCGACGGCGAGGGCGATGATCGGCCCACCCTTCGACAACAGCGCCACGGTGCCGGATCCGCTGACCACCGTGGTGAACAAGCCCTGCCCCGACGTTGCGCCGCGAAGACCGGAGAACTTCACATCGGTCTTCAATTGACCTGTGAGAGCGAGTAATTGAGACGATTCGACGTGGAGGCTGTCGCCTTGCACCTCGACGAGAGTGATGTCCTGGGCATCGACGGCGAAGTACACGGTGCCCTTGCCGGATACGTCCATCAGTGACAACGACTCGCCGGTCACCTTCTGTTTGAGCGCGGCGCGGAAACCGCCGCCCCCGCCCATGCCTGCGCTCTTGAAGGCGACATCGCCCTCGTAGGCCACCATCGAACCCGACATCGCGCGCAGGGAGTCGCCGGTCAGGTCTGCGACCAAGACACGGTGCCCGTTCATCCTCAGCTGAGCCACGGGGGAACTATGCCACTGCTCGCGCCGTCGTGGCTACTGCTGGAGGTATGCCGGCGTGCCACTATCGACGGCGATACAGCCGTTCGGGTCGCCCGGCCCTGCCGTACTGCAGCCGGATATCGAGAATCTCGTGTGACAGGTAATGCTCGAGGTATCTGCGTGCACTCACGCGCGAAATCCCGACGAGATCGGCACATTCACTCGCCGACAATTCGGTTCCCGGCGTGATGACGTCGAGCACCGACTTCCCTGTCTCGGCGGACATTCCCTTCGGCAACTGCACGCGTTCGGCGGCGACGGTTCCACGACCGAACAGAGCGTCGACGACACCCTGGTCGAGCCGATCCGTGGACAGAGCCTTCCGGCGCGCCAGAAACGCGTCGAGCTTGTCTCTCAGGTTCACGTACTCGAACGGTTTGATGAGGTAGTCCGTGGCACCACCGGTCAGCGCGGCATTGACGGTATCCAATTCGCGAGCGGCGGTGATCATGATGACGCCTACGGCGTTGTTCTGCGCGCGCAACGTTCGGAGGACGTCGAGCCCCGATGCGTCCGGAAGATGGACGTCGAGCAAAATCAGATCCGGCTGTATTTCGGCAATGGCAGTGAGTGCTTCCGCTGCAGTACGAGCTACACCCACTGCCCTGAAGCCGTCTGTCCGGTCCACGAAGCGACGATGAATGTCGGCCACCATGAAGTCGTCGTCGACCACGAGGACGGTCGTCGATGCGGTCATCGTTCTCCTGTGCTCTCTCGCTCCGGCAACGGGATTCGCACTCGGAATCTAGCGCCCCCGGTAGCGGCGTTGTCCACCGTCGCTGTTCCGCCGTGTTGCGTACTGACCAATCGGACCAGAGCGAGACCGATTCCGCGCCCGCCGGGTTGGTCGGGTTTCGAGGTCACTCCCCGTGAGAACACAGATTGTCGCATGTGTTCCGGCACCCCTCGGCCCGAGTCGGTGACATCGATGACCAACTCGTCCGTGTCGTCGATGACGACCGTGATGGCACGCTCGCCGCATTCGCGCGATGCGTCGAGTGCGTTGTCCACCAGATTGCCCACCACCGTGATCACGTCCGTCGACATCGCGGGGTCGAGCGGTCTCAGGTTGGATGCGGGGTCGAGAGTCAGGCGCACACCGATTTCTGCGGCCAACGACGTCTTCGCGATGAGTAGCGCTGCCACCGCCGGATCGTGGATGTGTGCGGTGATCGATTCGCTGATCTCCGCGCGCCTACGGGTGAGGGTGCCGACGAGGGCTGTCACCTCGTCGTAACTGCCCAATTGGGCCAAGCCGGAAATGGTATGGAGTTGATTGGCGAATTCGTGAGTCTGGGCGCGGAGCGTGTCGGTGACACTGCGGTGTGACGTCAGCTGACTCTGCATCGACGCGAGCTCGGTGCTGTCACGCATCGTGGTGACGGTGCCGATGTGTTGTCCGCGGCTGGTGGCGGTGCGGCGGTTGAGTGCGAGCACCCTGTGCGCGGTCGTGACGATGAAGTCCGCCACCTCTCCATCGGACTTCAGAACGTCCAGTACCCCGTCGTCGATGCCGACGTGGTCCACCTGCTTGCCGACCACGGTGGGATCGAGCCCGAGAAGTGTGCATGCGCTGTCGTTGATCACGGTGATGGTGCCGTCGTTTCCGATGGCGATCACCCCCTCACGGATACTGTGCAACAACGCTTCTCGATGGTCGGCGAGGCTTGCGATCTCTGCCGTCTCCAGGCCGAACGTGTGTCGCCGTATCCGGCGAGAGAGCAACCACGACCCCACGGCACCCAGACCGGCACCGATTGCCAGGTACAGAATCAATCTCGCTCCGGACTCGGACAACAGCGTCCACGTGGACGGGTACCGCTCCGCCACGGTCACGATGGCGAGCACCGAACCATCGGCTGCCAGGACGGGGACGTGGCCGGCAATGGACCGGATGCCCGCAGCTTCGATGTCACCCGACCACCCGCGGCCGTCGAGGACGTCGCTGTCCCCCAGGGCGGCTGAGCTACCGATTCGGGTGGGATCGGTGGACACGATCACAGCACCGTCGGTGGACACTATTTCTGCCAGCGATGCGCCGGAGAGCGCGACGGCCCGATCTACGTCGGGTGCGAGCACTCGTTCGACCAATGGCGCGTCCAGCTGATCACGAACGACGGGAGTCGACGCCAGATTCTCGGCAACGGAAAGCATCCGAGCTCCGCGCAGGTCGCGAAATTCGTCGGTGGACTGCTCTATCGATATCGCGGCGACGGCACCGAGTACGAGGGCGAGGACGGCGAGCTGCAACACCAAGTACTGCCCGGCGAGGGTGAGGGTGTGTCGTCGGTTGACTGGTCGTCGACTCTGTCGTGACCACAAAGAACTTAACTTCCATTGGTTTCTCAAAAGTGACTCGCATCACGTTGGAATCGATACTTGCTACCGATCACAGTCTCACAGAGACCGAACCGAAACGAGGACCGATGCCCAGAAGGCTGACAGTGGTGTTGGCACTGATCCCACTGCTCGTGCTGGCGCTCGCATCATGTGGCGTCACCCGAGGCGACGAAGGCGAGGGGCTGCACCGCATCCGGATGATGGTGCCCAACAGTCCCGGTGGGGGTTACGACCTGACCGCGCGAACCGCAGTGAAGATCATGGAGGAAACCGACATCACCGGCCGCGTCGAGGTCTTCAACGTCATCGGAGCAGGCGGAACCGTTGCCATGGCTCGATTGATGAACGAGGCAGGCAACGACGACCTGATGATGATGATGGGACTCGGTGTCGTCGGCGCGATGTACACCAACGGCTCGACCGATCGAGTCTCCGACGCCACCCCGCTTGCCAAGATCGTCGAAGAACAAGAGGGAATTCTCGTCCCCGCGGATTCGCCGTTCCAGACCGTCGCCGACTTCGTCGAGGCGTGGAAAGCCGACCCGTCCTCGGTGACGATCGGCGGAGGATCCTCTCCGGGCGGGCCCGACCACCTGTTTCCGATGGAAACCGCGCGCACGGTGGGCGTGGATCCGACGGCCGTGAACTTCGTGTCCTATGACGGCGGCGGCGATCTGTTGACGGCCCTGCTGGGCAACAAGATCTCCGCGGGCACGTCGGGGCTGGGCGAGTACATCGATCAGATCGAGGCCGGACAGGTGCGAGTGCTGGCCGTGTCGGGAGCCGAGCGACTGCCCGGCATCGATGCACCGACCCTGACCGAAGCCGGTATCGATCTGCAGTTCACCAATTGGCGCGGTGTTCTCGCACCGCCCGGAACACCCGAAGACGTTCGTGCACAGATGGTTGCGGCGTTGACCGAGCTGCACGGCACCGACGAATGGAAGGAAGCGCTCGTGACCAACGGATGGATCGACGCATTCGAGACCGGACCTGCTTTCGAGCAGTTCCTGCGAGATCAGGATGCCCGGGTCGAGTCGACACTCACAGAACTGGGACTCGTATGACCGCCACGGTCGACCGCACCGACGATAGCGGTGAGACTGGGTCGGAGAAGGTCGGTCCGGACCGCGCGCAGCTCCTGGTCTGCGCGGTACTGCTGGTGGTCGGCGTATTCTTGATCGTCGACGCGCTCTCTCTCACAGCGGAATTCGCCAAGGTCGATCCCGTGGGTCCCAAGCTGATTCCCATCGTCGTCGGGATCGCCATGCTCGTCTGCTCCGTCTTGCTCGCCGTGGCAACCCTCAGGGGTAGCCGAGGTGAGCAGGACGGGGGTGAAGACATCGACACCTCTACTCCGGCCGACTGGAAGACCGTCGGACTGCTCGTCGGGCTCTTCGTGGCAACGATCGTGCTGGTGGACACGCTGGGCTGGGTGATCGTCGGGGCGATGCTCTTCGGCGGGGCCGCAACGATTCTCGGCAATCGACACTGGATTCGTAACCTGGCCATCGGGCTCGTTCTCTCACTTCTGAGCTTCTATGCGTTCTACGTCGGGCTCGGGATACCGCTGCCTGCAGGCATTCTGGACGGAATACTCTGATGGACAATCTGAACTGGCTGATGCAAGGCTTCTCCGAAGCCGTCACCCCGATGAATCTGCTCTATGCGTGCATCGGAGTGCTGTTGGGCACCGCGGTGGGTGTACTGCCGGGAATCGGCCCGGCAATGACCGTCGCACTGCTCCTTCCGATCACCTACAACGTCAGTCCCAGTGCGGCATTCATCATGTTCGCCGGAATCTACTACGGCGGCATGTACGGTGGCTCGACCACGTCGATCCTGCTCAACACTCCGGGCGAATCGTCGTCGGTGATCACCGCTATCGAAGGCAACAAGATGGCCAAGGCCGGGCGGGCCGCGCAAGCACTCGCCACGGCCGCCATCGGATCGTTCATCGCCGGATCGATCGGAACCATGCTGCTGGTGCTGTTCGCCCCCATCGTCTCGCGCTTCGCGGTGTCGCTGGGAGCGCCCTCGTACCTGGCAATCATGGTGCTGGCCTTGGTCGCTGTGACTGCGGTACTCGGCAGCTCGAAATTGCGCGGATGCATCTCTCTGCTGCTGGGACTCGCCATCGGACTCGTGGGAATCGATTTCCTCACCGGCCAACCCCGGGCCACCTTCGGTGTCGCTCAACTCTCCGACGGAATCGACATCGTGGTCATCGCTGTCGCCGTGTTCGCACTGGGCGAGGCCCTGTGGGTCGCTGCGCATCTGCGCCGCAAGCCGGCCGAGGTGATTCCCGTCGGGCGCCCATGGATGGGCAAGAGCGATTGGAAGCGATCGTGGAAGCCGTGGTTGCGCGGTACCGCATACGGATTCCCGTTCGGCGCGTTGCCCGCCGGCGGGGCCGAGCTGCCGACGTTCCTGTCGTACATCACCGAGAAGAAGCTGTCCAAGCATCCGGAGGAATTCGGCAAGGGTGCCATCGAGGGTGTTGCAGGGCCAGAGGCAGCCAACAACGCCTCTGCGGCAGGCACTCTCGTGCCGATGCTGTCGTTGGGTCTGCCCACGAATGCCACTGCGGCAGTCATGCTCACCGCGTTCGTGTCATACGGAATTCAGCCCGGACCGACGTTGTTCGACAAGGAACCGCTGCTGATCTGGACGTTGATCGCGAGCTTGTTCATCGGTAACTTCCTGCTGCTCGTGCTCAACCTCCCGTTGGCACCACTGTGGGCAAAGCTGCTGCGCACACCGCGGCCGTACCTGTACGCGGGAATTCTGTTCTTTGCCGTGCTGGGTGCCTACGCCGTCAATCTCCAGTTGCTCGATCTGGTTCTGCTGCTGATCTTCGGATTGCTCGGACTGATGATGCGGCGCTTCGGACTACCCGTCCTGCCACTCATCATCGGTGTCATCCTCGGTCCACGGGTAGAGCGTCAACTGCGCCAGACGCTGCAGCTCGGCGGCGGCGAATGGAGCAGTGTCCTCTCCGAACCCATCGCCATCGTGGTCTACGTCGTCATCGTTCTGCTACTGGCTGCGCCGTTCGTGGCAAAGCTCGTTCGGCCCCGCACTGCACCCACCCTCCAGAAGACGAAGGAAAATGCATGATCGTCGTCGGCTACACCCCTGACAAATTCGGTGCCGCGGCACTCGAGCACGGAATTGCCGAGGCCAAGTTCCGCAACACCGGCCTCAAGGTCGTCAACACCTCCACCGGCGACTCCTTGGCCGATCCGCGATTCGCGGATTCCGAGGCCGTGACGGAGTTGCACGCCACCCTCGATCGCTCCGGTGTCGAGTACGTCCTGGACCAGGCTGTAGTTTCGGATACCGTCGACGCACTGCTCACCGTCATGGACGGCGACGATGCCGACGTACTGGTCATCGGAATCAGACACCGGTCAGCAGTGGGCAAACTGCTGATGGGCAGCTCCGCCCAGCAGCTGCTGCTCTCGTGCCCCAAGCCGGTGCTGGCAGTCAAACCGCCTCGATAGCACCGGTTGGGTCCTGCTGTTGTCGCCTGCTCCACCACACGTGTGGGGCAGGCGACAGCCGTGTCAGACGAGAGGCTTCAATGCCTTTCCTGCCAGCTCGACGGCTCCTGGCTGGTGCCCGTTGGTGATCAGGTTGATGATGACGCCGTCGATGCCCTGATCGAGGACGCGCTTCTGCACCTGCTCGGCAACATCGTCGGGGGTTCCACAGAAGTGGCGATCGGTGGCCTTCGCCGCGTCCTCCTCGGACAGGTTGGTCAGATCGAGGCCCTGCTTCAGCACGAACTCGCGCTGCAATTCCTTGGCCTTGTCGCCGTCCTCGTCGATGATGACGAACGCGAGGAAGCTCGTTTCGAGATCCTTCGGGTCGCGGTCGACTTCCTCGCAGCGGGCCTGAACGGCCGCCATCTTGCGCGGCAATTCGTTTGCGTCGCAGATGATGTTGAGGTGATCGGCGAACTGAGCGGCCAGGCCGAAGGTCTTCTTCTCGCCACCGCCGCCCAGCATGATCGGCAGGTCGTCGCGAATACGCGGCTCGTTCATCGCGTTCTCGACCTGGTACCAGAGGCCGTCGAACGTGGGACGCTGGCCGCGCAACATGGGTTCGATGATCTGCAGGGCCTCGTCGAGACGCTCGAACCGATCGGTGAACGTACCGAATTCGAGTCCGAAGCTCTGGTGCTCGAGTTCGTACCAGCCGGCTCCGATGCCGAGGATCGCGCGACCGCCGCTGACGACGTCGAGCGTGGTGACGGTCTTGGCCAGGATCGCCGGATTGCGGTAGGTGTTTCCGGTGACCAGGGCGGAGAGCTGGATGGTGTCGGTGGCGGTCGCAAGGGCGGACAGCGCGGAGTAGGCCTCGAGCATGGGCTCGTCGGGCTTGCCGATTCCAGGGAGTTGGTAGAAGTGATCCATCACGAACGCGGTGTCGAACCCGGCCGCTTCGGCCTCGCGCGCCTGCGCGATGACCTGGGGAAAGAGTTCTGCGACCGAACCGTCGTAGCTGAAGTTGGGCATCTGGTAACCGAGGCGAATAGTCACGGAAGCCACGCTACTCGGATATCGGCCCATGGCACGTGAGAGAGCGCGATAATTCGTCCATGACCACCATCGATCTGGCCCGAGCACCGTTCTCCGGATTCGCCGTCGACGACCTGCCTGCGGCCCGCACGTTCTACGCCGACACCCTCGGTCTCGAGGTGACCGACAACGAGATGGGGATGCTCGAACTACACCTGGCAGCCGCGACGGTGCTGGTCTACCCTCGGCCTGGCCACGTGCCGGCGCAGTACACAATCCTCAACTTCCCGGTGGTCGACATCGAGGCTGCAGTCGATGTTCTGACCGCAAAAGGTGTTGCGTTCCAACAGTATCCAGATATGGGGACCGACGACAAGGGAATCTTTCGACACGGTGGGCCGTTGATCGCCTGGTTCACAGATCCGGCGGGCAATGTGTTGTCGGTGTTGCAGGCCTGATCGCCCTCAGGCGCTCGGGGTTCCCTGGGCGAGAGTGACTGTGCCGGTGGTGGTTACGCCTGCATCGTCCACCCACTCCACGACGGCGGTATCGCCCGGGATGCGACCGACGAGTGCCTCCGACAGATCCGCGGAGGACTGCACGTCCGTTCCATCCAGCGAGACGATGATGTCTCCCGCCGACAAGCCGAGAATCTCCGCGGGAGAATCGGAGTTCACCGAGACGACGGCTGCACCCATCGCCGGTTTGTTCTCGAAGACCGACACGTCACGCACCGAGACCCCGAAGTACGGCGTCGGGCCCACATGTACTGTGCCGCCGGATCGCCGGGCCAGCACCTGATCGAGTACGGCAACCGCCTCGCCGATCGGGACGGCGTAGGCCTCGGGTGCCTGTGGCGGTGTGAACTCGGTGCCGTTGCGCGCCTCGTCCGACAGTCCGGCGGTGTTCACACCCACCACCCTGCCCCAGGCGTCGAACAGTGGCCCACCCGAATCTCCCGCTCGCACATCGGCATCGACGCGAATCATCTTGTCCAGCGTGTTACGTGAGCCGTCCACCGAACTGCGAGTGCGCACCTGCTGATCGAGGGCGGTCACAGCCCCGGGTGCCGGTACCAATACCCCTGCACCCGAGGCGTTCCCGATGGCAGTGACTGCATCACCCACGTCGGGAAGTGGGTCCGGGGCCAACTCGACCACTGGCAGGTCGGCCGCGGTGATCAACTGCACGACCGCGACGTCCCGAGATTTGTCGTAACCCAGCACGGTGGCGTCGTAGATCAGTCCGTTGCCCATGTTCACCGCGCTGATCTCGGTGGCGAACTCAACGACGTGGAAGTTGGTGAGCACGATCCCGTCGGGAGCGACGACGAAGCCGGTGCCCGCGACCCCGGAGAAGCCGGCGGACGCCGACAGCGTGACGACGGCTGGATCGACCCGAGCCGAGAGCTCGTCGAGAGTCAGTGGCGGTGGTTCGACGACGGGAGCAACGGGTGGGACGGGTGCAGGCGCGGCAGCGAAGTCCGTGGTTCCGGGATCGAGTGGTGGCGTTGCGAACAGCCACATACCGGCAGCGACCAGCGTCAGAACCACCGCTCGTCCACCCGACCGCATAGGAATCGATTATGGTCCGGTGGCGTCGGAGGTGCCAGCTAGTTGACGATCACGGCCCGTGGAACGTCGGCGCGCAACGTGAAATCGGTGACGAACTCGCCGTCCTCGGGTCCGTACCGGTTCTTGATGTCGTAGTTCTCGACGTCGAAAGCGTCGAGCGTCGGTGAGTGTGTCGTGACGGCCATCGTCGCGCCGTCGACGTCGAATTGGAGCAGACGCTGAAATCCGGTACTTCGTTCGCCGTCGACCTCGAAGTACTGGTAATCGGCCAGCAACTGCACGACGGTGCGGTCGGTGTCACCGACATTTTCGTCGACCACGGCAACCTGACCGTCCACGTGCCCGGACAAGACGAGGAAGACCGACTCGTGGGGTACGACGAGTCGGTTCCAGATCTGTTGACCCGAACTCGATCCGATATCGCCGAACCCCATCAGCTTCTTCTCGCCGAGTTCGTCGAGGTAATAGTGCGTACCGATGACGACGTTGCGGTCGGGGTGATCGTCGAGTACCCGTTCTGCCCACTGCATGACCTTCTCGGGTGGGTTGTAGCCGATGAAGAGCATGAGAAATTTCGCGCCGGCGATGTCGACCAGATCGTAGTGCGCCGAATTGTCCTCGGCGGTAAAGGAACCGCCCCAGTACGGCTGATCGCGATAGCGCTGCGGGCCGAAGTACTCGTTGTAGAGCGCGTGATTCTTCTCGTGCTCACCTGGAACCAACTTGCCGGCTGCGTTCCAGATGTTGTCGTGGTTACCGGGCAGGACGCCGTGGGCAATGCCTGCGTCTTCCAGGATGGTCATGGACTCGCTAGCAGCCTCGAATTCTTTGCGGGCCTGGGCATCCGGCCGACCCGGGCTGATCCAGCTCTGAATGAGGTCACCGGTGTGCATGCTGTAGTCGATCTTCAACGCGTCGGCGTTGTCGGCAGTCCATTGCGTCATGTCCGAATACACACCGGGGTCGTCGCGCGAGATGTACTGGGTATCGGTGATGTGCTGAAGCGCGAAGTCGTAGGTGTCGGCGTCCGCGAAAGCCCTGTCGGGGGTGGCGTTGGTCTCGGCGAACGAACGATCCGCCCGGGGACTGTCGATGACGAGAACCTCGACAGTGCCGCTTGCACTGGCGACGTCGGCGCTGAGTTCGATCGGCCCGCCGGGTGTCGGAGGTTCGGCTGCCGCGAGCGGCGGACCCCAATCGGCCGTCGCTGCATTCCATACGTGCAACGCGAGATCGTTGTTGTTGACCGATCGACCGGTCCAGGTGAGGGTCGTTCTTTCGGTCCCTGGAACCACCGACACGGTATAGCGAAGATACGGGTACTCGTCCCACCCGGACGTCTGCATCTCGGTGGTCGACGATTCGACACCGACCTCGTGCGTCGTCGGATCCGATTCGGCGGCGATCCCCGCCACCACCGACGTGGTGATCGCTGCGGGCACCGTCGTCAACCCGACACCCGGTACCGCAGCGGCCTGACGAGGCGTCGGCTGGTCGCGACGTTCGGCTGCCGCGTCGGCGCAGCCGACAGTGAGTAACGCACAGACCAGCGCCAGGGAGCCGAATGCGGATGGGCGCTGCATGCCATCGAGGCTACCGATACCAGCGCCGGAGCCGCGGCGACGACGCTACCGCCCGTCTACAGTCGGCTCATGTCCGCACAGCGTCGACCTCGGGTTTCGATCGGTATTTCCGGCTGGACGTACGCGCCGTGGCGAGGAGATTTCTATCCGGCGGGCTTGGCGCACCGCAAAGAGCTTGGGTACGCCTCCGAGCACCTGACCTCGATCGAGATCAACGGCACGTTCTATGCGATGCAAAAGCCTTCGAGCTTCACCAAGTGGCACGACGAAACGCCCGACGACTTCGTGTTCGCCATCAAGGGTGGCCGATACGTCACGCACATCAAGCGACTTGTCGGTGTCGAGTCGGCCTTGGCGAACTTCTTCGCCACCGGGGTCCTGACGCTCGGTGACAAGCTGGGGCCCTTCCTGTGGCAGCTTCCGCCGAATCTCGAATTCGACGCGCAGAAGGTGGCGGACTTCTGTGCCCTGTTGCCCAGAACAGTCACTGCGGCAGTGACGTTGGCCGAGTCTCGGGACGACAAGCTGGCCGAGGACCGGGTGTTGCTGCCCGCCGCGTCGTCTCGGCCACTGCGGCATTGCATCGAAGCCCGGCATGCCAGCTTCGCCTCCGACGCGGCAGTGGAACTGTTGCGCGAGAACGGTATTGCAATCGTGGTTGCCGACACCGCCGGAAAGTACCCGTACATCGACACCCCCACAGCGGATTTCATGTACGCCCGGTTGCACGGGGACGAGGAACTGTACGCCAGCGGTTACACGGACGAGGCCCTCGATCGATGGGCACAGAAAATTGCCGAGTGGACGTCGGTGGGACGCGACGTCTTCGTGTACTTCGACAACGACATCAAGGGTTACGCGCCATTCGACGCCATGAAGCTCATCGAGCGCGTCGGTAGGTAAGTATTCTCCTGTCTACCGTCGAGGCTAGAGATCCTGATACTTCGATAGCTACTGATTCGATGCAGGTAGAGCCTCTGCGACGCGTGACAGGCTGCGCGCCGCCGCGAGAATCGCCTGCACCTTGTCCGTCAGAGCGTCGCCCTCGAAAGTTTCCACGCGGCCACCGACGCTGATCGACGCCACGACCACCCCGTCGCGTCCGAGAATCGGTGCACCGACTGCCGCGACACCAGCGAGGTAGTCGGAGTTGCTCAGCGCATATCCCTGCGATCGGATTCGGTCGAGATGGCCGATCAACTTTTCGGGCGAGGTCAATGTCCGGTTCGTGTACGCGGGCAGTTCACCGCCGAGCCAGCGGTCGCGAATCCGAGCGGAGAACGCCAGCATCGCCATCGGCCCGGCCGTGGCGTGATACGGAAGGACGGACCCGATCGAAATACCCGCTACTACAAGAGGATTACTGCCTTCATGGCGATCGATGCAGACCGCACCTTCGTCTGCGGGGACCATCAGATAGGCGGTATCGCCGAACTTTTCAGCGATCTCGGACAGGTACGGCTGGGCGGCACCGCGGATGTCGAGTTGTGTCAGCGCGGACGAGCCGATCTCGAACACCGGCATGGCGATTCGGTACGAACCCTCCGCTGTTCTGTCCACCCAACCGGCGTGGATCAACGTCGTCATCAGACGGTGCACGGTCGTCTTGTTCATTCGACTCGCCGTCGTCAGATCGTTGAGCGTCCACACGGGATGGGTCGTGTCGAAATGGTCGAGTAGAGCGCATGCCTTCACGACGGCACCGACGATGTCGCGGCCGGCCTGAGCGTCGGACTCGGTGGGAACTGCCACTGGTTGTTCCTTCCGGTCGGGTGGAGCGTCGTCGCCATCCTACGAACCGACGCTCGATGCGGTATCGATCGACAGGTGTTGACTTGTGATCCGAGCCACTCTAAATTCGGAAGGCGTTCCGCAATACGAAACGGAGAGTGCTCGTGACGATGACTTTGAGAGGCCTGACCGAACAAGGCCTGGTGTATGCGCCCGGCGTGTGGGACGGGTTGACGGCCAAGCTGGCCGAGCAAGCGGGATTTTCAGCGCTGTGTGCCTCCGGATTCGCCGTATCAGCGGCCCTCGGCCTACCCGACGCCGAGCTCTACACCATGACCGAGAACCTCCAGGCGGTCCGGACCATTCGGGAGGCATCGGCTCTGCCGCTGGTCGCGGACATCGATACCGGGTATGGAAATGCAGTCAACGCCGCGCGCACCGCGAGCCGGTTCGCCGAGGCCGGTGTCCAGGGCGTGTTCATGGAGGACCAGCTGTCCCCCAAGAAATGTCCGATCTGCGTGGGCGAGCCGGTGGATCTCATCTCCGTCGACGAGGCATCGGGCAAAGTGCGAGCGGTGCGTGATTCGATGCCGGACGACGTTCTGCTCATCGCGCGCACCGATGCGCGGGGCGACGATGCGATAAGGCGGGCCCAGGCCTATGTCGATGCTGGCGCCGACATGATCATGCCCGTCACCAAGACATTCGAAACCGTCGAGCAGTGGGAGAACTGTCACCGAGCGGTCGGGGTTCCGCTGATGGCCACACTCACTGCCTCGACCTGGACCGAGCGGGAGTTCACCCCGGAAGTTCTGGCGCAGATCGGAGTGCGGTTGGCCCTGCTGCCCACTCAAGTACTGATGGCCGCGACGGGTGCCGCACGCGAGACTCTCCGCCGCCTGGCCGCCGGTGAAGCTCCCGCAGACGTGAGCGCCGACGCGTTGCAGCACCACGAGTTCGTAGACCTCATCGGCTTTCCCGAAGTCGAAGCGCAGCAGCGCAAGTACCTCCCCGCGGAGTCGAACCGATGACTCCGGACTCTTTCACGATGGTGGAGAAGATTCTCGGGAGAACCTGCGGCGGCGATCCCGTGCGCGCCGGTGAGAATCACGCGGTGCGTCCGGCTCGGATGATCGCGTACGACTTCCCCGGATACACCGATGTGATGTTCCGCCAGATGCGTGATGACTTCGGTATCACCTCGTTGGAGGACCCAGCCCGGTACGTCGTCTTCATCGATCACATGTTGACCAAGCTCAACGATCGGGAGCAAGAAGTCCACCAGGTCACCCGGGAATGGTGCGAGTACTACGGAATCGAGCTGCACGAGGGCCGCGGCATCGGGCACCAGCTCACTGCCGAGCTCGGCCTGGCCATCCCCGGTGACTTCCTCGTGCACTTCGACGGCCACATCAGCGGAATCGGCGCGTTCGGTGCGTTGGGCTGGGGTATTCGCCGCGACCTGATCGAAGCGTGGGTGACCGGCCAGCTGTACGTGGATATTCCAGCGACCACGCGGTTCGATCTGTACGGCGAATTCGCGCCGGGAGTGGACAGCCGCGATCTGGTGCACTCCATCATCGACCTCGTCGGGGCCGACGGATGCGCACATCAGGTGATGGAATTCGGTGGCCCCGGTGCCCGATCGATGAAGATCGACCACCGACAGGGGTTGTGCGGCATGGCGATGTTCACCGGAGCTGTGTCCGCGATATTCGAGCCGGACGAGATCTCCCTCGCCTACGCCAACGATGTTGCGAGACAGTCTTTCACGCCGATCTATCCTGACTCCGGTGCGGTATACGCAGCTCGGCACACCATCGATCTCGCGCAGATCGTGCCGCAGGTCGTTGCGCCCGGCTCGGCGCGCGCAGCCAACACCCATTCTGCCGCAGACCTCGCCGGCACTCCGATCACCAAGGCGTTCATCGGATCCTGTGCCAGTGGGCGAATCGAAGATCTGCGGGCTGCGGCGCTCGTCCTCGACGGCCGCACCGTGGCCCCCGGCGTGGAACTCAATGTGGTGCCGACGTCGCAGAAGGTGCACGATCAAGCCGAAAGAGAGGGTCTGCTCGACGTACTGCGTGCAGCGGGTGCCCACATCGCAGTATCGAGCTGCGACTTCTGTTTCGGCTATCAGAAGCCATTAGCGGCGGGCGAGAACTGCATATCGACCGGCGTACTCAACATCTCCGGCCGGATGGGCAGCTCGGACGCCAACATCTACATGGGCTCTCCGTATACCGTCGCGGCAAGCGCGCTCGCGGGCACAATCCAGCAGGTGAGCTCGTGAGTGCCTACCCGCCCCCGCCCGACGTCATCGCCGGCCGAGTTGCATGGGTCTTCGGCGACGACTTCGACATCGATCTCGTTGTCGGCGTTGCAAATATCAAGTCGTACGATCCTGATCATCTGAGATCGGTCTGTATGGCCGCATACGATCCGGGTTTCGTCGACCGCGTTCGGCCGGGCGACATCATCGTCGGGGGCCGGAACTTTGGCTACGGCCACCCGCACTACCCGCCGATGGTGGCCCTGCGTAACGCCGGTATTCGAGCCATCGTGGCCGAGTCGTTCTCGCCGGGTTTCTGGCGCGGAGAGACGTTCAACGGAGTACCCCTCATCACCATTCCGGGAGTTTCCGGCGCGGTCGAAACCGGTGACGTCGTCGAACTCGATTGGCGACGAGCATCATTGACCATCGGCGACGGCCGATCGATGGTGGGCGCTGCGCCCAGCCCTCGTACAGTCGCAGTCATCGAGGCCGGCGGATCGTACGAACTACTTCTTGCCGAACACCGAAGCAAGCAACCACTCACAGGACAGGGAACAGCGCGATGACGAACGTCGACCAGCCTTCTGCGGTCACCAGCGCACCGAAAGCCGATACCAGCACCGCGCGCCGTGCCGCGCTGGCCGGTGGCGTCGGCACGCTGATCGAGTACTACGACTTCGCCGTCTACGGCTTTCTCGCCGTAGTCATTGCGCCACTGTTCTTCCCGTCCACGAGTCCCGGCGTATCCATACTCGCGACCTTGGCAGTATTCGGCGTCGCATACGTTGCTCGTCCGCTCGGCGGCATCTTCTTCGGCCGCCTCGGCGACAGAAAGGGTCGTCGACAGGCGTTGGTCGTGACGGTGGTCTGTATGGGTATCGCGTGTGGAGTCCTGGGAATGCTGCCCACACACTCGAGTGTAGGAGTGTTGGCACCGATTCTGCTCGTCATCATCCGACTGGCCCAGGGCTTTTCTGCCGGCGGTGAAATCGGCGGTGCAGCAACCTATATCGCCGAATCGGCACCACCGAACCGTCGAGGATTCTTCGGGTCGTTCACCCCGGTCGGTTCTACCCTCGGCTTCGCTGTCGCCGCAGCCGTCGTCGGAGTGGTCGCCCTTGTCACCACCGACGATCAGATGTCGGCGTGGGGCTGGCGCATTCCGTTCCTGCTGGCTCTTCCGCTGGCATTCGTCTGCCTGCGAGTGCGTCTGAAGCTGGAGGACAGCCCGGAGTTCGAGGAAATGGCAGCCAAGAACGAGGTTGCCAAGAGCCCGCTGAGCGATGTCGTGAAGAAGCAGCCGTGGTCGGTGCTCCGTGTCGTCGGCATCGCCATTGCAATGAACGGATCCGGTTACATCGGACTGACCTACTTCAGCGTCTACCTCATCAACGACCTGGGGTTCTCGAAAGATTCGGTCTACTGGACCTCCGCGATCGCAATCGCGTTGGCCTGTGCGACCTTTCCCCTGAGCGGCATGCTGACGGACAGATTCGGTCGCAAACCGGTGCTGCTGTTCGGTTATGTGGCCTACGTGATCATCGCGCTGCCGGTGTTCATGATTCTCGGTGCCACGTCCAGCATTCTGATCGTCGGCGTCGTCTACTTCGTCTACATGGTGCTCAACGGCGTAGTGCAGGTTCCGGCGTTCCCGCTGTTCACCGAACTGTTCCCGCGCTCCGTGCGCTACACCGGAGTGTCGTTGGGCTTCAACATCGGAACGATCGCGGCAGGCGGAACTGCGCCGTACGTAGCCGCACAGTTGGTCGAATCGACCGGCAACGCCATGTCACCCGCGTACTGGGTCATGGGTGTGTGCGTCATCGGTGTTGCGACGGTGCTGACCATCAAGGAGACGGGACGCAGCAAGCTTCCTGTGTAGCTCGAGCCGCTCTGCTGTCAGCAGCGTGCCGAAGGTGACAATCGACGGCACACTGAATGCATGAAACTACTGGTTCTCGGGGGCAGCGATTTCGTCGGGCGAACGGCCGTCGAGCATGCCCTTGCCCTCGGATGGGACGTCACCGTGCTCAATCGTGGCACGACGGCGTCCGATCCTCGGGTCACGCAACTCCAGGGAGACAGGCGCGCGTCCGGAGGGCTCGATCCGATTCGAGAAGGTAACTGGGACATTGCCTTCGATACTTGGTCGTGGGAGCCCGGTGTAGTGGCGCAGTCGGCTTCTGCGCTTACCGGTCGAGTGCGCAGCTACGTCTATGTGTCGAGCCGATCGGTGTACGACGCGCCTGGAGCAGGTGCGACCGAGACCTGGCCGACGGTACAAGGGCCTGGCGATGACTACGCACGATGCAAGCTCGGTGGTGAGCAGGCCGCCGTCACAGCATTCGGTGTTAGAGCCTTGTTGGTCCGGGCCGGATTGATCCTGGGACCGTACGAGAATATCGGTCGACTTCCATGGTGGCTCAACAGAATTGGGCAGGAGCGGAGCCTGCGGAGTGACCAGAATGGGCGTGCCGGGGATGTTCTAGCGCCCGGTCCCGCCGACCTGGCACTGCAGTACATCGACGCGCGCGATCTTGTCGGCTGGGCTCTGGACGCGGCTGCCCGTGGGCTCGGGGGTCCGTACGACGTGGTGAGTCGGCCCGGGCATGCAACGATGCGCGAGGTTCTGCAGGCCTGTGTTGCCGCGACACGGTCCGATGCTCGCCTGCGTTGGGTGGAACCGGACGTCCTCAATGCTGCCGGAGTGCAGCCGTGGACGGAGCTACCGATCTGGATTCCGCCTGGCGCAGATCATGACTCGTTGCACGCGTCCGACGTGTCGAAGGCGTTCGCGGAGGGGCTTCGGGCACGGCCGATCCAGGAGACCGTCGCAGACACGTGGACCTGGCTGCAGTCAGTGAATGGTGAGCCGTCGACGAGACGCGACCGGCCGCCTGTCGGACTCTCCGCCGACCGTGAGGCGGCAATTCTCGCGGGCGTGGGGCGTGCAGAGGTCGGTGAACTCGACAGACGCGCGCGGAATCGTCAGACGCGTTCGGAATAGCTTCGAGATCGGTATCGAACTCGCTCGCATCTGACAAACGCGCGCGCATTTGCGGGGAACGAGGCAGCTACCCCAATATTCGAGACTCTTGCGAAGATGCTAGAGAACGATAGACAAGACTACGGAGTGCAGAGTCGTCGCACTGCGGCCTCGATTTTCGACGCCCTGCGCTGAATCTCGGCGTCGTCGGCGGATTCGCAGGCTCTGCTCGGCGCGGTCATCCAGGCCGAGGTGATCCCGAACATCATGGTGATCAGGTCGTCGACGGTGAAGGCGTCGGAGATCAGTCCGTCTCGTTGGGCGGCGGCCATGGCGTTGCGTCGTTCTGCGATGACCGAGTGGATGTCATCGGTGCCCGATGCTGCCATACCGCCCTGGAGCTGGGTCCACAGAAGTAGGCGGTGTTCCTCGGGATGTGCTGCGAGATGCAGGTATTCGCGTGCCGCATACCCGCCGAGGTCGTCGATGGAGAAAGGTACTTCTTCGATGAACCGCGCGAACCCGTCCTCGACCACAGCGCGGAACAGGGCTTGTTTGTCGCCGAAGTATGCGTACAGGCGCTCCTTGCTGGCCTTGGCCGCAACCGCGATGCGATCGACTCGAGCTCCGGCCAGTCCGTGCACCGAGAACTCGTCACGGGCGGCGACGACGATGCGGGCGCGGGTCGCGCTGGCGTCAGGTTTCATGGCGGTCACCATACCCCCAACCAACTAGTTCGTTTGACAGTCGGTGCCGAGTGGCTTACCTTTCTGATCGGGACATTTTTCGTGCCCAGAATCAACGAGTACGAGTGGGGTAGAAACATGTCGCAGCACTCCGAGCGCGAAGCGCCGGATCTGAATCCGAACTACGAGCGCCGATGGCTGGTGCTGTGCATCGTCGCCATCACGCAGCTCACAATCGTGCTGGACGGCACCATCGTCAACATCGCGCTACCGCAGGCGCAGATAGACCTGGGCATCAGTGACACCAGCCGCACCTGGGTTATCACCGCCTACGCTCTGGCATTCGGTGCGTTGCTGCTGCTCGGCGGTCGCATTGCGGACTACTGGGGACGCAAGCGCTCGTTCATCGTCGGCATGGCAGGCTTCGCCGTTGCCTCCGCCATCGGTGGACTCGCCCAGGAAGGCTGGCAGCTGTTCATCGCACGCGCCGGCCAGGGAGTTTTCGCTGCACTGCTCGCACCTGCAGCACTGGCCATCCTGACCGTCACCTTCACCGACACCAAGGAGCGCGCCAAAGCGTTCGGTGTCTTCGGCGCGATCGCCGGTGGCGGCGCAGCCGTCGGTCTGCTTCTCGGCGGCGTGCTCACCGAGTACGCGAACTGGCGCTGGTGCCTTCTGGTCAACATCCCGGTCGCAGTGATCGCCATCGCCGCAGCAGTGCCGCTGGTGAAGGAGAGCAAGGCACACGGAGACACCCGCTACGACCTGCCCGGCGCGATCCTCGTCGCTCTGGGTCTGGCCTCGCTGGTCTACGGCTTCACCGAAGCCGAAAACGGTTGGGCGACGGTACCCACCATCTCGTTCATCGCGTTGGGCCTGGCTCTGCTGGCCGCGTTCGTCGTGGTCGAATCCAAGTCCGCCAACCCGCTGCTGCCGTTGAGCGTGCTGCTCGACCGTGACCGCGGTGCCGCGTACATCGGCTCGGCCGTCATCGGTGCTGCCCTGCTCGGTGGCACGTTGTACCTCACGTTCTACTTCCAGATCGTGCTCGAGATGAGCCCGGTGATCGCGGGTGTCGCGTCACTCCCGATGACCGGCGGAATCCTGATCACCGCAGCGCTCGCGTCCGCACTCGTGCCGAAGATCGGACCCAAGCCGCTGATGGCCGTCGGTCCCGTCGTCTCGGCGATCGGCCTGCTCCTGCTGACGCAGATCGGCGTCGACACCTCGTACTGGACGCACGTGCTGCCCGGCGTCGTGCTGCTCGGTCTCGGTCTCGGCCTGCTGATGGTGCCGATGCAGAACGTCGCGCTCATCGGGGTCGCCGATCACGACGCGGGTGCCGCATCTGCGCTGATCAACGCCACGCTGCAGGTCGGTGGCGCTCTCGGCGCGGCAGTGTTCACGACGGTCTACACCTCGTCCAAGACCTCGTACCTGGCCGACAACCCGGCACCGACTCCGCCGGCCGGAGTTCCTGCGGAAGCTCTCGCGGGCCAGGAGATCCCCAGCGCCGAAGTACTGGCCTCGCTCCCGGAGCCGATCCGCAACTTCGTGCTCGCCACCATCGACCACGCGTTCGCGGCCGAGGTCTCCGGCTACGCCTGGGCATTCGGTACCGCCGCGATTCTCGTCGCGCTGGTGTGCCCGGTGGTGCTGGGACTCGTTCGTGCGAAGAAGGACGACCTGCCCGTCGGCGACACCCCGGTGCATATCGGATAGCTCTCGCTGGACACACAGGCCCCGCTGCTCACCCGTCGAGCAGCGGGGTTTTCCTTCGAAGGCGTGCGCTCAGTCCGGGTCGATTGCGTCGGCCTGCGCGGTGAGCAGCATGTGCAACAACTCCGGCGGCACGGCCATCGGAGGCAACGAACCGAGGGTGATGGAGTTGTCGGCATCGCCGTTCAGCTCCGTCACCTCGTCGTGCAGCCTTTCCATCTTCTCGTCGAGCTTGTTCGCGCTCTCGGCGGCCTCGGCCAGTTCGGCCTGCAGAGTGGGCGGAATCTCTCCGCGGTATTTGTAGAAGATCTTGTGCTCGAGGCTCGCCCAGAAGTCCATGGCAATCGTGCGGATCTGCAGTTCGACCAGTACCGGTTGGACGCGGTCGGACATGAAGACCGGGATTTCGACGATGAGGTGCAAACTCTTGTAGCCGTTGGCTTTCGGGTTCGCGATGTAGTCCTTGACCTCGACGACCCGAATGTCGGTCTGACTGCTGAGCATGTCCGCGATGCGGTACGTGTCGGAAATGAAGCTGCAGGTGATGCGGACACCGGCAACGTCGAGGATATTCTCGCGAATGGCGTCGAGCGTCAGCGCGCACTTCTTCCGCTGAGCCTTGTCGAAGATGCTCTCGGGTGTCTTGAGCCTCGACGAGACGTGCTCGATGGGGCTGTACCGGTGGATGTGGGTGAATTCCTGCTTCAAGATGTTGATCTTCGTGATCAGTTCGTCGATCCCGAACTTGTAGCTCATCATGAATCGCGTGAAATCTTGTCTCAGTCGACCCAGGTCGACCGCAGTCTCACCGTTCTTCATGACCTCGCTCATGACCACGATTGTCCACGACGGCGGGGCGAGCGCGCGCGGCGCGGGAATCGAAGCTGGCATCACTGCATGTCGGACCGAGTTCCGGGGTGAAACGCACGAGACCACAGCTCTGGCATTGATGCGTGCGGTGATGCCCTCTCTCGCACGAGCATGCACGTGAACCCACCAACACCGAGCCGGCGACGAGTGGGTGGCCGTTGGTGCAGTGGGTAGGTGCTCGTTCGGCCCACCGATCGCCGACGCGGTAGAGCGATCCGGCAACCGGGTCGGTATTGCGCTCGCCGGATGCCATCGCGCGCAACCGCCTTCGACAATGTCTACCGCTCGATATGGACCGCCCGAAGTGGCTCGGCTGGCTGCGTCGCCAACTCCGGGGGCGCATTCACACTAACAGAAATCGAACGTATGTTCTAACGCGTAGTCAGAACCATGTCTTGCGGCCACCGACTGCGCGCCCCATCGAACCGAGCACCGTCAGAACTGCGCCGACGACCACCAAGATGATGCCGACAGTCGTCAAAATTGAAATGCCGGCGAAATAGCCGATGAGGGCGAGGATAATTCCGAGAACGATCATGACCACTCCTGAAGTTGGGGTGAGCCCGGTACCGGCGGATGCCGATAGGACCGAAGCTACGCCACCGAGATGGAGGAATGGTCACGATTGTCGCTATTTTCCGGCATCCACTTTCGCTGCGAGAAATGCCTCCGGGTCGATCAGATCCGACTGCCCGACGATCGATCCCAGGTCAGCGATACGTTCGATGCCGGTGAGCACCATTTCCTCTTCCACGGTGCCCTCGGCGTAACCGTAGTAACAGGTCGACGTCGTGTGGTTGTGGTCCTTGTCGATGCGGTTGGCGCGGCCCTCGATCTGCCTGATGTCGATGGGTGTCCACCGAGGATCGTGGATCAGCGTCACGCGCGGGGCGAGAGTGGACACCTCCCCTTCGGGGAGCAGTAACTCGTTGGTATGCAGGTTGATTGCGCTGGTGGTGGTCGAGACGATGACCGACGCGGCCCCGGTCTGGAAGCGTCTGATCGACGCCTCCTGCTCGGGGCTGCTCATGCTGCCGTCGACCACGGCAACGTCGAGTCCCTCGTCCCGCAGAGTCTGCGCCAGTGCCGCGACCGACTCTCGGTAGAACATCGAGACGAACACCTGGTTGCCGGCCTTGACCCACGTCCGCACCTGGTCGGCCGACGCGGGAATGCGCAGATACGAACACTTCTGGCGAAATCGCAGCGTCGCGGCGCGGGTACTGGGGTTCTTCTGCAGCACTCGCTTGCCACCCACGGCTTTCCAGTTCGGCAGGCCCACCTCCTTGCGGTAGTCCACCCACGCGGAGTTGTACAGCCGCTTCTGCGCGGCGGTGAGTTCCTGACCGAGTGGTTCCCGCGGAGTCGGCGGCGACGGCCGCGAAATAGACCACGGCACGGCACCTCCCGACAACCAACCGTGCACCGATGCGATGTCGCGGGCCCGTTTCGACGCGTCCTCCGGCTCCCACCGCCACGTGGTCAAACCGGTCGTGGCCTTGCCTGCCTTGACGGAGAACCCGGACTCGATGAGGAACTCCGCCCACTTCATCGTTACCGCGTAACCGAGATATTCGTCGTCACCCAGGATCTCGACCCCGCGGCTGCGCTCGACCGCGCGAGCCATGTACGCGAAGTGCAACGGTTGATAGCCGGGCGTCGCGGACATCCACACCACCGAGCGGGCCGCCTCCTGGTACCGCCAGAGGATCTGCGACTGCTGGGATTCGATGTTCATCAGCGCGTGCGACTCGTCCGCGATCACCACATCGATGTCGAATCGCAGCTCACCGAGCGAGATGGTCCGTTTGTTCTGTGTCCGTTTACGTTTGCCCAGATCGGTCTCGGGCGGAACCGACAGCAGCTTCTTCGTCGACTGATAGGTGATCAGCAGCCAGCGCTTGCGATCGGATGGTTCGATGTCGGCTTCGCTGTCGGCGATGGTACGACGCCATCCCGGTAACGCCCCCTTGGGCGCAACCACCAGTACGGTCCCGATCTCGGCCGCCGACATCTGCCGAACGGCCTCGCACACCGCCAGCGTCTTGCCCAGACCCGTCGAATCCATCTGCGCGAAGTACGGGAATCCGGCGTCGAGCGCGGCGAGATGCCGTCGAACCGATTCGAGTTGAGTTTCTCGGGGCTGCATCGCCCGCTGCCGAACCATCTCGTCGCGCCACGTGTCGTTCGCGTCGTCCTCGAGCCAACGCTGCAGGCTGTACGGAGTCGACTCGTAGGGCTGCAGGTACTCCGGCAACTCGGTGCCGTAGTACGCGAACACCCGAGGCCCGGGATACCACCGCGCCCCGGCCGCACCCGCCGCCGATCGATCCTCGAACGGCACGTCCAGCACCCAGACGCGCTCACCGGGATCGGGAACCCGCAGATCGGGTGCGGCCGACTTGCGGGGCGAGGTCTTGCGCGGGGCCGATCTCTTGCGCGGTGCTGCTTTTTTCGGGGCAGCTTTCTTCTGTGCAGCGGCGGGCTCGCCGTTCTTCGCGGCCGCGAACTTTCGCGCGGCACTGCTCTGCCCGGCCTTGACGGTGCGGGCAGTGGTGGATCGGGCTGTGCGTCTACGAGGTGGCATCGGATCCAGTCTGTCGTACGGTGTGCACGAACACCGTAAAGGAGCCCTGTGACATACCCGAACCACCCGCGCGCCGTAGTACTCGTCCACGATCAGGATCCGATCCTTGCGCGACGCGACATCGGCACTCTCGCTGCCGAATTGCGCACCAGGGGTTTCCAGTTGGACGTGCACTCCTTCGACCACAGCCCCGATGTCGCACCGCCGCTGCTGTCCGACGCGCAGTTGGTGGTGGTCATGGGCTCACCCGATGCCGCGTACGACGACACGCTGACGTGGCTCGCGCCGGAAATTGCGTACGTGCAGGGCGCGATCGACGCGCAGGTCCCGGTTCTCGGTGTGTGCTTCGGCGGGCAGCTGCTCGCGCGGGTACTGGGCGGCACCGTCCGCAAGTCCGAGCATTCCGAGTACGGATTCGTCGACGTCGAGACGTCCGAGCCCGAGCTCATCGCCCCCGGACCGTGGATGGAGTTCCACGGCGATACGTTCACCGCTCCCCCGCAGGCCACGGTGATCGCCCGGAACGATGCCGCGCAACAGGCCTTCGTGTGCGGCCCGCACCTCGGCTTGCAGTTCCACCCCGAGATCGACCTCGACACCTACGACGCGTGGGCAGCTGCGTGGGACCGCGACGGCGTCGAACACGGGGTGGACGTGCACGAGATCAGGAGAGATATCGCCGACGCGGAACTGGCAGCTCGGGCGCGGTGCTCGGCTCTGCTGGACGCCTTTCTCGCCCGATCCTCGGCGGTGCCCCGGTAGGGTCAAACGATGACCGAGGCCAGGCCCAGCAACTTCAGCGATCACCAACTCGGCATCTACGCCGCCGGGATGTTCGCGCAGCAGACACCGCCGATCACCACCAACCTGGCACGGCTGGAGGACCAAGCTGCCGAGAAGCTTTCGCCCGAGGCGTTGGGCTACATCGTCGCCAGCGCGGGCAGCGGATCGACGGCGCGGGCCAACCGGACGGCGTTCGACAAATGGGCTATAACGCCGCGGATGCTCCGCAGTTCGGCCTCGCGTGATCACGCATGCACCGTGCTCGGCACCGATATGCCGGCTCCGCTGCTGATCGCGCCCGTCGGCATCCAGACTCTCGCCCATCCCGACGGTGAGCTCGCGACGGTGCGAGCGGCTGCGGAACTCGGTGTGCCGTACATCCATTCGACGCAGGCATCGCATTCGTTCGAGCAGATCGCCGAGGCAGGGGGAGATGCTCCCCGCTGGTATCAGTTGTACTGGCCGACGGACGAATCGGTACTGCTGAGCTTCCTGCAGCGCGCGAAGGACACCGGGTTCACCACCTTGGTGCTGACTCTCGACACCACGTTGCTGGGCTGGCGGCCTGCCGATCTCGACCGCGGGTACCTTCCCTTCCTCGCCAATCTCGGCATCGAGAACTACCTGAGCGACCCGGCGTTCCAGGCCGGACTGGCGCAGCCCGTCGAGGAGAATCCTGTTGCCGCCGCGATGCATTGGGCACAGATGTTCCCCAATCCCGGGCTGTCGTGGAAGAATCTGGCGTTCCTGCGCGAGCATTGGAGCGGTCCGATCGTGCTCAAGGGAATCTGCACCGTCGGCGACGCCCAGGAGGCAGCAGCGCACGGTGTCGACGGCATCGTGGTCTCCAACCACGGCGGACGTCAGATCGACGGTGCCAGGCCGTCACTCGACGCGTTGCCGTCCATCGTCGATGCGGTCGGAGACGATCTGACGATCCTGTTCGACTCCGGTGTGCGCACCGGTGCCGACATGGCCAAGGCGTTGGCGCTCGGAGCGGATGCGGTCTTGCTCGGCCGGCCGTTCCTGTACGGTCTCGCGCTCGGTGGACAAGAAGGTGTTGCACACGTATTACGTTGCCTACTCGCCGAATTCGACCTGGTGACGAGTTTGTCGGGTCACACCGGCGCCGGCGAATTGGGCCTCGACTCGGTCATGGAGTCCTGATGGAGTGGACGAAGTACGCAATCTGGTGGCACCTGTACCCGCTCGGCTTCACCGGTGCGCCGGTGCACGGCTGGGACGGTGAATCGCAGTCGGATCTGCACCGGCTGAACAGAATCGAGAAGTGGCTCGACTACACACTCGAGCTCGGTGCGTCGGGCATCGCCCTCGGGCCGATCTTCGAATCCGAGAAGCACGGCTACGACACGGTCGACTACTACCATGTCGACGGCAGGCTCGGCACCGACGAGGACATCGACTCCCTGATCGCTGCCGCGCACGGCCGAGGCCTGAAGGTCATGTTCGACGGTGTCTTCAACCATGTGGCGCAGAGCTTTCCGAAGTTCCGACAGGCTCTGGCCGAGGGACCGGACTCCGAGGCCGCGCAGTGGTTCCACCTCGACTGGTCCGGGGACACGCCGACGCATCGCAACTTCGAGGGCCACGACGAACTGGTGGCGCTCAACCACGAGAGCCCGCACGTGCAGGAGTACGTCGTCGACGTGCTCTCGCACTGGCTCGACCGCGGCGTCGACGCCTGGCGGCTCGACGCTGCCTACGCTGTGTCGCCACGCTTCTGGGCCGCGGTGATACCCAAGGTTCGCGAGAAGCATTCGGACGCATATTTTCTCGGCGAGGTCATCCACGGTGATTACGACCGGATCGTCTCGGCCTCCACGCTGAACTCGGTTACCCAGTACGAGCTGTGGAAGGCCATCTGGAGTGGCCTGAGCGAGAAGAATTTCTTCGAGCTCTCGCACGCGCTGGAGCGTCACAACGGCTGGCTCGACGCGTTCGTGCCCGCCACGTTCGTCGGAAATCACGACGTCAATCGCATTGCCAGCGTCGTCGAGGACGAGCGACATCTGCTGCACGCGTTGGTGGTTCTGTTCACCGTGGGTGGGATGCCGATGATCTACTACGGCGACGAACAGGCATTCCGCGGTATCAAGGAAGATCGCGTCGGCGGTGACGACGACGTGCGTCCCGAGTACCCCGAATCCCCGGATGATCTGGCCCCGTACGGTTGGCCGGTCTATCGCGTACACCAGGAGCTGATCGGAGTACGGCGTCGTAATCCATGGATGTACTCCGCGCGCACCGAGACGCTCGAGCTCACCAACACCGCGCTGCTCTACCGCGTGTCCGGGGAAGACAATTCGATCACGGTGGCGCTCAACCTTGGCGACGATGCCATCGACTACCCGGCTCAGGGTAGCGAAGTACTGGCCGGTGAGGCGCACCTGAACGACGGCCGGGTGAGCGTTCCGCCGCACGGCTGGGCCGTCATCGGCTGAGGTCCCTTGCTGCCTTCGCGCGGTCGAAGAACGCCAGCAGATGCGGCAGCTGTTCGTCGGTCACGGTGAACTTCATACGGTCGCCCGAGTAGCCGATGCTGCCGTCGGATGCGCGCAGACCGAGGACGATCTTGGTGCCGTCTCGCGTCGGCTTCGCGTCCACGCCGAGCTGATCGACGTGCCATCGGCAGCGCCCACCGGCTGCGGTCCTCACGGCGGCGTCGAACGCTTCGACCGTGCGGTGGTCGAGTACGAAAATCACGTTCTCGTCGAGGCGATACTCCAGGTAGACGCGTTCGGCCATGGCGGCACAATAACTTGTCATCGTCGTATTCGGGTGTCTATCACTCGCGCTAGAGAGCTGTATCGACGGCAATGCAGCGCCTTGCCGAGGCCGATGGGTACAGTCGAGCGCGACACGGGGTGCCCGGCAGGGCTGAGATCACACCCGTCGAACCTGATCTGGTTAGGACCAGCGAAGGGAATGTCGTGACGTTCGGTATTCCTGTCCCTCGTGACGGTCCCGACCTCGAACGAGAGGCGAGGCGCATGAAATTCGACGAGCAGACGGTGTTGATCACCGGCGGCGGCCGCGGACTGGGAGCAGCGATTGCCGCTGCTTTCGCCGGTGAGGGAGCACGCGTGGTGATCGACTACCGCAACAGCAAGGATGCCGCCGAAGCGCTGGCCGATCGCCTCGGCAAAAGTGCATTCGCGGTTCAGGGTGACGTGACGGACGAGAGCGCGGTGGCCACGGTGTTCGACTCGGCACGTGAGCATTTCGGCACTCCGATCACCACTGTCGTCAACAACGCGCTGGCCGACTTCTCCTTCGACGGTGATGCCCGGCCCAAGGCCGACACCATCACCTGGGACCGCTTCGACGCTCAGCTGCGCGGCAGTGTCCGTGCAGCGTTGCTCACCACGCAGGCTGCTCTGCCGGGTATGCGCGAGGCGGGCTTCGGCCGAATCATCAACGTGGGCACCAACTTGTTTCAGAATCCGGTGGTGCCGTACCACGATTACACCGCGTCCAAGGCCGCACTGCTCTCGCTGACCCGGACTCTGTCCGCAGACCTCGGCGCAGACAACATCACCGTCAACATGGTCTCGGGTGGACTGCTGCGCACCACCGACGCCAGTGCCGCCACTCCGGCCGAGGTGTTCGATTTCATTGCGGCCTCGACCCCGCTGCAACGGGTCACCACCCCGGAGGAGTTCGCCGACGCCCTGCTGTTCTTCGCCTCGCCGTGGGCGCGGTCGGTGACCGGTCAGAATCTGGTGGTCGACGGCGGCCTGGTCAAGGACTGAGATGCACCTCAACGCTTTTCTCTACGGCTGCGGTCACCACAGCGCGGCGTGGCGTCATCCCGATTCGCGAGTGGAGGACCTGGGCAACATCTCTTACTACGAGGAACTTGCGCAGCTCGCCGAACGGGGAAAGTTCGACGCGGTGTTCTTCGCCGACGGACATTCGGTGCGAGACCCGGCAGGCGCAGGGACCTGGTTTCTCGAACCGATCACCGCGCTGTCGGCCATGGCCAGAGCGACCACCCATATCGGGCTGGTCACCACCGTGTCCTCGACGTTCTACACGCCGTTCCATGCCGCGCGCATGCTGGCGTCGTTGGATCACATCAGCGGTGGCCGGGCGGGCTGGAACGTCGTCACTTCCATGTTCGACGCCGAGGCACGCAATCACGGGATGGATGTCATCCCGGCTCGTGAGGAGCGCTATGCCCGCGCCGAAGAGTTCGTCGATACTGCACTGGCGCTCTGGGATTCGTGGGATGCCGACGCGTTGACGCTCGATCGCGCTGGAGCGTATGCGGACCCGGCCAAGGTGCATGCCATCGATCACGACGGCAAACACTTTCGCGTCGACGGTCCGTTGACGGTGCCGCGTTCACCGCAGGGTCGGCCGGTGCTGTTCCAGGCCGGGGCGTCGGGGCCGGGTCGTGATCTCGCTGCGAAGTACGCCGAGGCGATCTATGCCGTCGCCTACGATCTCGTTGCAGCGCAGAGCTATTACGACGACGTGAAGGCGCGCATCGTCCACGCGGGCCGAGACAGTGCGGCAGTGGGCATCATGCCGGGTTTGGTGACGTACATCGGATCGACGATGGACGAGGCCCGACGCAAGAAGGCCGAACTGGATCAGCTACTGCCTACCGAGCAGTCACTGGCAATGTTGTCGACCTTCACCGGGCAGGGCTGTGCTGCTTGGGAACTCGATGAACCGGTGCCGCCGCTACCGCCGGCAGCAGAGTTCACCGGACCGCAGGGTCGCTACGAGACGATTCTGCGCATCGTCGAGAAGGACGCCCCCACCGTGCGTGAGTTGCTCGGCACGCTGGCTGCCGGCGGCGGGCACGCAACGATGATCGGTACACCGGAGTCCATCGCCGACGAGATGGAATCGTGGATCGGTCGCGGTGCCGACGGATTCAACCTGATGTGCCCGCGCTACCCGGACTCGCTCACCGACTTCGTCGATCAGGTGGTCCCTATCCTGCAGCAGCGCAGTCTCTTTCGTGCGGACTACACCTCATCGACGCTTCGCGGGCACCTGGCTCACTGAGCGGCAGGCCCGAAGACTCCTCGATCGACGAACGTCACCAGAGCGTCGAGACCGTCCTCGGGCGAGCCCTGCCACAGCCGGGCGAAGTTCTCCGCCGCGCTGCCGATCAGCATCGCGGTGGTGGCAGGGGATGCCGGGAGCTCGACGCCTGCCTTCTCGAAATTCGCGAGGCGGTCTACCCACGGCTCGAACTGAACCTGTGTGAATTGCTGTACTCGCTGAGCGAAGTCCGCATTGACCAGCGCTGCATCGCGGAGGGCATCGATCACCACGCGGTGTCGAGTGAACAACTGCCAGAACACCTCGACGTGGGGCCGCATCGTCGGGTGCTCACGCGCAGTCGGGTCCTGGGCGGCGACGATGACGTCGGCATCCACACCGATCTGCTCGGCGAGCGCCAACAGCAGTTCGTCCTTGCCGGAGTAGTGGTTGTAGAACGACCCCGCTGCCCGGCCCGCCTGTCTGGTTATGTCGACGATCTTGGTGTTGAGATAGCCGGATCGGGCGAACACGACGCAGGCCGCGCTCTCCAGCTCGTTTCGGGTCTGTTCGGCCTGCTGCGCCCTTGTGGTGGCTGCCACCGCTTTCTACCTCCTGTTGACACCTCTGCCGTCACGATACACACTGAATCCAGATTCAGTGAATGCCAATTCGTCGAAGGGGTGGATATGAAAGCAGCAGTACTGACCGAGTTCGGAGTGCCGAGGTACGCCGATCACGCCGAGCCGACGCCGGCCGAGGGTATGGAGGTCATCGACGTTGCGGCCGCAACGCTCAATGCAGTCGACGTGGTGATCGCTTCCGGCACGCACTATTTGAGCCCGAAGTCCCTTCCGACCGTGAGCGGTATCGAAGGCGTCGGTACGACGTCGGACGGTCGGCGAGTGTACTTCTCCCCGCCCGTCCCGCCCTACGGTTCGATGGCGCAGCAGGCGTTGGTACCGACGACGTCGCTCATCGAACTACCCGACGGGCTGGACTTCTCGACCGCCGCGACGCTGGGCAATGCCGGCCTCGCTGCACTGATGCCACTGACCCATGGGGGTCGCATGACGCCAGGGGAGAACGTGGTGATCCTCGGAGGTACCGGGGTGGTCGGCCGCCTCGCGGTGCAGACTGCGCGGTTGCTCGGCGCAGGATCGATCACGGTCGTGGGACGCGATGAGGCCGCGCTCGAATCCACCCGTGATCTCGGGGCCACGGCGACGGTTGCCATCGGAGACAGCAGCGTCGACGAGCTGAGCTCGGCCATTCGGCAGGCATCTGCCGGGGCCGATGTGATCGTCGATTACGCCTGGGGCGCAGTCGCTCTGGCCGCGCTACGTGCCGGCAACCGGCTCGTTCGTCTGGTACAGATCGGCGACCGAGCCGGTGCCGAGGTCACCGTTCCAGCGCAGCTCCTACGATCACTCGGGGCGAGCATCGTCGGCTTCATGCCGATGCACTACGGACCCGATGCAACCTCGCAGGCGTATCGCACCCTCACCGACTGGGCCGTTACCGGGCAGCTCGCAGTGGAATACGAGAACGTGCCACTGGCAGAGGTCGCGAGTGCATGGGAGCGAACCCCACGCACCCGTCACAAGCTGGTACTGGTCCCCTGACCCATCAGCCCATCAGCCCATCAGCCCATCAGCCCATCAGCCCAGAGAGTCGATGAATTCCTTTGTCAGCCTGGAGATGTCGTCGGCATGGGAGATGGGCGACCAATGCCCCGCCGGAATGTCGTTGCGCGTGAGGTTCTTCACCCACTTGCCGGTGTCGTCGTAGTGGTACGGACGCACCGCGACGTCCTCGGTGTTGACGATGAGGTGAACGGGGATGTCGATGTATCGATCTCGCGGATTGGTCAGCAGCGGAATGATGTTGGCTCGATACAGATTGGTGCCGTTGGTGGCATCCGACCACAGAGTGGGGTTCTGGGTGACGAGCTTCGGGTCGACTCCCGAGAACTCGTGGAGGAACGCCGGCCAGCCCTTGGCGAACTGCCGCTTGATCCGCAGCGTCGACAGGCCGGGGATGTGGAAGGTGACGGTGTACCAGGACGCTCGCGTCTGGGCGAGGACCTGCTTGATGCCGGTGAGGGTGGGTTTGCGGAGCCGCGACTGCGACCACTTGCCGAGATGGTCGAGATTGGGTCCCGAAATCGATGTGTAGGAACGAATTCGGTCCTTCGCCTGCGGTTGAGCTGCGGCCTCCCATACCTCCACGGCACCCCAGTCGTGAGCGAGCACGTGCACGGGAGCATCGGGGCTGACCGCATCGGCAACGGCATAGAAGTCCGATGCCAGCCGCGCCAATTTGTACGCCGACTGCTCGGTGGGCACCGTGCTTTCGCCTGCACCGCGGGAGTCGTAGCTGATCACCCGGAAGCGATCCTCGAGCTGGGGCACGATGTGACTCCACAGTTCGTGAGTATCGGGCCAGCCGTGCACGAGGACGATCGGATCGCCGTTCGGGTTTCCGCTCTCGAACACCGCCAATCGAATTCCTTCGTTGACGACCGTCGTGCGAACTGCATTGCTGCTCAACAGTTTTCCGTTCTATAGATCGAGTACGAGACGCCCGCTGCGTGAGCGGGAGACGCAGATGAGCATGTGATCGCGCTGCTCTTCGGGGGTCAATCGCGTTTCGAGGTGCTCGGGCTCACCGGAAAGCACACGCACCTTGCAAGTACCGCAGAAGCCCTGCTGGCACGAGTACGCGATATTGGGCTTCTGTTCCTTGACCGCGGTCAGTACGGAGGCGTCTGCGGCTACGTCGAGCACAGCTCCGGTGCTGATCAGCTGCACCTCGAAGGGTTGGCCGTCGAGAATCGGCGGCGGGCCGAAGCGCTCGAAATGCAGTGCGGTGGCGGGGCACTGACGGAAGTCGCGACGGACGGCGTCGAGCATGGGGGTGGGGCCGCAACAATAGACGGCACCGCCGGCCGGGGCGCGCTCGAGCAGTTCGCCCTCACCGGGGTATCCGTGCACATCGTCGGTCCGGATGAACACGCGGTCCGATTCCCAGCTCTCGATCTCGTCGAGAAAGGGCATCGTGTCGCGGGAGCGACCGCAGTAGACGAACTGCCAGTCCATGCCGAGAATCCTTGCGGCACGGACCATCGCGATGATGGGAGTGATTCCGATCCCACCGGCGATGAAGAGTGCGCTGCCGTCGCCGACGAAGGGAAAACCGTTGCGGGGGCCGCGAACAGTGACCTCGGTGCCGGGTTGCAGTCCGTGCATCTCGATGGAACCGCCTGCGCCGGTGGGGATTCGGCGCACCGCGATGCGATAGGAACTGCGGTCGGATGGGTTGCCGCACAGGGAGTACTGCCGACGGCGGCCCGACGGTAGGTGCAGATCGAGGTGGCAGCCCGGATGCCAGATCGGCAGCTGCTCTCCCGTCGGCGACGCGAGGGTGAGGGCAGCGACATCGTTGTCCTCGGCGACGATCTCGCGTTCTGTGACGACCAATCGCAACGCGGAATCGGGGTTGTGTCCAGCGACGGCATCGTTGTACTCCGCGCCGGCAGCCGCCTGCATGTACCCGTTGAGAAACGTGCCGAGGAGCTGCATCGAGCGATCCGGGCGTCCGCGTCCGCGCAGATCCGGCGGTGCATCCTTGGGGAGCAGCCGTGGGACGCGGCGTGAGGTGAGCTTCACCTCGCCGCAGCCTGCGCGGCCGGGGAGGACGCCAGGTATCGGACGGCCTGGGCAGTGGAGCCTTCCTGGCTGGGGTGGTACGACTTCTTGAGGTAGCGTGACATGCTGCGGCCAACGTGCGTCAGCGCGGGCAGGGTGCCGCGGCGGACCGACTTTCTCCACAGTGCCGAGCGCGGCTTGCGTACGGATTTCGGTGCCGACTGCAGTTCCGGATCGTTCTTCATCAAGAAGATGATCCCGCGCATCCAGATGTACGCCATCAACGGCACGACGACCACGAACGTGCGCAGCCGACGAACTTCGCGCTTGTCGAAGTAGCGGAGCGTGTCGTACGCGACCGAGCGATGCTCGACCTCTTCGGCACCGTGCCAGCGCAGAAGGTCGAGCATGGTGGGGTGGATGCCCGCGCGGTCGAGACCGTCGGCGTTGAGCACCCAGTCGCCGAGAAATGCCGTCACGTGTTCGATGGCGGCGATCATAGCCAGTCGCTCGACCAGGTTGTTCTTCGATCGCAGGCTGGTCACAGAGTCGGATCCGAGGACCTTGCCGAAGGCCCACTCCATCTGGTCGGTGAACGGTGTCGGGTCGAGGCCTTTGGCCTGAAGATGGACGAGGACGCCGGTATGTGCCTCGGCGTGAACGGCTTCCTGCCCGATGAAACCGATGACGTCGTCGCGCAGCTTCTCGTCGTCGATGTACGGCAGAGCTTCTTTGAAGGTGTCCACGAACCAGTGCTCGCCGGCGGGCAGCAACAGGTGCAGCACGTTGAGAACGTGCGTGGTGTACGGATCGCCCGGCACCCAGTGCATCGGTAGATCGGTCCAGTCGAACTTGACGTTCCTGGCTTGCAGCATCACTTCGCCGGGGTCCGATGCGACGACTTTCCGCTCGCTCATCGAGTCCACCTCCTCCACGTTCGCATGTGTGGCCGATGCCACAGAGCGCAACTTAGTATAAACACCGGTTACATGTAAAAGGAACCATGTCGGTCGTGAATGAGAGACTTCTGCAATGACCGACCCCTCCCCAGCGGCAGTTCCCCCGAGCACCGTCCCCATCACGTGGCCTGCCGAGTGGCCGGCCGAGGTTCGACGGATCGCCGATGCCACGAACGATGCCCTGGCCGCTGTTGCGGCGGGGGATCCGATCGCGTTCGACGACGCCGTCGAGCTGTTGGGCCGCTCGGACTCGGCGCAAGCCGGTCACGTGCATGCCGAAATGGTACGCACGTTGCTCGAGGAGGTATATAGCGACGGATTGACCGGCGAGAACGTCCAGGAGGTGCTCGGCCGCACCGTACGAGGTGCGCACTGGCTGCCGAATCTGGATATCGCCGGGTTCGTCGAGGTGCTCACCGGAGCCCTGGGTGTCGCAGACACAGAAGAGCAATCCCGCTCCAGGCCCCGTCCGGCGCACGCGTTGTTGGTGGTCGCGGACCTACTCGCGGTGCGCCGCGCCAGGGCCGAGACCTACCTGCGCCGAGCGTTGGCCGAAGTCCACCGAGCCGAGACCATCGAGATGCCCTAGTCCACGCGGGCCGGGGACTGCCATTCATCGAAGGTGGGTGCCTGCGGCGCGCGTATATCGATCGATGTGATCGAACGGGTCACCCGACTTCTCGATCGTCGGGGACAGTTTTACGAGCTATGCAAGGTTTAACGACACTTGTTAAAGTACGGTCAGGTTGTCTATTCGGGGGATGAGCAGTGGACCGTCGGCGGAACCCGTATACGCCCAACGCTGGCGCGCCGCCGCGTTACTTGGCGGGTCGCGAGGTGGAACTCGATGACTTTCGCACCCTGCTCTATCGGTTGCGGAGGGGCTATTCCGAGCAGTCGCTGATCGTGACCGGCCTGCGCGGCGTCGGCAAGACTGTTTTACTCGGTCGGTACCGCGAGATAGCTGAGGATGAGGGCTGGGTCGCAGTCGAAGCCGAGGTATCGAAGAGCACCGCATTCGGTCCGCAGATTGCCAGCCTGGCCAGGCGCGCTTTGTTGCAGACGTCACCGAAGGCGAAGTGGAACGACCGCATACACAGATCAGCCGCGGTGCTCAAGTCGTTCTCGTTGTCGATCCAACCGGATGGATCACTGAATATCGGTTTGGACGTCGATCCAGCTGCTGGACAGGCCGACACGGGAAACCTGAATGACGACCTGGCTGATGTCTTCGAGGCAGTCGGGTTGGCCGCTCGGGAAAGCGACATCGGGGTGGTATTCCTTTTCGACGAGATTCAATTTCTGTCGAAGGGTGAGCTGGAAGCGTTGATCGGTGCCGTCCACAGAACTGTCCAGCGGGAGCTTCCGATCACGTTCGCGGGTGCTGGTCTGCCGCAGCTTCCGGGTTTGGCAGGTGATGCCAAGTCCTACGCTGAGCGACTGTTCCGATTCCCGTCTATCGGTGAGTTACCCGGGCCGGAAGCGATCGCGGCCCTGACCGAACCAGCGAAGCTCGAAGGCGTCGAATACGACGTCGGAGCCATAGACAAGATCCTGCACTATACCGAGGGGTATCCCTACTTCATCCAGGAATTCGGGAGAGCAGTGTGGAACTTGGCCGAGGGTCCGAGGATCACGGAAGCTGACGCAGTCGCTGCTGCCGATCTCGTCGACGATGAACTCGACGACAGCTTCTTCCGGACACGTGTTCAGCGCTGCACGAAGGAAGAGCTCCGCTACATGCGGGCTATGGCCGAGCTTGGACCGAAGGAACAGAAGGCCGTCGACGTGGCGCTCCTCCTGCAAAATCAATCGGAACAGGTATCGCCGCTGCGCTCGCGATTGATCAACAAGGGTTTGCTATACACCCCGAATTACGGTTACGCGAAGTTCACCGTTCCCCAGTTCGATCGGTTCATGCGCCGATACATGCCGGAGATCGACGGTCAACCTCCGACCTGAGTGTCGGTTTCCCTAGCGAGATCTTCGCCTGTCTTGCGCAAGCGCTAGACAGGCGAAGAAAGCGCTACCGATGCAGAAGGTTGGCCCCGGCGACGACTGCCTTGATGGACGACAGGGTGGTGTCGGCCTCGATTGCCATCGACCATTCTCGGCGGCCGTCGCACTCGATCGAGACGAAGGTTGCGGTCTCGTCGCCGACGATCTGCTGGTGGAACGACAGGATCTCGATGCGGAAGCCGGCATCGTGCAACATCGACGACAGTGCCTCGATCGGCCCGTATGTCGTTGCGGCACAGGTGATGATGGTGTCGCTGATTCCGAAGGTCGCGTCGTAAGCAGTCCTCCCGCCGGTTGCCCTGCCGGCAGTCCACGACCCCAGTCGGAGCGGTCCGGTGGTGGGTGAGAAGCGTTCGGTGAAATTCGCCCACGACATGTGTTGCCAGGTGATCTCGTCGCGCATCGTGCGCGGCAGGGCGCAGCCGAAACGGGAATGGAACGGATCTGTGGCGAAAGAGGAAGCAAGTGCATTCATGAGGATGGTCTTCCGAATGTGAAGGGAGGACCGAGAGAGCACGACGACCCGCAGCGAGGGGTCGGTCCGAATCAGACCCCGCTACGGCGGCGTACTACGAGAATGCGCTTCACACCCCAGAAAGTAGTCCTTCGTCGCAGCCGCGCGCAAGTATCGAGTGAATACAGATCTCTAGGACACGAGCTAGATGTCCGCATATATCGCACGATCCGTTGTAACTTTGGCCCCATGGACCCCGTGCGTAACCCTTACGCTCCCGGCGCCGGCCAGCGCCCACCCGAGCTCGCAGGCCGAAAGAAGCAGCTCGACGCCTTCGACGTCGTGCTCGAACGCATCACCCGCGGCCGACCGGAGCGCAGTGTCGTACTCACCGGTCTGCGGGGCGTCGGGAAAACGGTGCTGCTCAATCAGCTCCGTTCCGCAGCCATCGCCCGCGGATGGGGAACCGGGAAGATCGAGGCCCGCCCGGACCAGGAACTGCGTCGACCACTGTCCTCGGCGCTGCACATGGCCGTCCGCGGGATCGCGGCCTCGCATCGCGATCCCGAACGCGTCGACGAATTCCTCGGGGTGCTCAAGGCCTTCGCGCTGCGCTCCACCGCCGACAAGGGCATGCGGGAGCGGTGGCAACCAGGCATCGACGTCCCGGCCAAGACCGGCCGAGCCGACTCCGGCGACATCGAGATCGACCTCGTCGAGCTGTTGCTCGACGCCTCCGCGCTGGCCGGCGACGTGGGCGTGGGTATCGCCATCTTCATCGACGAGATGCAGGACCTAGGGCCCGCAGACATCTCCGCACTGTGCGCGGCCTGTCACGAGCTCAGCCAGGACACCGCCCCGCTGATCATCGTCGGTGCCGGCTTGCCGCACCTACCTGCGGTGCTGTCGGCATCCAAGAGTTACTCCGAGCGGCTGTTCAGCTACCACCGGATCGGTCGGCTGGAGCGGGCCGCGGCCGACCTTGCGTTGATCGCCCCGGCCGACCGCGAGGACGTCGAATTCACCCCGGATGCCCTCGACGCGCTGTACGCGGCCGCCGACGGTTATCCGTACTTCGTGCAGGCCTACGGCAAGGCGACGTGGGATCTCGCCGCCGACACCCCGATCACCGTCGAGGACGTGCGCGTCGCCGCCCCGGCGGCGGAAGAGGAACTGGCCGTCGGATTCTTCGGTTCTCGCTACGAACGCGCCACACCCGCCGAGCGTGAATACATGCGCGCGATGGCCGAACTGTCGGTGGACGACGGCTCGGTGCCGACCTCGGCCGTGGCGACCGAACTGAAGCGCAAGCCGGCGTCACTGTCCCCGGCCCGCGACGGCCTGATCAAGAAGGGCCTGATCTACTCGGCCGAGCGCGGCACCATCGCATTCACGGTGCCGCACTTCGGTCGCTATCTGCGCGCGCAGACCGACGAACCCGCGGCGGTGTGAACTATCGGTGCGCCTCGGCTCGCTCGACGCACAGCTGCTCGAGCTTCCGTACTGCCCTCGGGTCGGAGCGATCGACGTTGACGAGGTCTGCGTCACCGTCGTAGAAGTCGATCAGTCGCTGGTCCATCACTCTGCGCCACAGCGGCGGAACCAGCGAGCAGAAGATCATCACGGCGTATCCGGCCGGTAGCTGCGGGGACTCGTCGACGGTGCGCAGGGCCTGATAGCGGCGCACCGGATTGGCGTGATGATCGCTGTGGCGTTGTAGGTGGTAGAGGAACAGGTTGCTCCACAGGTGATCGCTGTTCCAGCTGTCCCGATGAGTCGGTTTGCCGTATCGCCCGCTCGGCCGCTTCCGACGCAACAGCCCGTAGTGCTCGAGGTAGTTGGCCGCCTCGTACAGAACGATGGCGATCGCGGCCTGCAACACCAGATACGGCACGATCACGGTGCCGAAGACGGCGATCAGTACGCCGAACAGCGCGACGCTCATGGCCGCGGCGTTGAACAGATTGTTTCGGTACGACCACCGCGACAGGCCTTGCCGGGCGAGGCGTCGGGATTCCAGCTCCCAGGCCGATCGCAGGCCGTGCACGACGGTGCGCGGCAGAAACTTCCAGAACGACTCGCCGAATTTCGCCGATGCCGGATCCTCCGGGGTGGCAACGCGGAGGTGGTGGCCGTGATTGTGTTCGACGTAGAAGTGGCCGTACAGAGTCTGTGCCAACGTCACCTTCGAGAGCCATCGTTCGAGGCGGGCACGCTTGTGGCCCAGTTCGTGGGCGGCATTGATGCCGACTCCGCCGACTATGCCGACGGTGATGGCCAGGCCGATTCGCTCGGGAACCCCCAGCGGTCCGTGCGCCCACAGGTAGCAGGCGGCAACGAGTCCCGCGTACTGCAGCGGCAGGAACAGGTAGACGCACCACCGGTAGTAGGGGTCCTTCTCCAGCGCGGCGATCGCCTCGTCGGGGGGATTGCTGCGGTCGACGCCGGCGAACTTGTCCACCAGGGGCAGCGCGATGCCCATGATCATCAGGCCGAGGGTCCAGAAAGCGCCGGGACCGAGGAGGGTCACCAGACCCCAGGCCAGGAACGGACTCAGCGGAATCGTCAATCCCAGCGGCCACAGGTAGCGCTTGGGGTCGCGCCACCGAGGCGACGTGCTGGTGGCGGACTGATCACGCATTCTGGATTCGTAACTCCTGGTTTGTGGCCGAACCTCGGGCCGCGGTTCGGCGGTAGTGGCGTCTCACAATGACATCGCCCGCTCGGCCAGGATAGTTACTCGAGCGAATCTTTGCGGGTTCGCCGATGGGCCGTCGCCCGACCCGCCACCCTTGTACGGTGACCGCATGAAGCATGTCGATTCGTCGTTCGCCGGAGTCCACGGAACCCGAATCGTCTACGACGTGTGGACCCCCGAGACTGCAGCCGAGAACACACCGACCGGGGTTGTCGTGCTGGCCCACGGCCTGGCCGAGCACGCGGGTCGGTACCGGCACGTCATCGAACGGCTCGGCACTCTCGGCCTTGTCGTCTACGCGCCCGATCACCGCGGGCACGGGCGCTCCGGTGGCAAGCGGGTGGCATTGGCGAAGTGGTCCGACTTCACCGACGACCTGCACACGCTGTTCGGAATCGCAGCCGACGAGTATCCGAACAAGCGCACTTTCCTGCTCGGCCACAGCATGGGCGGCGCGATCGCACTGTCCTACGCCCTCGACCATCAGGCCGACCTCGATGGGCTGATGCTGTCCGGCCCAGCAGTGGTTCCCAGCGTCGGGCAACCGAAAGCCCTGGTGGCGGTGGGCAAGATCCTCGGGCGCCTGGTACCGGCAGCTCCCGTACTGAAGCTCGACCCCAACCTGGTCTCGCGGGACAAGAACGTCGTCGACGCCTACGTTGCCGATCCGTTGGGGTACCACGGCAGCGTTTCGGCAGGCCTGGCCGCAGCGATGCTCGGTGCCGGTGACAGTTTCCCGGCGCGCCTGCCGTCGCTGACGATCCCGGTGTTGCTTCAGCACGGAACCGCGGACGGATTGGCCGATGTCTCCGGCAGCGAACTCATCGCCGAGCTGGCCGGATCCGACGACCTGACCCTGAAGAAGTACGACGGGCTGTTCCACGAAGTGTTCAACGAACCGGAGAAGGAGCGCGTCCTCGACGACCTCATCGCCTGGCTGCGTCCGCGAGTACAGACCAGCGCTGTAAGTTCCTGACGGATCTTTTCGATGAAGGGAGTAAGGCCATGACCAGGCGAGCACTCGTATTGGGCGGCGGCGGAGTCGCAGGTATTGCGTGGCAGACGGGTGTCCTACTGGGATTGGCGGAATCCGGAGCCGACGTCACCGATGCCGAGATGCTGCTGGGAACATCGGCCGGCTCCTCGGTGGCAGCGCAGATCTCGAGCGGTGCCACGTTGGCCGAGTTGTTCGAGCGTCAGGCAGACGAATCGAAACAGGACGACGAGCCGCACGCCGAGGCAACCATCGACGAGCTGGTCTCCATGCTGGCTCGGGCGGCTCAGAATTCGGACGGAAGTGCCATCGACACTCGCCGTCGCATCGGCAGCGAGGCGCTGGCGGCCTCGACGATCACCGAGCGTGAGCGCAGGGCCATCATCGAGCGACGGCTGCCGTCGCACTCATGGCCGATCCGCGACCTGCGGATCGTCACCGTCGACGCGCTGACCGGCCGGCATCGGGTACTCGATCGTGGCTCGGGCGTTCAGCTGGTCGACGCGGTGGCCGCGAGCTGCGCCATCCCGGGAATGTGGCCCCCGGTGACGATCGGCGATCATCGTTACGTCGACGGAGGTATCCGTGCGAGCGAAAACGCCGATCTGGCAGTCGGTTTCGAGAAGGTGCTGGTGTTCAGGGTGGGCGCACTCGACCTGGAGCACGATCCCTTCGACATCGAACGAGAGCGGTTGGTGAAGGGTGGCTCGAAGGTGGAAGTGGTTGCACCCGACGCCGATTCGTCGGCGGCAATCGGACCCGACGCCACCGACGTCGCCGTCCGATCAGCTGCGGCCGTGGCCGGACGAGCGCAGGGCAATGCCATCGCCGAGCGTATCGCCGAGTTCTGGGTCTAGAGAACTGCTCTGCCTGGGTGCTCAGCCGAACAGTTGCTCAGCCGAACAGTGCAGCCCCGTTTTCCCAGCACACTGCGCGAACCCAGTCGTCTCCCAGGTCGAGTCGGCGTACTGCGTGCAGAGCGTCCAGGTACGGATACGGGATGTTGGGAAAGTCGCTGCCGAACAGAATGCGATTCTGCAGATCGAGCAGTCGTGGCAGCTCGTGTCTCGGAAAGGGTGCGCCCGCCTCCGAGAAGTCGGTGAACGCCATCGTGGTGTCCAGTCGAACGTTCTCGTAGCGATCGGCCAGGTCGAGGAAGTCGACGTACTCGGGCATGCCCATGTGCGCGATGATCAACGGGAGCTCGGGGAACCGTTGCAGCAGTGCGGCAATCGGCTCCGGTCCGGTGTGGGTGCCGGGTGCCGGACCGGAGCCGCAGTGGATCACCACGGGTACCTGCGCGTCCGAGAGTGCGCCCCAGACGCCGTCGAGCAGGGGATCGTTCGGTGAGTAGTTGCCGACTTGGATGTGCGACTTGAAGATTCGGGCACCGTTCGTCAATGCCTGCTCGACGTACTCGGCGGCACCGTCCTCGGGGTAGAAGGTAGCGGTCTGCAGGCAGTCGGGAGTCCGGGCCGCGAAATCGGCACCCCACGAGTTGAGCCACGCCGCCATCGACGGCTTGTGCGGGTAGATCATCGAGGTGAACTTGCGCACCCCGAACCCGCGAATGACCTGCAGCCGTCGGTCTTCGGCAAAGCGATACGAAATGGGCCACACGCTGCCGGTCAACGGCCCGGCACTGTCGAAGTAGCTCCACACCTTGTCCATCACGTTCTTCGGCATGAAGTGTGTGTGGACGTCGAACAGGCCGGGCAACGACAGCTCGGTCCAGAAGGCGACGATGCGTTCCGTCTCTTCGAGAAGTTCGGCGTCGGAGCGCGGTTGTTCAGCGTGCGACATGGGCGTCGAACCACTCGAGAGTCTTGCCCCAGGCATCGGCCGCGGCATCGGCGTCGAACACGGCAGGGCGGTCGTCGCAGTGAAACCCGTGCTTGCCGTGGGCGTAGCGGGTGATCTCGGTGTCGACCGGGGCCGTCGCGGTGATCTCGCGCAACGTCTCGACGTCTTGGAACGGTATGCCCTCGTCCAGGTCTCCGAAGAAGCCGTGCCAGGGTGTCTGGAGAGCGTCGCCTACCGAGTCCATCGCAGGATAACCGAAGCGGCCCTTCGTGATTCCACCTCCGTAGAATGTCGATGCCGCACCGAGTTGCCGCCGAACAGCGGTATGGAACGCGACAGTGCCGCCCATGCAGAAGCCGACGATCGCGATGGACGAGGGCTCGAATCCGAGTTCGGCGAGCGCACTCGCCGCCGCGTCCACGTCGGAGTCCACCTCATCCGCCTTCAATTTCCCGATGGCCGCCATGGCCGAGTCCATGTCCGAGTAGTCGAGCACAGTGACGCCGTCCTGCCGGTGGAACAGATGCGGAGCGACCGCGACCCACCCTGCGGCCGCAACCCGATTGCAGACGTCGACGATGTGGTCGGTGACGCCGAAGGCTTCCTGGATGACGATGACGCCGCCACGGGCGGTGCCGTCGGGCTGGACGACGGTGAGGGGAGTGGTGTTCACCCTTCGATTGGAGCACATCACCGGTACCGCATGCCGGTAGCTGCGGTGAGTTCGGCAGTTTTGTACGGTGGCGTGCAGGGAACGATCCCGACCGAGAGGACCATTCATGCGCGCGGTACAGATCTCCAGCCTCGACGGACCCGACTCGGTGAGCGTGGTGGACATCGACGAACCTGCCCCGCGCGACGGGTCGGTGGTCATCGAGGTCCATGCCGCGGGCGTCGCCTTTCCCGATGCGCTGCTCACCCGTGGGCTGTACCAGTACAAGCCGGAATTGCCGTTCGTTCCCGGAAGCGAGATCGCCGGTGTCGTCCGGTCGGCTCCGGCGGAGTCCGGCTTTTCGGCAGGCGATCGCGTCGCGGCGCTGACGGGCTTGAGCGACGGCATGGCAGAGGTCGCCGTGGTCTCACCCGATACGGTGTTCGCGCTGCCGGAGTCGGTATCGCTCACTGCAGGGGCCGGTCTGTTGTTCAACGACTTGACGGTGCACTTCGCGCTGCGTGAACGCGGCCGGCTGGCGGCGGGCGAGACGGTGCTGGTGCACGGTGCCGCAGGCGGAATCGGAACCTCGGCGCTGCGGATGGCTCCGGTACTCGGTGCGTCCCGGGTGATCGCCGTCGTGAGCTCGGAGGCGAAGGCCGACATCGCCCGCTCCGCCGGAGCCACCGACGTCGTTCTCGTCGACGGGTGGAAGGACGCGGTCAAGGAGCTGACCGGCGGACGCGGGGTCGATGTGGTCGTGGATCCGGTGGGCGGCGATCGGTTCACCGACAGCATCCGCTCGCTCGCACCGTCGGGTCGAATTCTGGTGCTGGGCTTCACCGGTGGTGAGATTCCGACGGTGAAGGTGAATCGGCTACTGCTCAACAACGTCGATGTCGTCGGCGTCGGTTGGGGCGCGTGGTGGATGACGCGGCCGGGCTACCTCGCCACCCAGTGGGCCGAGATCGAACCGCTGCTCGCCGACGGTTCCCTCGTGGCTCCCGAGCCCTCGGTGTTCCCGGCTGCCGATGCCGCTGCGGCCATCGCGTCACTGGAAAACCGGACTGCCGCAGGTAAAGTGGTGCTCGACTTCAGTCTGTGATCGGGTGTGCGGACTGCCGGTTCACTCCGGCAGCTCGACACCCCTCGCCTCGGCCAAGGCGGCTATCTCGGCGGGGAAGACATTCTTGAAGACGAACGGATCCGTGCCCAGAGCCCAGTTGGGTGCGAGTTCGATGGCGTATCTCTCGAAGTAGCCGAGTTGCTTGGCCACCAGGATCAACTCCTCGGGGCTCGACGTCTTGTACTGCTTGCCCATGTTCACCAGGGCCCGGATGAAGTCCGCCAGACTGAAGTGCGCGAGCGTCGTCGAGAGCATCGGGGCGAACACCGACTGCAGTATCGCCCCGACCTCGGCGTCCGAACCCATCTGTGGTGCAACGATTCCCAGGCGCTTGACAGTACCTGCGAGCCGGGTGAAGTCGCCGTCGATCACGGTGGCATGGAACAGGTCGAGTAGCAGCGCGCGCCATTGCTCGTCCACCTCGCCCATGACTCCGAAGTCGAGGAACGCCACCCTGCCGTCGTCGAGCACCCACACGTTGCCCGCATGCACGTCGCCGTGGAAGAGACCGTGCAGCACAAGCGCTTCCATCCAGACCTTGGCCGCTCGGCGGACGATGAGCTCGGACTGCTCGCCGGGCTCGTAGCGGTCGAGTGGGGAGCCGTGCATGCGTTCCATGCAGATGACGCGGCCGCCGCAGTAGTCGAGGAACACCTCGGGCGCGGTGACGTGCTCGTTGTCTCCGAACGCACCGATGGCCGCGCGAAAGCTGTCCTGCCGCTTGGCCTCCACGGCGCTGTCCAGTTCCGCGAAGGTGGCGGCATGCAGGTCCACGATGATGGCCGACGCATTGGCGGTGGCGAAGAACGGAATGAACTTCTCCAGCCCGCGGGCAATGAGGTACGCGATCCGTAGATCGATCTTCATGCGGTGGTAGATGCCCCGCCGCTGCACCTTCATGACCACTTCGCGTCCGTTGTCGCGGCGCACGCACAGGTGTACCTGAGCAACCGACGCTGACGAGAGCGGCACGTCGTCGAACGAGGAGAACAGATCGTCGATTCCGCGGCCCAGGTCGGCCTCGATCACCGCGCGTGCTTGCGAGCCGGGGAACGGTGGAACCTCGTCGAGGCACCGCAGGCACGTATCGGCGAGGACCTTCGGGAACAGTCCCGGCGACGAGCCCATGAGCTGCCCGACTTTGACGAATGTGGGTCCGAGAGCGAAGAACGCGTCGACGACGGCCTCCGAGGCATGTATCGGCCATCCGCGTCGGGGCGCACGAACCCAGCGTCCGATCGCAACGACCTGGAAGTACGTCAACACCGAACCGATGACGATCAGCCGCAGCAGTTCTCGTATCCCGAAGGTCCTCAGCTCGGGTGCGGGCTCGGGCGTCAAGGCTTCGGGTACAGCGGGCTCGGGTGTCGTGGCATCGGGAGTCATGCGTGTACTCCTGCGGGCAGGCGTGCGGCCGATGCTTCCAGCCTCGACAACAGTCGATCGAATCTCGTCTCGTCGTCCGATGCGCGCGAGAGCACCAACGCGCCTTGGATGCCGGCGACGATCTCCTCGGCCAGTTCGGCCGCCGAGTCGCCGTGTCCGAGCCGATTCAGTACCGGGGTGAGTGCCTCGATCCAGTGCGCGAAATGTGCTGCGACGCGTCCGGAGAAGGCCGCGCGCTCCAGGCCGAGTGTGAACGCCCCGAACAGGCACACCAGGCGATTGGAGCGGAAGTAGCGGGCGGTTTGCTCGAACATGTCGTGCGTGGTCGACGCGGCATCGGTGCCGTGCCGCAGCGGCTCGAACACGTTGTGGTGAAACCACTGCTCCACGTCGTCGAGGACGGCCTCGGCCATCTCCTGCTTGCCGCGCGGAAAGTAGTGGTAGAGACTGCCTTTCCCCAGGCCGGTCTGCCTGCTGATGACCGCGAGAGACGAACCGTCGAACCCGTGGTCGCGGAACACCCCTGCGAGTATCGGCACCACGTCGTGGCGATCGCTCATGAGCCGGTACTGTACCAATCGGTACACGCCGGGTGCATCCGGGGCAAGCAGGCAGTGAATACTGCAGTTGTGAAGAGAACTACGGTCCTGGCCGCTGGAGCCTTTCTCGTCGGCGGGGTGACCTATCTGGCCGCCGAAGCGGTTGCGGCGCTGGGCTGGACCGATCGGCCGTACAGCTACGCGCGCAACAACATCAGTGACCTCGGGATTCCGGACATCTCACCGTGGCACCCGGTGATGAACACCGGTTTTGTGGTCGACGGCACGCTGTTCGTTCTTGCCGGCCTCGGATTGTCGGTGCTGTTCGAGGGCCGAGCGCGGTGGATGGTGCTGGGTACCTCGGTTGTGCACGGCGTCGGCAGCATCGTGGTCGGGCTCGCGCATGCCTCGGTCGACGGAGCGTCGGCACCGCACGCGGCGGGCGCGGGTATGGCCATCATCGGCGGAAACCTGGTGCTCCTGGCTGCAGGCCGGTACGGCGGCCGCGTCGGAGCGCCGCGTTGGTACACGCTCGGTAGCGCCACTGCGGGGGTCGTCGGCCTGGCCGGTCTGGCCCTGTTTCTCGCCGACACGGGGATCCTCGGCGGCGGAACGTTCGAGCGGATCTCGGTTTACACCATAATCGGCTGGGAGATCGTCACCGGCGCAACAATTCTCGCGCAGAGCCGCCTATCGAAATCTCGGTGATTCCTTGGCGAGAAAGGCGCGAACGCCTTCCCGTCCGTCCGTCGACCCGAACGCTTCCTCGAATACCGGCAATGCCCGTTGTGCCGGTTCGTACGGGGATGGCCCGAAGACGAGCTCGAGTGCTCGCTTGTTCGCGTGCACCGCAGAACGGGACTTCCGAGCGAGCGTCTGCGCCAGGTCCAAGGCCACCGACAGCGATGCACCATGCGGTGCCACCCGATTGATCAGACCCCACTCGAGCGCGGTCTCGGCGGTGATCGGCTCGCCGAGCAGGACGAGTTCGGCCGCATGGGCCTGACCCACACGGCGCAAGGCGCGCATCGATCCGCCGCTGCTGGGGATGACGCCGAGGTCGATCTCCGGCAGTCCGAGTCGAGCTCCTGCGTCGGCGACGACGAGATCGCAGCACAGTGCCATCTCGAGTCCGCCGCCCAATGCGAATCCGTCGATCGCCGCGACCGTCGGAAGCGGCAGTGCGGCCAGCAGATCGAGCGTGGCGTTCTCGAGGGTGCTCTTGCGTGCCAGCACGTCGCCGTCGTTCTGCATATCCGGCATTTCGGAGATGTCCGAGCCGGCGCTGAACACCCGCTCGCCGGTGAGGACCACCGCTCGAATTGTGGCGTCCCGAGCCAGTTCTCGCAGAACGGCATGCAGCCGCCGCGTCGCCGGACGGGTCAGTGCGTTGACCGGTGGGTTGCTCAGCGTGATTTGTGCGACGGCATCGAACGGATACGACAGGACTGGGGAGGACTCGGTGGGCATACCGAGAACCGTAGAGCGTTGACCAGGCGATTGGGAGACTGCCGAGATGGCATGTACCGTTGGGGACACACAGCGCGGGGTGGAGCAGCTCGGTAGCTCGCTGGGCTCATAACCCAGAGGTCGCAGGTTCAAATCCTGTCCCCGCTACTACGTACGTCAGGCCCGACACATCGTGTCGGGCCTGACGTGTTTCGTACGTATCAGGGTTGCAGTCTGAACTGTACGACGGCCGTGACGTTCTCGATGGCGTCGTCGAGTGCCGTCTTGCGGGCCCGGGCGTCCGGTGCCGACAGAATGTCGAGGCGATCGGACTGTCCCATCGGAATCAGTGCAGCCAGCGACCAGATTTTCTCGGCGGCCGAGATCGGCAGGCTCAGAAAGTCCGGAAAGCCCGGAGTGGCAATGCTTTCGGTGGATTCGAGTCGGCCGATGAGCTCGTACAGATCCTCGACCCGCGCCCAGGTGGTGTCGAATTCGGAATCGGCGATCACCGACTCGGCGTCCTCGTCGTGCCACGGTCGAACGTCTGCCAAGGGGTAGGGATCGTCGGGCAGCCAGGCGTCGATCCGGATCCGTTCGCCGCCGACACACTCGAGTAGGTACCTGCCGTCTCCGATGGCCTCGTGCCCGATGATGTGCGCGACCGTCGCCACGTCGTGTCGAACGTCGCCGCCCCCGGCCTCGTGGCCGCGCGCGATGAGAACGACGCCGAAGCTCGGGTCGTCCTGCTTCAGGCAGTCTTGTACCAGCGCCTGGTAGCGAGGCTCGAAGATGTGCAGCGGTAGACGTTCGCCGGGAAGCAGCACGCTCCCGAGCGGGAACATCGGGATGACACTCACGGGCGTTGCAGCGGCATGACTGCCGGAGTGATGTCTTCGCGCGCGTCGGTCCCTGCCGCGACGTCCTTCCCCTGCCCGTTCGAGTCCAGGAACTCGTCCAGAAGTCGGAAGAAGAAATCGGGCTCGTCGAGCTGGGGAAAGTGGCCGGCATCGGGGAAGATCTCGACGCGGCTGTTGGGCACCTCGCGTCGGATGTTGTCCGCATGTTTGGCGGGAATCATGCGGTCTTTACCGCCCCAGACGAGCAGAGACGGAATCGACTCGAACTTCTCGAAATGCTGTTTGGCGCTTACGGTCTGACCGCGTGGGCCGACCACTGCTCGCGTCGACGCCAGGAAGGCCTCACGAGTGGAGCGGTCGGCGACCGACCGGAACGATCGCCAGGTCTCGGCCATGCTCGGACCGGGCTTGACCGGAAGGCCCCACTTGCCCAGCTGCGACAGTGCGCCCTCGGCGTTCTTGCGGAACCAATCGGACGCAAGCAGCGGAAGTACCAACTCGCTACCGGGCAGCGTCGCGGCCTTGAGCAGGAGGCTCACTTCGGGGCCGAGGCCGCCACTGCTGACCAGGGCGAGGCGATCGACCCGCTCGGGGAAGAGATACGTCAGCTGCATGATGATGCCGCCGCCGAGGGAGTGACCGACCAGCGGAGCGGAGTCGATCTTCAGGTGATCCATCAGATCGCGAATGGTGGCCGAGTGTGAGCTCAGCGAGTAGTCACCGGTCGGCTTGTCGGACTCGCCGTGCCCGAACAGGTCCGGCGCGATCACCCGGTACTTGTGCGAGAGGCGCTCGAGCTGGGGTGCCCACGATTGATGCGATCCGAGGAGACCGTGCACGAGGATCACGGGCGGACCGTCGCCGATGTCGACGTAACGCAGGACGTCCTTGTGTAGTTCCACGGACTGCAATTCGTACGATGAACTCATAGTCGGCCTCCCTGTCGAATAGTTCGGACCTGCCGCGCCTTCTGGCACAAACGTACAAGCTGTGCCGCGGTCGCGACAGACCGTCCTACGGGCTGCCGGGCTTCAGCGCCCGCTGCCGACGGTGTCGTCGATGATCTTGGCCAGTTCCTCGGCCATCGGTTCGCTCAGCATGTCACCGTGATCGCCGTTGATGTCGACGAAAGTCAGTTCACCAGAAGCAACTGTCTGCCACGACCGGGCATCTTTCACGTTCTCCGCTGTGCGAACCACGGTCATCGAGCCCGACCACGGAGTCGGCACGTGCTTGTTCAACGCCACGTACCCGATGCTTGCGAAGACCAACCATTCCATGGTCGTCGGGTAGCGCAACAACCCGGCGAACTGCATGCGGATCCACAGAGCGGCCGTGCCGAGGCGGCCGAGGTGGAAGCCCGCTTCTTCCCGCGTCTGGGCCGGAGGTGCAGCCGGAACCTCGGTACCGCCGGGCAGCTTGTCCAGCAGATGCCGAAACAGCCGGGTGTCCAACAGAAGCAGGTGCGGAGATCCGAGACCACAGTCGCGGATTCTCTCGGCCATCGCGATGGCGATCCACCCGCCGAGCGAATGGCCGACCAGATGGAACGGTCCCTCGGGCTGGACGGTGCGTATCGCGTCGACGTATCGCCTCGCGGTTCGTCGGATGGTGCGGTCCGGTCGTCCGCGCTTACCCCGGCCGTGCGCCTGCAATGCGTACACCGGATGGTCGTCGTCGATGTGCTTGACGAGCTTGAGGAATGCCATCGCGCCGACGCCGGCTCCGCCGATCAGGAAGATCGGTGCCTTGCTGCCCTCGGTGCGCAGGGGCACCAGCACATCGTGTTCGCCGGACGTGCGTCGACGAACGGTGGCCGCGTCTCGCAGGCGGGCATCGACCGTCGTAGCGAGAGTTCGAACGGTCGTCGCCGCGAACACGTCCTCCGCCGTGAGATCGACCTTCAACCCCTCCCGCAGTTGGGCGAGCATCGCCGTTGTCGTCAGCGAATTACCGCCGAGAGCCAGGAAGTCCTCGTCTCGGCCGATGGAGTCCAGACCGATGGCAGCCCGCGCAGCCTCGGCGACGATGTATTCGGTCGGCCCGACCGCTGTTCGCTCGACCCGTCGATCCGCGGGCTCGGGCAATGCCATGCGATCGAGCTTGCCGCGTTCGTTGCGCGGCATCGCGTCGAGCGCGACGATGTGCGTGGGCACCATCCATTCCGGCAGGGTCCGGCGCAGCGACGCTCTGATCTCGCCGACGGAGGGACGCTTGGCCGATCCCGCCGAGCACACGTAGGCCACCAGGTCGGTGTCGGTACCCGAGTGTCTGCCGATCACCGCGGCCTCGTCGATCTCCGGCATGGCTCGCAGGGCTGCCTCGATCTCGGCCGGCTCGACCAGGTAGCCGCGAACCTTGACGGCGTCGTCGATGCGTCCGGCCAGATGCAGCGTCCCGTGTTCGTCCAGACGCCCCAGATCGCCGGTTCGGTACCGGAACAGGCCATCGTCGAGAGCGGCGAATCGTTCTGAATCCAGGCCTGCGTCGCCGAGGTAACCGTCGGCCAGGCAGGTCGACGTCACTCGGACTTCGCCGATCGCGTCGGGCATACACACCGAGCCGTCGGTGGTGACGACCTCGACGAGCTTGCCGGGAATGGGCCTTCCGGCCGGCAGGAAGCCGGACGGCAGCGTCCGCTCCGGAGGGAACTCGCTGTAGGCGACGGCCCCGGCCTCTGTGGTCGCGTACCAGTTCACGACCGTTGCATGCCCGTCGAACATTTGCCTGAAATTGTCGACGTCGTCGGAATGCAGGGACTCCCCGTACGTGGTGACCACGCGCAGACTGGGCACGGCAGCGTGCCCGTGGTCGGCTGCCGCGATCGTGCGCAGCAGTGACGAGGAGCAGTGCAGCGTGGTCAGTGACTGCTCGGCGATCCATTCGGCGGTGTCGGACGGGGCACCCGACCGAGGGTCTCGGCAGTGGACCGCGGCACCGCTGAGCAGCCCGGCGAAGAGCGTGTTCAACCCGGCACCGAAACTGACCGGCAGCGAATTTCCGATGCGATCGTGCGGGCCGATCGACAACGCGGTGGCGACCTCGTATGCCTTGGTCAGACACATGCGATGGCTGAGGATCACGCCCTTGGCGGTGCCTGTCGATCCCGAGGTGTAGTTGATCACCGCGGTGTGATCGCCCGACAGCGTCGGTAGTGGCACGCAGGAATCCACGGTCTCGGCAACGGTGGCGGCGTCGATCGCCGTCGCACCGGCTCGGTCGATGATCGTGGCGCGTCGCTCGGCGGGAAGCATGGGATCGAGCGGCACGAGAGGGTGACCGGAGGCGACGACGGCCAGCATCAGCACGATCGAGATCGGAGTGTCGTCGGTATCGACGGCAAGCGGCCGAGAGTCCCCGGGGAAGAGGGTGGCGATCTTCCGAGCCTGCGAGTATGCGCGGTGCAGCAGTTCGTCGAAGGTGAGCGAGGTTCCGCCTACGGAGAGTGCAACGGCGTTCGGCAGAACGTGAGCGACTTCCCGGTAGCGCGCCATCAGTGTGTCGCGGCTCTCGGGCCGGCACAGTGGGGCCAGTGCGGGACGGGTGGGTGCATCGATGTCTTGAACCGACATGATTCTCCTTGCACGAGCCCGACCCGTGATGACAGAGTTGGTTTGCGGACTGCAAACCTACTTGAAGACTGTTTTACCGTCTCAAAGGTAGACGTGCATCACCTTTCGGCGCAAGCCAAAAACCGGACATTTCACAACAAATAGGTGTCGTTGCGAAATGCCCGGTCGGGTTCGGGAGTACTAGAGGTCTGCGATCGCCTCCAGAGGCTTCGTGCGAGCCGCCCGCACAGCAGGCCACAGTGCGGCCAGTACTCCTACGACGGCAGATCCCACCAACATGGACGCCACCTGTCCCCAGGGGACGGTCATGGTCCCCAGGCCCTCGTCGCGCAGGGTCTGCACGAATCCCCAGCCGAAGGCGATGCCGAGGACGACGCCCACGATCGCGCCGAACAGCGCGATGAGCAACGACTCGAGGTAGATGATGCGACGAACCTGTGGACGCTGCATGCCGATGGCCCGCAGCATCCCGATTTCTCGCCGACGCTCCACGACGGACAGGGCCAGCGTGTTGACGATGCCGAGCACGGCGATGACGACGGCCAGTGCCAACAATCCGTACAACACGGCGAGCAGGGTGTCGATCTGTTGTCCCTGACTGCCCTTGAACTCTTCGACGTCCTGAACCTGAACGACGACGAACGGCTTGGTGGCGGCCTCGAGGTCGGTGCGAAGGGTACCGAGATCGGTTCCCGGCACGGCCTTCACTAGCACCAGAAGATCCGACCGCGTGATGGACGGCGTCACTTTCTGATAGATGTCGCCCGAGACGATCCAGTTTCCGATCAGCGGATTGTCGGTGAACACCCCGGTGACGGTGACCGGCACCGAAGCCCCGTCGACGGTGTCGAAGGTGACCTGGGTGCCCACGGTCCATCCGCGGCCGGCGGCCTCGGTTTCCGATACCGAGAAGCCGTTGCTGTCGAGGTCTGCCGTGCCCTGGACCATCGACAGATCGAGCAGGCCTTCCGGCGAACCGTCGATGGCGGCTCCGTACTCCTCCTCGCCGGCGATCGTGACGAACACCGGGTGCAGAACTGCGGTTCGGTCCACGCCGTTCACTTGTTGCGCTGCTGTGGTGGCACCGGTCGGAACGCCGATCGACTGGGGGCCCGAGAGGATGTAGTCGGCCTCCACACCGGTGTCGACGAGCGAATCGACGCTGGCTTTCGCAGTGGATCCCAGCACGCCGATCACGGTGACGAGCATGAGGCCGAGCATCAGAGCGAAGGCGGTGGCCGCGGTGCGACGCGGGTTGCGCACCGAGTTGGTTCTGGCCAGCCGTCCTATCGCTCCGAACGGACGGGTGATGACGGCACCGAGTGCACCGACGATGGGCCGCGACAGGGACGGTGCGGCCAGTGCGGTGGCGACGATGAGTGCGACTGCACCTGCCCCGACCGTCGCGGCCGCGGCTCCGCCGGTCGACTGTGCGCCGATGACCAGTGCAGCCGCACCGGCGATTCCCAGCCCGACACCGACGAACGTCCGAGTGCGCAGGGTGTCGCCGGCCGAGGCGAACTCCTCGCGCATCGCGGCGACCGGCGGAATCTTGGCTGCTCGACGCGCCGGTGCGTATGCGCTCAGGACGGTGACGATGATGCCCACCGCGAAGGCGACGGCGACGGTGCGGGGTTCGAGTGCCAGTGGCCCCGACGGCAATCCCAGATCGAAGGCGTTGAGCAGAGCGCGCAGGCCGTAGGCCAGCCCGACTCCGCCCGCGAAGCCGAGGACACTGCCGATGACGCCGACGACGAGTGCTTCGAGTACCACCGAGCGGCTGACCTGGCCGCGGCTGGCCCCGATGGCCCGCAGCAGCGCCAGCTCACGGACTCGCTGGGCAACGATCATCGAGAACGTGTTGTAGATGATGAAGGTACCGACGAGCAGTGCGATTCCGCCGAAGGCGAGCAGGAAGTAATTGATGAACGACAGGGCCGACTCCACCTCGGCCTGGGTCTCTTCCTGTACGTCCGCGGCCGTCTGCACCTTCAAGCCGGGGAGCGCCGCGGAAATCTCGTCCCGCAGATCGCTCTGCGTGAGCCCCTGTGCGGTGAGATCGTTACCTGCGACGTCGATGTACTGCACGTGGGCCCCGTCGGTGAACAACTCGTTCGCCTGGCTCTGCACGAACTGGATTCCGATGTACCCGCCGGATTCTGTTGCAGTGGAATAGATTCCGGAAATCGTGATATCGGTGATGCCCTTGGACGGCACGAGCACCTGGGTGGCGTCGCCCACCTTCAACCCGGCGCGCTCGGCACCGCCGGCATTGATCGCGACCTGACCGGGAGTGGTGGGAGCCGAGCCTTCGACGAAGGTGGTCGGGTCTCCGAGTCGTTGGTCGTCCGGAAGGTAGGACTCGCCGATGGTCGGTGCGCCGCCGGATTGCACTGCGGCACCGTCGGTGCCCAGCAGTACGAGCTGTCCGCCGGCGTACGGCGATACGGCGCGCACGTTCGGCAGGGCAGCGATTGCCGCGATGTCCTCGTTGGGCACGCCGCTCGAGCGCGCGTCCTCGGGACTCACCCGTACGTCTGCGCCCTGTGCGGTATCGGCGAACAGTGACGAGAAGGTGCGCTGGAGGGTGTCGGTGAACACGAACGAACCAGCGACGAATGCCGTGCCGAGTACGACGGACAGCACCGTCAGTGCCAATCGAACCTTGTGTGCAGCAAGGTTTCTCAGTGACACCTTGCGCATGGGATTGCCCGCCGGCTTGTGTCGTTGAGTCTTGTTGGAGACAGAATGCGCCATTATCGGACCGTTTCCAGCTTCTTCATCCGCTCGAGTACGGCGTCGGCCGTGGGCGAGTTCAGCTGATCGATGACGGCACCGTCGGCGAGGAACACGACGCGGTCGGCATAGCTGGCTGCGCGTGGATCGTGGGTGACGATGACGACGGTCTGGTCGAATTCGTCTGCGGCAGTGCGCAGAATCGACAGCACCTCGCCGGAGGAGCGAGAATCCAGGTTGCCGGTTGGCTCGTCGCCGAACACGATGTCGGGTCGGCCGGCGAGCGCGCGGGCGCACGCCACTCGTTGTTGCTGCCCGCCCGAGAGTTCGCTGGGGCGGTGATCGAGGCGATCGCGGAGGCCGAGTCGGTCGACGACGGTGTCGAGCCACCCCTGATCCGGGGCGCGGCCCGCGATGTCGAGTGGCAGGGTGATGTTCTCCAGCGCGGTCAGCGTGGGCACCAGATTGAATGCCTGGAACACGAATCCGATTCGGTCCCTGCGTAATCCGGTCATCTCCTTGTCGGAGAGCGCCGTCAGCTCGGTGTCTCCGATGGTCACCGTGCCCGACGACGCGGTGTCCAATCCGGCCAGACAATGCATGAGGGTGGACTTGCCCGAACCCGACGGGCCCATGATGGCGGTGAATTCTCCGCGAGCGAACTCGACGCTCACCCCGGACAGTGCGTGCACCTGGGTGTCCCCGGAGCCGTAGACCTTCGATACGTCGACCGCGCGCGCGGCAATGTCGCTCATACGCTCCAGTGTTTCAGTGTTCTGCGCCGGTTGCTATCAGGGGAGACCCTGAACACGACCCCTATGATGGACGTCATGCGCATCGGAGCACACGTCCGCGACAGCACCGACCCTCTCGGTACCGCCGAGGCGCTCGGCGTCGATCTAGTCCAGATGTTTCTCACCGATCCGCAGAAGTGGAACAAGCTCGAACCACACCCGCAGGGTGAGGCTCTGCTGGCCGGCTCGGTCGATGTGGTGGTGCACTCGTCGTACGTGCTCAACGTCGCGAGCTTGAACAATCGGATTCGCATCCCGTCCAGGAAGGCCGTCGTCGAGCAGGCGGCTGCCGCAGCCGAGATCGGGGCCATCGGGCTGGTCGTCCACGGCGGCCACGTCCGCGAGGGCGAGGATACCGCCAAGGGAATCGACAACTGGCGCAAGCTCTTCGAGCGTCAGGCCGAGCAGGGCGGCTTCGCGGTGCCGATCTTCGTCGAGAACACCGCGGGTGGGGATTCGGCGATGGCGCGTCACTTCGACGACATCGCCCGGCTCTGGGATGCGATCGGCGAGTTCGGTGCCGGCTTCTGCCTCGACACCTGCCATGCGTGGGCCGGGGGCGAGGATCTCGTCGACGTCGTCGACCGCATCAAAGCCATCACCGGACGAATCGATCTGGTGCACCTGAACAACTCGCGCGACGAGTTCGACTCGGCCAGAGACCGACACGCTAACCTCGGCACCGGAACCATCGACGCCGAGATCCTGACCGCCGTCGCATTGGCCGCCGACGCGCCGGTGATTCTCGAGACGCCGCCCGAAGGCATCGAGGACGACGTCAGGCTGCTGAAGAGCCTGTAGCCGCGGCTGCCGTCGTTGTCAGGTGATGGACGGCTACCGACCACAGTCGGATCAGCTCGTCGACTTCCTGCAGTTCGCCGGCCCAGCTGACCCGTGCCACCGCGGTGCCGGCGTCCGTGACAGCAATCCTGACATCGATCGCGTATCCGTCCTTCGGCTCCGTCGATGTGTGGTCACGCACGATGATCTGCGCCCCTGCGCGTGATGCGAGCGCGGGATAGTTGCGGGTGAGCGCGTAGTCGCGGCCGCCGTTCGGCACCGAGTCCAGTTTCCTGGAGACATCGTCGACGAGGTTCTTGCCGTGCGTGGGCACGGCGAGCGCGTCGGTGTGGACGGCGGGGAGGCGAACCGGGTGCACTGCGCTCGTGGCGTCGAGATCCAGGTCGACCAGCACGCCGGCCGACGAGCCACGTCGGTTGTTCCGCTGCCACGTGCACACCGCCGACCCGAGCGCCGCGAGCAGCAGGGCATGGGGGTGGTGAGGGCTCTGGGGAAGGTCGAGCGTCACCGAAGCCTGCTCGGAACGACCCGATGCCGATCGGGCGTCGAGCAGAGGCCGCTCGGCGGGGGTCAACACGGCAACCCAGTAGGGAACCTGTTCGGCGACCTCGGTGCACAGGGTGCGTCCGAGCTGAGCTGGGCTGATGGTCTCCCCTGAGAGTCCCTGTCGTGCGACTCTCAGCGGTGCGAACACGGTCACGCCGACGAACCCCACTTCCGGTGCAGATTGTCCTAGCCTTACCTAATTCTCTCAGGCTAGCTCGAGCCGGAATCGGGTGCCGGCACACCCCGGCGGGGATCGGTGGCGCGCAGCATCGGAACACCGGGGGAGACCGGCAGGGTTCCGGTCTCCAGGTCGTCCAGCAGCCCTTCGGACCAGGCCAACAAGCCGCTGACGTCGACACTGTGCGGTGGGTCGGCCTCGAAGCCGATCAAGCGATCGTGTCCTTGCCGAAGCAGCGACGCGGCACCGATGCGATTGCCGCGGAGAAGGTGCGTCAGCCCGACGGCGAGTTGGGCGAGACCCTGCCACAACGGACGCTCGTCGGTCGGGCAGCTCTTCCACGTGCCCTCGAGTACTTCGTGTGCGTGGAACGGCATGTTCGCATCGAGAAACTTCTGTGCCTCGACGAGAGCTGCGCCGGGCGGAAGTCGTACGTCGTCGGGCACGCGTGGGGTTCCGCTTCCACCGCGGGCGAGTGGCCGCCCGAGACCGTCGCGAGGCCTGGCATTGAGGGGTTTACCGCGCGCATCGCGCTCGCGTTCGGTCATGGCGGTCACCCTAGTGGGTGGGTGCCACTCCCTCGGCCGGTTGCGGCGCAGACGACCGCGCGGTGATGACGCCCAGGGCGATCAGTGCTGCAGCGGACGTCACGACCATCGTCGTGGACACGGCCACCGCATCGTTTCCGAGTGCGCCGACGATGGGCGCGACGATGGCACCGAGACCGAACTGCGCCGCTCCGAGGAGTGCAGCAGCACCACCGGCGGCCTCACCGTGCCGAGACAGGGCGAGTGCGGGAGCGTTGGGCATCACGAATCCGACGCCCCGAGCACGAACCACAGCGGGACGACGAATCCCGCCATACCGCCGGTCCCGGTCACCGCCAATGCCACCATGACGCCGCCGGCGACGACGCCGAACGACAGTGCCGACAGGACGATCTGTACCGGTGCGAAGCGTCCGAGCAGCAGGACGTTGAGCTGGGACGCGCCGATCAGGGAAATCGCGCCTGCAGCGAAGACGATCGCGAACTGCTGCTCGTCGAGGCCGAACTCCTCCTGCAGCACGAACGACGACCCGGCCACGTAGGCGAACAGCGACGACATCGCCAGTGCGGCGACCAGGACGAGTACGACGAACTGGGCATCACGCAACAGCGAGCGGTAGGTGCGCAACACCGGCATGACGCCACTGGCTCGACGACGCTCGGGTGGCAGGGTCTCGCGCAGCGACACGATCGCCAACGTCAAAAGGCCGACGCCCAGGATCGCCAGCGCTGCGAAGACGAGACGCCATGATCCGACCAGCAGCACGGCACCGCCGAGCGACGGAGCCAGCACGGGCGCGACGCCCATGACGAGCATCAGACGCGACAGCACGGTGGCGGCAGCGCGGCCGGTGAACAGATCGCGCACGATGGCCATCGCCACCACCGCTGCCGCCGCAGCTCCGAGACCCTGCACGACGCGTAAGCCACCGAGCACGGCGATGTTCGGGGCCACGATGCAGGCCACGGAAGCGAGGATGTGCACGCCGGTACCGACGATCAGGGGAAGCCGTCGCCCGACGATGTCCGACAGCGGCCCGATGACGAGTTGTCCGAGGGCGAGCCCGACCAACGTGCCGGCGAGCGTGAGCTGCACGGCGGACGACGGAGTGTTCAGGTCGTCGGCGATGGCCGGTAGAGCCGGCAGGTACATGTCGATGGTCAGCGGACCGAGGGCGATGAGCGCGCCGAGTACGAGAATCACCCGCAGGCGCTCCCGCGACGTCGGCTCGGTCACCGGAGCCGAGGTGTCGGTCACCGGCGTGCTGGCTACGGCTGTGTTCGTTGACGACGTGTTCGATGCTGGGGCCACCCGAAGGTCAGCAACCGGGGAACTCGTTCTGTTCCCGGTTGCTGACTACAACTTTCGTGTTCTATGCCACGGCGTCGGACAGAACCGTCAGTTTCTCGACTTCCTGACTGGTCAGAGCCAAAGCCGGTGCGTCGAGCAGGGCGGGCAGCTGAGAAATCTTGCTCGCACTGGCAATGGGCGCAGTGATGCCCGGACGAGCCAGCAGCCAGGCCAGTGCAACGCTCGAAATCTCCGCGGATCGCGATTCGGCGATCTCACGCAGGCCCTGCACCACATCGAGCCCGGCATCGGAGAAGTATCCCGTGGTCAGCCGCTCGCGCTGTTGGCCGGCCAGGTCCTCGCGGGTGCGGTACTTGCCCGTCAGGAATCCGGCAGCGAGGGAGAAGTAGGGAAACACGCCGAGGTCGTGATCGACGGCCAGCTTCTGCAGTTCGCCCTCGTAGTCGCGGCGGGCGACCAGGTTGTAGTGCGGTTGCAGCGCGATCGGAGCGGCGAACCCGTTCTCCTTCGCCAGTTCGAGCCACTCGCGCACCCGCGCCGGGGTGTAGTTCGAGATGGCGACATAGCGAACCTTGCCAGCCGTGACCAACTCGTCGAACGCGGCGAGGGACTCCACCAGCGGGGTCTTGTCGTCGTCGTAGTGCGCGTAGTAGACGTCGATGCGGTCGGTCTGCAGCCGGGCCAGCGACGCGTCGGCCGCGGCTCGGATGTTGTCCGGGGCCAACCCACGGAACTCGGGATGTTGGCTGACCTTGGTGGCGATGACGACGTCGTCGCGGTTGCCGCGGGCAGTTATCCAGTTGCCGATGATCGTCTCCGACTCGCCGCCGGAGTTGCCGTCGGCAAAGGCCGAGTACGAGTCGGCGGTGTCGACGAAGTTGCCTCCACCGGCGGTGAAGGCGTCGAGAATCTCGAAGGACGCAGCCTCGTCGCTGGTCCAGCCGAAGGTGTTCCCGCCGAGGGCGAGCGGAAAGATGTCGAGATCGGACGTGCCGATGGCAACCACGAAGTACTCCTTACGTTGGCGAACAACTCGACTGTACGAGCAGCCGAGGGCTCAGTGCCACGTGTGATCCACCAGAGCGGTTCGCGGACCGAACTTCGGCTTGGTGGCCTTCCCACTCAGGTACAGCAAGCGAATCGCGCGATGCCGATGCGGAGCCAGGGGCCGCAGGTACTCGACCATTTCGGCGTCGTTGATGGGCCTGCCCAACAGCGACCAACCCACCACCGCAGCCAGGTGATAGTCGCCGACCGATAACGCGTCGGGATCCCCCAGGGCACGCTGCGCGGTCTCTGCCGCGGTCCAGATACCGACGCCCGGGATCGCCCGCAGCCTGCGTTGCGCATCCTCGGGTGTCATCGTCGACGCCTCCTCCAGGCGTCCGGCCGCCTGCGCGGCGCGGACGATGGTCTTCGACCGGGCGGGGTCGACGTTGGCGCGGTGGTACTCCCACGAGGGGATACGACGCCACACGTCGGGTGCGGGGAAGACGAACATGGGCTTGGGAGTCGGCCCCGGTGCGCTCTCGCCGAACTTGCTCACCAGATAACGCCACGAACCGAACGCCGAAATGCCGTGTACGCGTTGCTCGATGATCGCCGGGATCAACGCCTCGAGTACCAGGTCGGTTCGGCCGAGACGCAGATGCGGCAGCTGCCGGTGTGCCTCTCGCAGAATCGGGTGCTCCGGTGCGAATGTGCTGGCATCGTCGCCGTGGCCGAGCAGCGCGGGCACCGCGTCCAGCAGTTCGAGTGCGCCGGGGCCCCATGCTCGGGCCTGGACGCTGGTCGGCGACGCTTGGGTCAGACGGTAGGTCACCGGACCCGACTTCATCCGCGACGTGCGCCAGATTCCGCCGTCCGGCGTCGACTCGTAGGTGGGATCGCCGCGGCCCCGACGCAACGGCGACAGCGACATCCGCACGTCGAGCCGCTTCTCGGACGTGACGACGCGTACGGTTCCGCTCGACCCGGTGGCGTCGGACATTGCGGTTCGTCACCTCCCGGACTGTCAGGACCAGCGTCGACGGTGTATCTCTGGCAGAGCCCAGTCAACACCCTCGGCGGAGTCGACGGGAAATATCGTGTACCCGTACAAGGAGGACAACCGTGACTCGATCGAGGGCAGCATCGTTCGTCGGGGTCGCATTCGCGTTCGTCGTCGCGATGATGGGCACGACGATGCCGACGCCGCTCTACGCGTTGTACGAGTTCGAATTCGGGTTCTCGGTATTCGTCGTCACGTTGGTGTTCGCCGCGTACGCAGTGGGCGTGCTCGGGGCACTGTTGGCCTTCGGTCGCTGGTCCGATTCGCTCGGTCGACGTCCGATGTTGTTGGCGGCGATCGCTTTCGGTCTCGTCAGTGCCGTGGTGTTCGTGACCGCGGACTCATTGACGGCCCTGGTGATCGGGCGCGTGTTGTCCGGTGTCTCGGCCGGGATCTTCGTGGGTACCGCCACGGTGACCCTGCTCGAACTGGTTCCCGAATCGTGGCGTGATCGGGCTCCGGCGATCGCCACGGCCGCCAATATCGGAGGTCTGGGTCTCGGGCCGCTGGTGGCAGGTCTGTTGGTGGAATACCTGCCGCAGCCCTTGCGGCTGACGTTCTTCGTCGACATCGCGCTGCTTCTCGTGGCGGCAGTTGCTGTGTACTTCGCGCCCGAAACCGTCCGAGTCGTCGCCGGTGCGCGTCCGCACGTGCAGCGTCTGTCCGTTCCGGTGGAGGTGCGCGGCACGTTCTTGCGCGCTGCGGTGGGCGGTTTCGCAGGGTTCGCGGTACTGGGGTTGTTCACCGCCGTCTCACCGGGATTCATCGCCGGTGTGCTGGGGATCGACAATCACGCGATCACAGGTGTGGTGGTGTTCGCCGTCTTCGCCGCGTCCGCGACCGCCCAGATCACGCTGCGCGCAGCCGATCCCACCTCGGCTCAGCGCTGGGGATGCCTGGTCTTGGTGTTCGGTCTGGCGCTGCTTGCCGCGTCGTTGCTACTGACGTCTCTGGTCGTGTTGGTGTGCGCGGCGCTGCTCTGCGGAATCGGGCAGGGCGTGACGTTCAGCAACGGGATGGCCGCGATCGGTGCGCAGCTTCCGCCGCACCGGCGCGCCGAAGTGACCTCCACCTTCTTCGTCGTGCTCTACGTGGCGATTTCGGTCCCGGTGATCGGTGCCGGGGCTGCGGCGACGGAGTGGGGCCTGGTGACTGCGGGGCTGGTGTTCTCGGCGCTGATCGCGGCGCTGGCAGCGGTGGCGTTCGTGCTGCTCACCGTCGACGGCCGAAGGGCCACGGGTACCGGCACGTCGTGACCCGGTTCGCCGAGATCGGTTCTCAGCACAGCGCAGACGATCACCAAGTAACTCGATGGCGGTGAGCGAGTCACCCGGAGTTTGTCGGTGGCCCGACGTAGGGTCTGAGACCGTGATCATCGTGAGTACGGACGGCTCGTGTCTGCGTAACCCCGGCGGAGCAATCGGGTGGGCGTGGGTCAACCACACGGGGCCGAGCAACTCCGGTGGTGAGCCCTCGGGCACCAACCAGGTAGCCGAGCTCCGTGCCCTGCTCGAGGCAGTGCTGGCCCACCCCGGGCCCGAACCGCTGTTGATCGAGTCCGATTCTCAGTACGCAATCAAGTGTGCGTCCGAGTGGCTCGCCGGCTGGAAGCGCAAGGGTTGGAAGACGGCGAGCGGCACTCCGGTACGCAACCTCGAGCTCGTGCAGAACATCGAGCGGGCCATCACCGATCGTGAAGGACCCGTCCGGTTCCGGTGGGTCCGTGGACACGTCGGCAATCACTTCAACGAAGCAGCCGACGCCTTGGCAGGCGAAGCTGCCAGGGCAATCGCAGCAGCGGGAGCCAACGCCGGGTCCAAGCCGGCCGTGACCGCACCGGCCGTGACCGCACCGGCCGTGACCAAGCCTGCCGTGACCAAGCCTGCCGAGGACGAGCCTGCCGAGGCCGTGCCCGCTGTGACCCAGCGCCGCAAGAGCGCAGCTCCGCGGTCGTCGGAGCCGGAGATCGCGACGCTGTTCTGACGGTTTGTGCTCGGCAGTCAGCCGCGAGGTTTCATGCGGGCGTTCGGAAGTTCGGGCGCATGGAGCCGCGGCCCGGGATAGCCCTCGACGGTGCCGAACTGACCGTTCTCGGCCTCGTAGGCCGCTCGATACTCGACGACGTCTTCGTGGCTGCGGCCGACGAAGTTCCACCACATCACGATCTGCTCGCCGAACGGCGGACCGCCCAGTAGCAGGAACCGAACCGGCTCCTGCATCGAATTGTGCAGGTGCAGTTCGTGTTCACCGGGTTCGACATAACCCAGTTCGGCAGCGCCTAGATCGACATCGGCCAGGGTCACCGATCCTCGGTCGACGATGATCCCGTGCTCGAACGTCGGGTCGACTTCGAGAGTGACCCGCGCGCCGGCGTCGAGCACCATCTCTGCCCCGAGCAGTGGGGTGTACGTCGACACCGGTGAGGTCTCGCCGAGCACGGTGCCGAGGAACACTCGGGCGGCGAGTCCGGGTGCAGTGACCGGTTCCGGCACGTAGTGCTCGAATGTCGGTGCCACAAAACGGGATACGGCCGGAAGAGCGACCCACAACTGCATGCCGTGCAGGATGTCGGTCTGCGGGGTGGAGACCTCGGAGTGACTGATGCCATGCCCGGCCGTCATCAGGTTCAGTTCGCCCGGCCGAACCATGGCGTGCGAACCCACACTGTCGCGGTGCTCGATCTCGCCCGAGAACAGCCAGCTGACCGTCTGCAGTCCGGTGTGCGGGTGCGGTGCGACATCCATGCGCGAGCGCTCCGGGCCGTAGTGATCGGCGAAACACCATGCGCCGATGAGGGATCGATCCTTGTGGGGCAGGGTGCGACGAACCTTCATGGCGCGGGGACCGCCGAGTGGAACTTCACGAGGGGTGAGGACCTGGATCATGTGTGCTCCCGGATGTCGGTCTGGGCGAGTCTGAGCTTGGTGCACAGACTTCGGAGTGTCTTCAGCTCGTCGGCATTCAGAGCGTCGCCGACGTAGCGCCTGATGCGGGCGGCGTGTTTCCGTCCGATGTTCGTCTGCACGTCCGCTCCCGTATCGGTCAGGCAGATGACCGTCCCGCGTTTGTCCGACGGATCAGGTTCTCGGGCAACGTAACCCAATGCTGCAAGGCGGTCGCACATCCGACTGAGCGACGGTTGGCTGAGCAGGATCTCGTCGTTGAGTTCGTGCAACCGGAGTCGGCGGTTCGGACTGGTACTCAGGGTGAACAACACGTCGTACTCACGCATGCCGATCGGATCCCAGATGTCGTCTGCGGTGAACCGGCGCATCAGCGCGACCTGGGAGCGAAACAGCGCCTCCCAGGCCTGGATCGACAACTCGGTGTCAGACGGCAACAGCTGCTTCTTTCTCCGCCAGCATCGACGCGTGAGTCGGGGGATTCTCCGGAACACCCTCGGGGCGTCGGGCAGCGAATTCTCTGCGCAGTACCGGCACCACGTCCTCGCCCAGGATGTCGAGCTGTTCGAGCACGGTCTTCAACGGCAGACCGGCGTGGTCCATCAGGAACAGTTGACGCTGGTAGTCGCCGAAGTAGTCCGCGAATGCGAGCGTCTTCTCGATCACCTGCTGCGGAGATCCGACGGTCAGTGGGGTCTGCTCGGTGAAGTCCTCCATGGTGGGGCCGTGGCCGTAGACGGGTGCGTTGTCGAAGTACGGCCGGAACTCCTTGACCGCGTCCTGGCTGTTCTTGCGCATGAACACCTGACCACCCAGGCCGACGATGGCCTGGTCGGCACGGCCGTGGCCGTAGTGCTCGTACCGTTCGCGATACAGGTCGATCAGCGCGATGTAGTGCTCCTTGGGCCAGAAGATGTTGTTCGCGAAGAAACCGTCGCCGTGATACGCGGCGATCTCTGCGATCTCCGGGCTGCGGATCGAGCCGTGCCACACGAACGGCGCAATGTGGTCGAGTGGGCGCGGCGTCGAGGTGAACCCGTCGAGGGGGTGCGGAAGTTGCCCTTCCAGCTCACGACGTCCCGGTCCACAGTCGTCGGAGGAGTTGGTAGTTCTCCAGCGCGAGCGGAATTCCCTGACGGATGTCCTGGCCGAACCACGGGTAGACCGGACCGGTGTTGCCGCGACCCATGATGAGGTCGACGCGTCCCTCGGACAGATGCTGGAGCATCGCGTAGTCCTCGGCGATCTTCACCGGGTCGTTGGTGGTGATCAACGTGGTCGACGTGGACAGAATCAGCTTCTCGGTCCGGGCCGCGATGTAGCCGAGCATCGTCGTGGGCGACGACGGCACGAACGGCGGGTTGTGGTGCTCGCCGGTAGCAAAAACGTCGAGGCCCACTTCTTCGGCATGTTCGGCGATGGTGACCATCGCGCGGATGCGCTCGTGTTCGGTGGGCGTCACACCGGTCGTGGGGTCGGTGGTGATGTCTCCGACGGAGAAAATTCCGAACTGCATGGTGCGCTCCTACCCGAACAAAAGTTCATGCGTTTGCATCGACTACGCCGTACAACCGACGTGCCGTTCGGGCTATTCCGTGTCGATCACCGGACGAGCGACGCGGTTCCGCCGAGCGAACGCACGTCGTACGACTCGGCCGCGCCGTGCTGCTCGGACGACCCGCCGTGCACGGTGTACAGCACTGCATAGGAGGTGAACGTGACGTCTTGGCCGTCCTCCGCGTCGATGTTGATCCGCGGCAGAACGATGAGTAGGTGGGTCCGGTTGCCGTCCGAGAGAGTCTTCACGAGGGTGCGCACCTCGAATCCCAGATCGGAGCGGGTGACGTCCGTGGATTCCAGCGTCTCACCACTGAGGACGAGCTGCGCCGCCCAGACGCCGGCGGATCGATGGGCGTCCACGGTTCCGGTGATGTCGTCGCCACTGAACTCGTAGTGGTTCGCTGCTGTGAAAGGCATGGTCACAGGCTATGCCCGGGCGGGTGAAAAAACTTCGAAAGAATTTCCCATCCGATACCCATCCACCCGGTGACGGGCCCCGAATGGTCAATGAGACACCCGCTGCTGCTGTCGCCCCCGACCGCCGTCAGTAGTGGGTGTCTCCCTTAATTTGTGAGCCCTCGTCGGCCCGACTCTTTCCCTAGCATCGACGTCATGGCGTTTCGCATCGTTCCTGTCACGGCCGAGTCCTGGCCGCTGTTCCGCGCTCTTCGGCTCGAGATGTTGGCAGACTCGCCGAAGGCGTTCGTCGAGACTCTCGATGCTGCGTCGCGACAATCGGATGACGACTGGGTGCGGCGAGCCGCCGAAACCAATTCTGCGTTCTCGTGTGGCTTCGCCGCGGTGGACGACGCGGGTCGGTGGGTAGGAATCATGCGGGCGCGGGTCGAAGACGGTAGGACATTTCTGCTGGGCGTCTACGTGACGCCCCTCCTCCGCGGCGAAGGCCTCGCCGAAGCCTTGCTGCTCGAAATCGAGCGTTGGGCCGGCGAACGCGGGCACGACCAGCTGACGCTCGAGGTGCACGAGCACAATCGACGCGCCCAGGCCTTCTATCGGCGCAGGGGATTCAGCGCTACCGGTGAAAGAGTTCCCTACCCTTTGGCTCCCCATGAGTTCGAAGTCGTGATGATCAAACCGCTCGGTGCGGAGTAGGTCTGCCGCGCTCTATCGGAGGAGCGCGATTCGCTGCTCGTCGAACGTCGTCATGGTGGTCGGCACATCCCTGGTTTTGTTGTGCTGAAGTAGTTCTTCGGTCCGATCGCGCGGATGCGGCAACTACACCGAACGCGATAGTCGCGCGACTTCGATGACCGTACCGAGCGTGGAACGCCCTTCGCTGAGTTTCACGCCGACGGCACTTAAGCTGCCCGTGTGTCCAAGAAAGACAACACGTCGGCGATCGAAGTGCAGACACTGCTTCGGCAGGATCGCAGAGATCTCGCCGCCCGGTTGCTCGTCTCCGCCTTCGTGCCGGTGATCGACGACCCTTACCCGTTGATGACGGGCGCGCGGCTGGGTGAATCGCTCGCCCGTGACGCCGGAATCCGAGTCAGTACTTGGTCCTGGAGCATCCGCCGCAATCCCGACGCCACCCTCGCGCGGCTGATTCTCGAACTGGTTCTGCTGTGGGAAGGAGCCGGACTGGCATGCCGCGGGCTCGCGCTCGACGGCAACGAGGTCGTTCTCCTGGCTCGCGGCGAAGAGCTGTTACGTACCGGCGGCGTCGACGCTGTCCGCCGTGCGCTCGCGTGAAGAAGACCCCAATTCGCTGAGTCGACTGACCAACCGATCGGTGTCGAGACCGGAACACCCGACGGCAAATTCGTGCAGCGGGACGAGAGCGTGGAAGTCGGTCCGTACGTCCCGGTCGTACAGGACATCCACGAGATTCGCGAAGCGCTGAGCGGCGAATTCGTCGACACCCGCAAGAGCCGGAATCTCGGTGACCGTCAAACTCGTTGCCGTCTCGATCATCTGGAGGTAGTCACCTGTCGAACGAGCGGCGTAGCACAACTCGGCAAACGTATGACCACCCGAGACCGGCTCGAGACTCCAACTCCCCGACGCGAATCGCGATCCGCTGGCGCCGGCGGAACGGTAGTCGACGGGACCGTCGACGCAGACCACGTCGAGTTCTTCCTTCAGTTTCTCGATCGTCGGCAGGAACGTCGGGTGGAACAGCGGATTCGGCAGCAACTCGTCGGGCGCGTAGTTCGAGGTGACGACCAGGACGACTCCGCGAGCGAAGAGGGCGTCGAGCATGCGGGTGATGAGGCGGGCATCGCCGATGTCGTGGACGTGGAATTCGTCGAAGCACAGCAGTGATGCAGGAGAGGATTCCGTCGACAGGATGTCGTCGATGGCCGCGTCGATCGAGAAGTTGCGGCGAAAGTACGCCGCGTGCAGGTCGCGGAAGAAGCTGTGGAAATGGACGCGCTTCTTGGCCGTGACGTCGACGTTGTCGAAATAGGTGTCGAGCAACCAGGTCTTACCGCGTCCGACCGGCCCCCACAGATAGAGGCCCTTCTTGCCGGGCGTGGACAGCGCGTCAGCTGCTGCGGCCTGGGCATCGTCCAGGATGAAGTCGGTGTCGAAGGTGCATCGCGGTGCAGTCGGCCTCATGAACCGAACCGTACTCCGACAGGCTCTACATTTGTAGAGTGCGTGTGTAGGCTCACGCCCATGGATCGTCGAACTGCCATCGCCGACGCCGCGCTCGGCGTCGTTGCTCGCGATGGTCTGCGCGCGTTGACCCACCGCGCGATCGACTCGACGCTCGAGTACCCGGCCGGGTCCACGTCGTACTACTTCCGAACCAAGTCCGATCTGCTCGCTGCGGTGGCCGCCAGGCTGGTCGAGCTGTCGCACGCGTCGTTCGTGGACATTGCCGACCACGAGACCGATGTCGCCACGGTGGTGGGGCAGTACCTCCACCGTGCGCTCACCCATCGCATGACCGAACTGCGGGCTCGTTACGCCCTGATGCTCGATCCTGCTGTTGCGCAGGATGTTCGGGATGTCCTGGCCCGCTCGTTCTTTTCGCTCGAACTGGCCCGCGAACTGTTCGACGAACCCGCTCACGGCGACGGACTCGTCTCGCTCTGCGAGGGCTTGGTTGCCGACGTGGTGTTCGGCCGTCGGACATCGAATACCGTTGCAGCGCTACGGTATCCGATCGCCGTCTACCTCGAGGGTGCTAAGGGGGCGGAGAATCAGAGCGGGTAGCCGACTCCGGTCAACTTCTCGCTGACGTCCCACAGCTTCGCCGCGAGTGCGGGATCCTGTGCCATGCGAGTCATCGACGCCGGGCCCGGCTTGCCGCGTGACTCGAACAGCGACGTGGGGCCGCTGTAGGTGCCGCCGCCTGCGACGTCGACGGCATAGATCGTGGGAAGTGCTCCGGCACGGGCGGATTGCGAGATGAACTTCAGTCCGATGGGTGCCAGTGCCGCCAGGATCTTGTTGCTGCCCAAGCCGTCCGGGCTCGAGTACAGCTCGGTGGAGGAGATGCCGGGGTGCGCAGCATTGCTGGTCACCTTCGATCCGGCCTTGTCGATCCGGCGCTGCAATTCCAGCGCGAACAAGATGTTCGCGAGCTTGGAGTTCGCGTACCCACGCTGAGCGCTGTAGCCCCGCTCGAGCTGGAGATTGTCGAAGTCGAGTTTGGGGCGCTGACGGTGCGCGACGGACGCGATGGTGGTGATCTTCGCGTCGTCGGCGAGCTTGGGAAACAGCAGGCCGGTCAGGGCGAAGTGGCCGAGGTGATTGGTGCCGAGCTGAAGCTCGAATCCGTCCTCGGTCTCGGTCCGCGAGGCCGGCATCATGACGCCTGCATTGTTGATCAGTACGTCGATCGACTCGGGAGCCGACGCGGCATATTCCCGCACCGAGGCCAGGTCGGCGAGATTCAGGGTCGCCGTGTCGACGGTTCCGTTCGGTGCCTCCGCTCGGATCTTCGCCGCTGCGGACTCGGCTTTCTCCTGGTTACGGCAGGCGAGCGTCACATGGTCGCCACGGTTCGCGAACTCCAAGGCGGTGAAGTAGCCGATACCGGTGTTCGCTCCGGTGATGACAACGCGTCTCTGCTTGGTTTCAGGCACGGCGTCAGGCTACCGGTCTGCTTTAGGATGCGCCCGTGAGCACAGCAGAAACCGATGAACATCCGGCCTTTCCGAAGGGGACCGGAAATCCTGCGTCTCGGGCGTTCCGTGCGGCGGGCTACCTGTGTCTGGACGACCTCGCAGGTGTGTCGGCGGCAGAGTTGAGAAAGCTGCACGGTGTAGGTCCGAAGGCGCTCACGGTCGTCCAAGCAGCATTGGAGCAGACCGGTAGATCACTCGGCTGATGGTCAGGCCCAGTGGCTCGGACGGGTCAGGGATTCGGGTAGCCGTGTCGCTCGGTCACCCCGTGCGGCGTTGATCTGGAACTGCGTGGCATAGATGCTGCCGCGCAGGTCTGCGCCTCTGAGGTCGGCACCGCGAAGATCCGCACCGATCACGTCCGCCAGTCGCAGGTCGGCCCCGCGCAGGTCGGCTCCGATGAGGTAGGTGCCGCGCAAGCTTGCGCCGCGCAGATCGGCACCGGCAAGCTTCGCGCCGATCATGTCGCGTCCGCGGTAGTTCGTCTTCTTGCCCACGACCTCGGCGCGCACCTGGTCGCCGGCATCGAGCAGCACGTCGTTGATACGCGAGCGCAGGACGGAGATGTCGACCGACATCAGGATCTCGGGAGTCGCCGAAGTGAGCGCATCCAGCTCGTCGTACTCGCAGGCAAGCCGGGTGTGCAGGCTTTCGGTCGACGTCCGGCCACGCGCATCCGCCAGATACCAGAGCAGTTCGTGCAGATCACGCATCACCGGAAAGACCGCGAACATCTCCGACGCGTTCGACGGCTGCTGCCGCCAGTCACGTCCCTCGAACGTGGACTGCGACACCTTCTGGCCCGCACCGAAACAGTCGTACACCGTGCACCCGGGAAAGCCCTTCTCCCGGAGCGACGAGTGAATGCCGCACCGCGAGTCCTCCAGGAGGTTGCGGCACGGTTCCCCAGCGGCCTTGTCCATTGCGAAATCCGATGACTTCGCGAAGGGCAGAGCGACGCAACAGAGCCCGAAACAACTGCCGCAATCGGCCAGCAAGTTCTCGCTCGGGGCAGCCATGCGTCCACTGTGTCCCTCGGCGTGCGTCAGCGTCAAACGAGATTCACTCGGGTAGATCGAGCAGTGCGACGAGCTTCTTCGGTGCCCGGTTGCAGTAACTCTCGGTGATCAGCTCGCCGAGTTCCACGCGGTCCACGGAGCCGTCGAGTTTCATGCCGATGATCTCGGGTCCCCAACCCGGAGCGAAGAAGCCGTCCCGCTTCGACAATGCGTCGAGTTCGATTCCGCGAGAACGGAAGATGAGGACATGGGCTGGGCCGTCGGTGCCTGCGGCCTTCGCGAATGCCGGCGGACTACCGTCGCGAATCTCGAGTAGGTGGGCAAACGTGCGACCGCGTATCCGCCAGCGCTCACCGACCCAGGCCTGTTCCTCGTACGTCTCGGGCAGCGCCAAGCACATTCGACGGACTGTGGCATCCCAGCTCATCGCCCTCTCCTTTGCTGCGACATACCGGGCTACAGTATTTCAGCGGGGTAGCTGGGCGCACAGCAATCCAGGAGGTCGAGCGCGTTGGAACCAGGGTTCGACGAGGTGGTGCCCGCGCTGCGCGCTGCCGGGTGTGTGTTCGCCGAGGAGGAAGCACACATCCTCGTCGAGTCCGCCTCGAACCCGGCAGAGCTCGCCCACATGCTGGGGCGACGCATCGCCGGTGAACCGCTCGAGCACGTCGTCGGGTGGGTGTGGTTCTGTGGTCGACGCATCGCCGTCGAACCGGGTGTGTTCGTTCCCCGCCGCCGCACCGAATTCCTCGTCGAATGCGCTGCAGCACTGCATCCTTCGACGCTCCTCGACCTGTGTTGTGGTTCCGGTGCGATCGGCCTGTCGGTTCCGGGCGTCACCGAGTTGCATGCGGCCGATGTCGACGCCGCGGCGGTGGAGTGCGCCGAACGCAACCTGAATGCCGTCGGAGGTACGGTGCACCGCGGCGACCTGTTCGACGCGCTGCCGCCGGAGCTGCACGGCAGATTCGACGCGATAGTCGTCAACGCCCCGTACGTTCCGACGGGCGAGATCGGGCTGATGCCGAGAGAGGCGCGACTTCACGAGCCGCGCATCGCACTCGACGGCGGCGTGGACGGTGCTCGTCTCCATCGGCGGGTAGCGGCGCACGCCCACGAGTGGCTGGCTCCGCACGGCAGTCTGTTCATCGAAACCAGTGCCCTGCTGGCGAATTCGACGTTCGAGGCCATCCACGAGGCCGGGTTCACGGCCGGTATCAGCGAATCCGAGATGTTCGACGCCGTTGTGGTGATCGGGTCGACGAGCACGTAGCGATCCAGCGCGTGTTTCGATCGCGGGTCTTGGTGGCATTCGTCGACCATGACTACATTGCTGTTCGCGGTAACCGCTGCCGACCACTGGACATTGAACGACGGAAGCAAGCACCCCACCGGGTACTGGGCCGAAGAGCTCGTCGAATCCCACCGCACCTTCGTCGACGCGGGATGGGACGTCACGGTGGCCACGCCGGGCGGCAAGGCACCGGTCGTCGACGAGGGCAGCCTGGCGGTCGACGCCAACGGCGGTGACGAGCAGAAGGTGGCGGATCAGAAGAGCTACCTCGCGTCCATCGAGTCCATTCTGTCCTCCCCCGCAGTGCTGGAGGAGCAGAAGGCGTCGGACTTCGACGTCGTGTTCGTTCCCGGCGGTCACGGACCGATGGAGGATCTCGCCGTGTCCGAGAGCTTCGGTGCGCTGGTGGTCGACTTCCTCGACGCCGACAAGGTGGTGTCCGCGGTGTGCCACGCGCCGGCCGCCCTGCTTCCTGCCGTGCGTTCCGATGGATCCTGGGCGTTCGACGGATACGAGCTCACCGGCTTCACCGACGAGGAGGAGACCCAGGCCGGGCTCGCAGACAAGGCCCCGTGGCTCCTCGAAACCCGGTTGCGTGAAAACGGTGCGAAGTTCGAGAATGCTGACGCATGGTCGCCGCATGTGGTCGTCGACCGAAACCTCTACACCGGACAGAACCCGGCCTCGACGCGTCCGCTCGCGGAGAAGCTGGTCGGCGCACTGAAGTAGTCGTCCTGATGTGAAGACGGTGGCGGCCGGTGTTCTGCCCACGGAGAACACCGGCCAGTAGCGGGAACATCACTACTGCTTTCGAAGTTGAGTCCCGATAGCTCAATCTTTGGAGGAGAAGTGACCGAAACCGTTCGTGTCCCCGTACTGTTCCTGACCGACCCGATAGTCCTGCCCGGAATGGTGGTGCCCGTCGAACTCGACGAGGCCGCGCGCGCCGCCGTCGATGCGGCGAAGGCCAGCAACGACGGCACGCTGCTCGTCGCACCCCGTCTGGAAGACCGCTATGCCGCGTACGGAGTCCTCGCGACGATCGTGCAGATGGGCCGCCTGGCCGACGGACGACCGGCCGCCGTCATCAAGGCCACGCGCCGCGCGCATATCGGCCACGGAGTCAGCGGTCCCGGTGCTGCCCTGTGGGTGGAGGCGGAGCCCGTGCCGGACGTGACCGCCAGTGATGACCTCAAAGCCCTTGCGGCCGAGTACAAACAGCTCGTCGTGGCGATGCTGCAACGCCGAGACGCCTGGCAGGTGATCGACTCGGTCAACAAGCTCACCGATCCGAGTGCCATCGCCGACACGGCCGGATATGCGTCCTACCTCACCGACGTGCAGAAGCGCGACCTTCTCGAAACCCCGGATGTGGCAACGCGTCTGGACTCTCTGATCGAGTGGACCAAGGCGCATCTCGCCGAGGTCGAGGTGAACGACAAGATCTCCGGCGACGTACGCGAGGGGATGGAAAAGACCCAGAAGGAATTCCTGCTCCGGCAGCAGCTGGCCGCCATTCGCAAGGAACTCGGCGAGGACGAGCCCGACGGTGCCGACGACTATCGTGGCCGCGTCGAGGCCGCCGACCTGCCCGAGAAGGTGCGCGAACAAGCGCTCCGCGAGGTCGGCAAGCTGGAGCGCGCCAGTGATCAGAGTCCGGAATCGGGCTGGATCCGAACCTGGCTCGACACCGTGCTCGACCTACCGTGGAACAACACCACGACCGACAACACCGATATCGATTCTGCGCGTGCCGTTCTCGACGCGGATCATCACGGACTCGACGATGTGAAGGATCGGATCGTGGAGTACCTGGCCGTCCGTGCGCGACGCTCCGAACGGGGCCTGCAGTCCGTCGGTGGGCGCGGATCCGGTGCCGTCATGGTGCTCGCGGGCCCACCCGGGGTGGGCAAGACCTCACTCGGCGAGTCTGTTGCACGTGCGCTCGGACGTACCTTCGTGCGCGTCGCTCTCGGTGGCGTTCGAGACGAGGCCGAGATCCGTGGGCACCGTCGCACCTACGTCGGCGCACTGCCGGGCCGAATCGTGCGGGCCATCGGCGAGGCGGGATCGATGAATCCCGTTGTGCTGCTGGACGAGATCGACAAGGTCGGTTCGGACTACCGCGGCGACCCGAGTGCCGCACTGCTCGAGGTGCTGGACCCGGCGCAGAACCACACGTTCCGTGATCACTACCTCGATCTGGATCTCGACCTGTCCGACGTGGTGTTCCTCGCCACGGCCAATGTGATCGATCAGATTCCCGGGCCGTTGCTCGATCGCATGGAACTGGTGACCATCGACGGATACACCGAGGACGACAAGGTCGTCATCGCGCGGAACTACCTGCTTCCTCGTCAGATGGACAGGGCAGCAGTCACGTCCGAGGAGGTGACGGTGACCGACGCCGCACTGCGCAAGATCGCTGCCGACTACACCCGCGAGCCCGGGGTGCGGCAGCTGGAGCGGTTGTTGGCAAAGGCCCTACGTAAGGTGGCGACGAAACTCGCGGGTACCGCCGACGTTCTGGAGATCGACGAGCCGGATCTGGTGACCTACCTCGGTCGTCCACGCTTCACGCCCGAGGCGCACGAGCGAACGGAAGTGCCGGGTGTGGCAACGGGTCTGGCGGTCACCGGACTCGGCGGCGATGTGCTGTTCATCGAGGCGGCCTCCACCGACGGCGATCCCGGGTTGAAGCTCACCGGTCAGCTGGGCGATGTGATGAAGGAATCCGCGCAGATCGCGTTGTCCTATGTACGTTCGCACGCAGCACAATTCGGTGTCACGCCCGAATCGCTCGATCGCAGCATTCACGTGCACGTTCCGGCGGGCGCGGTGCCGAAGGACGGCCCGTCGGCAGGCGTGACCATGGTGACGGCACTGGTGTCGATGGCCACCGGACGGCCGGTGCGATCGGATGTCGGCATGACCGGTGAGGTCACGTTGAACGGTCGGGTGCTGCCGATCGGCGGGGTGAAGCAGAAGTTGCTCGCTGCGCAACGAGCGGGGCTGAAGACGGTGTTCATTCCGGCTCGCAACGAACCGGATCTGGACGACGTGCCCGCAGAAGTGCTGGAAGCGTTGGACGTCCGACCGATGACCGACGTCGCCGACATTCTGGCGCTCGCGCTGGAACCGGTGGCAGCATCCGCGGCGGCTTGATCGTGGCGAGAGGAGCCGCGCTTGACCTCGAGCTATGTCGAGGTTCTACCGTGATGACATGAGGGTGACTGACATGAGGGTGCTGCCATGAGCATGGAGATGACCGCCTGGAACCAGATGTATCGGTCGATGAACAGGCCCGATACCCAGTCGTCGTTCTCGAAGGAGACGGCCCGCAGGATCCTGACGTTCGCGGCACCGCATCGTCGCGCTCTGGGCGGGTTCCTGGTGCTCAGCGTGGCCTCCGCTGTTCTCGCGGTGGCCACGCCGGTACTGGCGGGCCGAGTGGTGAACGCCATCGTGGACGGACGAGAGCTGCGCGTGGTGGTGCTGCTGGCAATCGCCATCGCGGCGATCGCTCTGGTGGACGCCGTGGTCGGTCTGATCAATCGGTGGCTCTCGGCGAACATCGGCGAGAGCTTGATCCTGGATCTGCGGACGGCGGTGTTCGACCATGTCCAGCGCATGCCGATCGCCTTCTTCACGCGGACGCGCACCGGTGCGCTGGTGAGCCGGCTCAACAACGATGTGATCGGAGCGCAGCGCGCATTCAGCACCACGCTGTCCGGGGTCGTCAGCAACTTGGTGACGTTGGCGTTGACGTTGGTGGTCATGATCGGAATTTCCTGGCAGATCACGCTTCTCGCGCTGATTCTGCTGCCGGTGTTCGTGCTTCCCGCGCGACGGATGGGTCGACGCCTCGCTCGGCTGCAGCGTGAAGCGGCAGCGCACAACTCGGCGATGAGCACGCAGATGACCGAGCGATTCTCGGCTCCCGGCGCGACGCTGGTGAAGCTGTTCGGTCATCCCGAGCAGGAATCGGTCGAGTTCGCGGTACGCGCCCGGCGCGTGCGCGACATCGGCGTTCGCAGTGCCATGGTGCAAACGGTGTTCGTGACGGCACTGACGCTGGTCTCGGCACTGGCTCTGGCCGTGGTGTACGGCTTGGGCGGCTTTTATGCCCTCCGGGGGTCACTGGACCCGGGTTCAGTTGTGGCACTGTCGCTTCTGCTTGCGCGGCTCTACTCTCCCCTGACCGCGCTGGCGAGTGCGCGCGTCGAGGTGATGAGCGCACTGGTGAGTTTCGAGCGGGTCTTCGAGGTGCTCGATCTCGTTCCGCTCATCACCGACAAGCCCGATGCGAAGACCCTGCCTGCGGGGCCGGTGGCCGTCGAACTCGACGATGTTCGGTTCGCGTACCCCTCTGCGGACAAGGTTTCGCTCGCCTCTCTGGAAGAGGTGGCAACCTTGGATTCGCGCGGCGGAGAACAGGTTCTGCACGGTGTGTCGTTCCGCGCCGAGCCCGGCCAGATGGTGGCGTTGGTCGGGACCTCCGGTGCAGGCAAATCCACGATTGCGCAGATGATTGCCCGCCTGTACGACGTCGACGGCGGCGCCGTCCGCCTCGGCGGTATCGACGTGCGAGATCTGACGGCCGAATCGGTCCGCGGCACAGTCGGAATGGTGACCCAGGACGGTCATCTGTTCCACGAGAGCATCCGGTCCAACCTGTTGTTGCCCAGGCCCGATGCCACCGACGACGAAGTGTGGGATGCCCTGTCGAGGGCGAGGCTCGCAGATCTCGTTCGTTCCCTGCCCGACGGCCTGGACACGGTTGTCGGTGAACGTGGATACCGGCTCTCCGGTGGTGAGCGTCAGCGCCTGACGATCGCGCGGTTGCTGATCGCGCAGCCACGGGTCGTCATTCTCGACGAGGCCACGGCGTCACTGGATTCCACGTCCGAGGCCGCGGTGCAGGCGGCTCTGTCCGAGGCGTTGGAAGGGAAGACCTCGGTGGTGATCGCGCACCGACTGTCGACCATCAGGGCAGCCGACGTGATCCTGGTGATCGAGGACGGGCGAATCGCCGAGCGAGGCACGCACGACGAGCTCCTCGCGGCGGGAGGCCGCTACGAGGAGCTGCATCGGACGCAGTTTGCTCAGACGGGCAGGTCGGACCAGGCACTTCAGGGTGCCGGCACCACTGTGGACGGGTCGTCGTCGGTTGCCGCGGCGAGCATCGGGGTGAATCCGTCGATTGCGTAGTCCAGCGACAGCGGGCTCGAATAGCCAAGAGCCGAGGGCAGATCCGTGCTGAACGAGCCGATGTAGACCGTTCGATCCTGCTTCACGACGTCGAGGGCCGCGATCAGTGGGTTTGCCTGGAGCTGCTCGCGGCTCTGGCCGGCGATGACGAGGACGTCGGTATCGAGACGCCCGAGGTTCTCGGGACTGATCGTCTCGGATGCGTCGGGAATCTCGAAGCCGAGGTCGGTGAAGAACAGCGCCCGGATGTCGTCTTTGCCGAGTAGTAGGTAGCTGCCGTCGTCCATGACGAACGCGAGAGACAGTGACTTGCCGGTGAACTGGGGGTTCTCGGCCTCGGTGGTGGCGAACTTCTGCTCGAGCGTGGCCGTCTGGTCCTGTGCTTCCTGACTCTTGCCGAGGGCTTTGCCGACGACCGCGAACTCCTCTTGCCAGGTTGCCGCGGGCACGTTGTCGTAGCCGCCGATGTCGGCGATCGTCGGAGCCATTCCCGAAAGCTGGTCGTACTGGCCCTGATCGATGAAGGAGTACGGCCCGAGGATCAGATCGGGTGCCTGCGCGGCGATCTGTTCGAGGTTGAGGTCGGTGCTGCCGACCTCGGGAATCTCGGTGCCGCCCAGTGCCTCCTGGGCCCACGGGCGCTGCCGGTAGTCGTAGCTCAGGTTGCCGCGCGTCGCCACAGGCTTGACTCCGAGAGCGAGCGTGAAGTCCTGCTCGTTGAACCCGATCGTCACTACGCGGGTGGGCTCGGCGTCGACGACCGTCTCGCCGAAATGGTGCTCGATGGTGACGGGAAAGCCCGCCTCGCTTCCGGAATCACCGGCTGTGGCGGTTGTGTTGTCGGACGAACAGCCGACCGCCAGTGCCAGAACTGAGGCACCGGCGGCGACGAGCTGTACAGACTTCTTCATGTGATCTCCTCGCGCAGGAACTGAGCGAGGTTAGCCTAACCGACCTATCAAAGCTTCGATCACGTGCCATGGGTCGGTGGTGCGATCAGCAGTTGGTCGTGGCCGGCACACCCGCGAATCGCTGGTCGATCCATTCGAGGGCCTGAGGCAGGCCCAGCACCGCAGCGGTCAGGTGATCGTTGCTGGGCACCTTCACCTCGGTCACCAGTACCCCGGCGCGGCAGTATCGGGCGATTGTATTGTCGATTGCGCTGACCGGGATCAACGCATCGGTGGGGCTGTGCCACTCGAAATACGGTGCCTTCGGCACTCCGGGATACAACTCGACGCTGTTCTCGTTGACGGCCGCGATCATCTCCGGGCTGTTCATCAGGTCCAGCGTGCCGGCGACCTCCATGGCACTCTTGCCTGCGCCCGCGGCAATGATGTCGTTGGTGCACCCGTTCTGGATCTTGCTCTCGATCTCCTTACCCACCGGGTTGAGCTGAGAGCTGATCGGAATGCGGGTGGGGTACTCGCGTTCGATACCGAGCGCGGCCGCAAACGCGAGTCCGAACATGGGGTGCGGGGCAAAACCGAGATCGCGGGCCATGCGCTCGAGGTTCATCGGAGCGCCACCGTTCGCGCTGCCGACGATGTTCAGCTCGGGTGCGTAATCGTTCTGCAACGCCGCCGCCCATGCCGTGGCCATGCCGCCGCCGGAGTAGCCGGCCAACGCAACCGGGCTCTGCTGAACCTGGATGGGCTCGAAGCGCTGAGTGGCGCGAATGCTGTCGAGCACGATCTGCCCGCCGAGCTTGGCAGCACCGTAGGCGCTTCTCGGTCCGAGATGATCGGCGATGACGACAGTCCAGCCGCGCTGCAGGACAGCGTTCAGTGCCGGTGCCTCGCGAATCGCCAAATTGGGGTCATTGGACCAGAGTGCTTGTGAAGGTGCACATTCGAGACCGAGTGCATTGATGATGTGTTGGTAAGAAAGCAATGGGCCGTTGGGCGCTTTGTTATGCGGAACCATAATCGTATTGATTGCAGCAATGGGATCGCCCGCTGAGTCGGTCGAGCGGAACTTCAGCTGCCACACGTCGATATCGAAGAATCCGGGCGGCGGGGGCATGGGTCGGCTGGAGATCACATCTCCCGGTTGGAGGGCGTCCAGATCCGCAGGCGGCGCACCGAACCCGTCCGCGATGGGGGTCGGCATCAGTGGCTCCGCCGCCGCCTGACCTGCGCCGACGACCGACGAACACAGCAGTGCTACCGCCGTCATTCCGGCAGCGCCTGCCAATTTGAGAACCCGCATGTGTTAAACCCCTCCGTGCCTGAATCGAAACGACGCGCGTTCCGATGATCCGGCAAGCCCCCGTAGAGCCGGCCCGCAAATCGGTATAGCTGTTAGAGCGTGACTCGTTACGCTCCCCCCGGAAACGATAGGACGAACGGTACGCACTCGGACATTCTATGGCAACAGAAGAACGGTCTCTGTGCCGGTTTCTCTCGAAAGTGCCGAACGTCGTGTCGGGCGTGACGGTATCGCTATTCGGCAACGACGTCCCCGGGTGATTTGTCGGAGCGAAGACCGCGCCAACTCGGATGCCGTAGATGACCCGATTCGGTCGCTTCGTAGAACCGGACCTCACCGACGAGAGTCGGTTCCACCCACACCGCACCGTTCCTGTCGGCCGTGGGCAGCGCCGAGGAGAAGGGACTGTCCGACGTCTCGAGGGGCGTGAGAAGAGCGGCGAGAGTGTCGAGTGCACGGTCGTCGAACCCGGTTCCGACGCGACCCACGTAGCGAAGGCCGTCGCCGTCGGGTATCCCCATCAACAACGAGCCGAACCCGCCCGCGCGACGACCCTGGCCCCGACGCCACCCACCGATCACGACTTCCTGCGTCCGCCAGTTCTTGTGTTTGATCCACGTGTGGGCGCGCTTGCCGGGTTGGTAGACGGAGTCGGTTCGCTTGGCGACGACGCCTTCCCACCCACGTTCTCGGCTTTCGGCGATGGCATCCGCGGCGGAGCCGGTCAGTCGGGCAGGCACCAACACCGAGTCGAGTCCGGTGGTGAGCAGCTCGAGCAGCCGTCGTCGATCGGAGTACTTCTTACGCAGCAGTGAAGTGCCGTCGAGGTAGAGCAGATCGAAGGCGATGAAACGGATGTCGTCACGGTTCGCGTTCTGCAGCATCTCGAAGCTGCTGATGCCGTTGTCGTCGAACACGACGACCTCTCCGTCGACGACGGCATCGTGGTCGGAAAGGTCGTCCGCCAGAGATTGGAGCGCACCGAACTTCTCGCTGTAGTCGTTGCCGCTGCGGGTGCGGAGCGTCATGGACCCGTGTGTGAGTTCTGCGACGATGCGGAACCCGTCCCACTTGCCCTCGAACGACCACTCGTCGTCGCCGAGACCCAGAATGTCGCCGGCGGTGGCGAGCATCGGCGAGATGTTCTTGGCTGGGGTATTTTCGGTCGTCGCGCTCTCGGTCGTTGCGCTGGGTGCGTCCTTCATCAGATGCATCAGCCACTGGTTGCCCTTGGTGCGAATCAGAGCGAACCTGCCGCGGGCCTTCGATCCGTTCAGGACGACGATGACTTCGTCGTCGCGCCATTTCTCGAGCTCGTAGGTTCCGCTGTCCCAGATCGATACGTCGCCACCGCCGTACTCGCCCTTAGGTATCCGACCGGAGAACGTTGCGTATTCGAGTGGGTGGTCCTCGGTGTGTACCGCCAGCCGGTTCTGCTTGGGATCGTCCGGGATGTTCTTGGGGACGGCCCACGAGACCAGGACGCCGTCGTGTTCGAGTCGGAAGTCGTAGTGCAGGCGTCGGGCATGGTGCTCTTGGATGACGAAGGTGTCGTTGTCGCCCTGCGGCTCGGCGGTCGCGGGCACTGGCTCGGGAGTTCGGTCGGCGCTCCGCATGCTGCGATACTTGTCGAGTTTGTCTGTGGTGGTGTCGCTTTCGGGTCGCTTCTCGTCCGAGTTCACGGCGGGATCCAGGTCGGCGAGTAGATCGCCGATATCGGTGAGGCGCTCGAGCACTTCCTCGAACCGAAGCTGTTGCAGGCCAGGCGCTTCCAGCTCGTCCCAGGTGCGAGGTGCCGCGACGGTGGGGAGTGCTCGCCCGCGGAGTGAGTACGGTGCGACCGTCGTCTTCTTGCCGTTGTTCTGGCTCCAGTCGACGAACACTCTCCCGGTGCGCTTCGCCTTCGCCATGGTGGCGGTCACCCGATCCGGCGAGCGCTCTTCGAGCAGCGTGGCAACACGTTTCGCGACGGTGGATGCGCCCGACGTCGACAACGGCTTGTCGAGCGGAACGTACAGGTGAATTCCCTTGCTACCGCTGGTGACGGGATACGCTGTCATGCCGATATCGCCGATCAGATCCCTTATCTCGCAGGCTACTTCGGCGCACCGGGCGAGGTCGACGTCATCACCGGGATCGAGATCGAAGACCATGCGGGTGGCGGGGCCGGGCTCGGTGCCGTCGAATCGCCACTGCGGCACATGGGCTTCGATGGCTGCCTGTTGGCCGAGCCACGCCAGATCGGCCGCGGTGGAGAACAGTGGGTAGGTGACCACGCGATCCGAATGTTGCATCGACCGGCGATCGAGCCAGTCGGGTGCGGATGCTGCGAGGTTCTTCTCGAAGAACGAGGACTGGTCGACGCCGTTCGGCCAACGTTTGCGGGTCACGGCGCGGCCGACGAGGTGCGGCAGCATCGCATGCGCGGCGGCAACGTAGTACTCGATGATGTTGCCCTTGGTGGTGCCGGTGTCGGGGAACAGCACTTTGTCGAGGTTGGTGACGGAGACCTTCCGTCCTTCGATCTCGAGCGTGGCCATCGTCTCAGGTTAGTGGCCGACGTCAGAACCTGCGGGCAAGTTGTGACAGGCTCGATCTCATGGCGACGATCAGTGTCTCGGTACAGATGCCCGAGAATCCGCAGGGCGCGTGGGACAAGGCTTCCGCGCTCGACCGCTTCGACGAGTGGATGACCATCCACGGTGGGTGGTGCAGCCCACCACCGAAGAAGGTCGGCAAGGGCACCGAAGTGGAGTCGCTGGTGAAGGTCAAGGGTTTCAAGAACACGATCAACTGGACCTTCACGCAATACGACGAGCCCAAGCTGATCGAGATGTCCGGCCGCGGCAAGGGCGGGGTGCGAATTTCGCTGACCGTCCATGTGCGTGAGGCCGAGGGCGGTTCGGAGCTGACGCTCGACGCGAAATTCGGCGGGGGTGTGCTGTTCGGTCCGGTGGGATCGGTGGTGGCGCGGGCTCTGGACACCGATGTCAAGAAATCCGTTGCGAACTTGGCGGCGTTGAAGTGACCGATCCTTGCTGAAGTAGCTGCACGACAACCTCTTCCAGCCCCGCACCGTGTTCTCGGTGCGGGGCTGGTCTTGTTGTCGGTGGCTATGTGATGTGGGGGCCGGCTCGGGCGTGGGATTGTCGGGGTTGTCGGTAGGGGTCGACGGTGGCGGGTGGGATGAACCAGGGGTGGTTGTCTGCGGCGATGAACACTTCCCAATCCGAATGGTGGATGAGTCGGTGGTGGAATCCGCAGAGCAGGACGAGGTTGTTCATGTCGGTGGGTCCGCCGTCGGTCCAGTGCCAGATGTGGTGACCTTCGGTCCAGGCGGCGGGTTTGCCGCAGCCGGGGAACGCGCAGCCGTGGTCGCGGGCGGTCAACGCTCGTTTCTGTTTCGCGGTGACGGTGCGTGCGGTGCGGGCGAGGTTGATCGGGGAGCCGTTCTCGTCCATGACGATGGCGGTGAGGATGCAATCGCAGGCCAGTTGGCGGGACGTCTCGCGGGAGAGTGGTCCCATCCAGGGGAGCCACCCGACGGTGGTGCCGTCGCCGAACAAGTCGCGATACGCGCCACGATCGGCGGCCGGTCCACTGTCGCAACCGTCAGCGTCACCGTCGCTGCCTTCATCGCAATCATCGCTGCGGCCACTGGCACAATCATCGCTGCGGCCACTGGCACAACCATCGCTGCTGCTGCTGTCGCCATTACCACTGCTGCAGTCGGATTCGGTTGCGGTGCTGCCATTCTCGTTGCCGTTGCCGTTGCCGTTGCCGTTGCCGTTGCCGTTGCCGTTGCCGTCGCCGTCGTCCTGGCCTCGGCGGAGGTCGACGAGGTCGCGGAGGGTGATGTGCAGGTTGACGTGCGGCTTCTCCCCGCCTTCGGTGGGTCGGTTGCTGGAGGCGAGGTAGCGGTCGAGGATGTGCCCGAAGGCGTCGGCTCTGCGCCGGGCGGGGCTGCGTTCGTCGGGGGTGCCGTCGGCGGCCGGGCGGGGTTCGGTCAACGGTGACAGGGCGGTGAGCAGTTTTTCTCCGGTGATGGCGTCGAGATCCATCTTCGCCACGAGACGTCCGTTGAGGGTGGTGGAGGCGAAGAGTTCGTTGCGGTCGGTGTCGTCGGGTGGTTTCTTGGTGCCGTAGGTGTCTTCGAGTTTGGTGATCGCTGCGCGTAGTGGGCCGGTGCGGGCTCCGGGTCCGGTGGCGGCGGTCAGCAATGCTGCCCTGGCAATGTCCTGGCCTTCTTGCGGGAGGTTCTTCGGTGGTGCTTCGGCGAAGGCAAGAATCAACGCGGCGTGGTCGACGGAGATGCTGCCGGTGTTCACGGCGTCGGCGATGTCGGGGAAGTTCTTCAGTCCGCGGGCGAGAGCGACGATTTTGGTGGCTTTACCCGGGGAGAGCAGGGTGGTGGAGGTCAGCCACCCTGCAGGGCCGGGGAAGCCGAGCTTCTCGCGGGAGACGCGAGCATCGATCTCGGCAACGAGAGCAATGCGGTGGGCTTCCAGGAGTTGGATCTGGTGGGAGGCCGCGGTGGCGGCAGCGAGAAGCTCGCTTTCGCTTAGTTGCCAGATCGCGGTGGTCATGGCGATAAGTGTATCGAACGCCTGTTCGATAAGCAATGGTAGTCGAATCGAAAACTGTTGCCTTACACAAGGATTCGAGAAAGCAAACCTGTCGGTGGGGTGTGTTAACAGCCACGTCGAGAGTCGGAGATCTTCACGCTTCCTCGGGATCCCAGCTGACCGGACCGCGCAGACGTACCGTCGCATCGCTGTAGGGATCGAAATTCGACCTCGAAGTCGACGTACTCGGGGGCCGTACCGAACCGGGCTTCGAGGTCTGTGGACCGTTCGTGGTCTTCACGCGCGTCAACTCGCGTCGCATCGTCGCGGGCCAGATCTCGAAGAGATAGTCCTCGACCGGTTCGCTCACGTCCGAATCCCAATGGGTACCTCTACCTATCGAACTCACGCGAACTCCCAAAAAGCCGCTCACGGGCGGCGAGACCGTAGTCGCGTCCGTACCTACGTACCCCAGCGCGGAGACGAAAGTTAGCGTCGCGTCCACGGCGATCGAGACCTCGGCCGCGTCCTCCCACGACCCGTCGATTTCGACTGCTGGTGCTTGCGCTAGGACGTCGACGGCAACGCGAACGGGCCCCGATGCAATTCCCGTGTGGACGTGAATGCAGTTGTCGGAGGCGTCGATCAGCTCGCCGAGGGCGCCCGGGGGCACCGGCTCACTGTGCGCCGCTGCAAGCGAGAACAGGTGGTAATCGACATCGACGGTCGTCCAGGCGGTCATGGCCGATTCTGGCCACAGACCCCTACCGCTGTCGAGTCTTTCGCAACCACCACAGTCCCGCGATGGGGAGCACCACCGGGATGAAGACGTAGCCGGATCCGAAGTGCGACCACACCGTCGGCTCCGGGAAGTCCTGGGGCTGGATGTAGCTGAGGGTGCCGATGCCGATGACTCCGACGAGTTCGATGATGCAGGACACCGTCACCACGCGTCGGGATGCTTCGGTTGCCCTCGCCAGTCCCACTGTCGCGATGATGTAGACCACCGCAGCGAACGCCGACAGGAGGTACGCCACCGGTGCGTTGTCGAATCGGGTGGTGAGCTGCACTATCGAGCGCGATGTCGCGGCAACGGCGAACACCGCGTAGACGGCGATGAGAAAGCGCCCGAAGCCGGTGCGCGTCGCTTGCTGGAGGTTGTCAGGCATATCCGGCCCAAATCTGGCTCAGGCGCAGCACCATGGCTGCGAGGGTGAGGACGGCGACGAGCAGCACCGCTGTGCCGCCGCGGGAACGGTCTCCCAGGGACCACCACGTTCCCAATGGAAGCAGGAACAGCAGTCCGACGAGATAAGAGCCGAACGTCAACCGGTGTATCTCGCGATCCGAGGTGAACATCATGACGAACCCGATCACGGCCTGAAGCGCGACGACGGCCTCGGTGGCTGCGATCGTCCAGAACAGTGCTCGGTCGGCCTTGTTCTTCAACAGAACGGGCCGGTTCGTGGCGAGCTTCACGAGCACCCAGATGCCCACTACCAGGGACAACGCGTACAACAAGCCGGTGACGGCGCCGATCATCGTGTTCCTCGTCCTGCTCGCTATGGATGGGTGGACCGGCCTTCACAGTAGCCGCGTAACACCACGTCAACACTGTGAGGCCCTCGAAACACGGCGTTGTTCCGAGCGTGACCAACCGGAAATGGATGGGGCTTGTACTTGTCCCATGGCCGAAGAGGATCTGCTCTTTCGCCGGACATGACCTCTCTTCCTCAGGTGGCCATCGACGCCCACCGCATCTCGAGTAGTTGCCCATTGCATTCAGCCAGCTCTGCGAACCTCAGGAGACACCAGTGTCAGACCTCGACCAGTCCATCGCCGAGAACATCAAGAAGTCCCTCGAAGAGATCCCGCACCCGTCACTTCCCAAGGGCAGCAACATCTACGGCTCTACCAAGATCTTCCCCGACTACAAGGCCGAGAACGGCGAAAGCTACTTCACGCTGGTGCACGGCATCGCCCACGAGTCCTCGGTATCGTTCGTCGCGGTACTCCAGGCGACGCGGGCCCTGCGCAAGGGCTTCGAGTCGGCCATGTACTTCTACGGCCCCGGTGCCATCAATTGCCTTGCCACTCGCGGATTTCCGACCACCGGTGATTCCGGCTTCCCGGGCGAGCAGAACATCAACGATTCCCTTGCGACGTTCATCGCCGAGGGCGGCACGGTGTTCTGCTGCCGCTTCGGGCTGGCTCTGCACGGCGGTCGTGAAGAGGATCTCATCGAAGGTGTCATCCCGGCCCACCCCCTCGACGTGCAGGACGCGCTGATCCACTACGCGCGCAAGGGTGCCATCATCAATTCGACCTACATGGTCTAGGAGCGAACCATGTCGGTCAGTACGCGTGTAGATCTGGCGTTGCTCGGAATCCGAGGATCCACGCCGGTCTCGAGAACGGCAGGCGCCGGGCCGAGCGACGACGGGCATGTCACCATCGATGGCCTCGGCGCAGCCATCCCCCGCAATCCGCTCAGCCCGTACGTTCTCGAAGAGGGCCGAGTGTTGTTCGACGGCAACGACATCGGTCTCGATGTTCAGGCTGTCGACCGTCCGAAGTTCTACGATCTCGCCACCGCCGACGGGATCGGCTACGAAAAGATCGCCAAGCTCCATGGCTCCAACGTTCTCGCAACGACCGTGGTGCAGACGTGCATCCGTTACGACGCCGACCAGCGGTGCCGGTTCTGCTCCATCGAGGCCTCGCTCGAGGCAGGCGACACCATCGCCGTCAAGACCCCGGCGCAACTGGCCGAGGTGGCAGAGGCGGCGGTACGGCTCGACGGTGTCACCCAAATGGTCATGACCACAGGCACTTCGGCCGCGAAGGATCGCGGTGCCCGTCATCTGGCCCGATGTGTACGCGCCATCAAGGCCGTGGTTCCCGATCTGCCGATTCAGGTGCAGTGCGAACCTCCGGGTGACCTGCAGACAATTCAGGATCTGTACGACGCCGGAGCCGAATCCATCGGCATCCACGTCGAATCTCTCGACGACGACGTTCGACGCAGGTGGATGCCGGGCAAGGCGTCGGTCTCGATGGACGAGTACCGCGCGGCCTGGAGAGAGGCAGTCCGGATCTTCGGACGCAACCAGGTCTCGACGTACATTCTGGTGGGCCTCGGTGAGGATCCGGACCAATTGGTTTCCGGTGCTGCGGAACTCATCGAGATGGGTGTGTATCCCTTCGTCGTTCCGTTTCGTCCGCTTGCCGGCACGTTGGCAGTCGATGTCGATCGTGCGACGGCTCCGGACCGGGATGTACTCGAAAGCGTCACCCGACGCGTCGCCAAGGAGCTCCAGGCAGCAGCGATGCTCGGCTCCGATCAGAAGGCAGGCTGCGCGGCATGTGGTGCGTGCAGCGTCCTGCAGAATGCGGGAGGCTGAGATGTACGGGGTGGACGCGCAGGATCTTGCCGGATTGTCGGGCGCTGCAACCACTGTCGTCGAACCCAGGTTCATCGTGCAACCGTGCAAAGGCGCAGCGCAGCTGGACGCCTATCGTGCGCTCAGGAGAGCGACCTTCGTTGCCGAACAGGGCTTGTTCGCCGGCACCGATCACGACGACGTCGACGACGATCCGCGAGCAGTCGTTCTGGTCGCTACCGACCGGGACGGCACTCTGCTCGGTGGAGTACGTCTTGCTCCCTGCACCGCAACGGATCTGGGATGGTGGGCCGGCAGTCGCCTGGTGGTGTCTGCTTCGGCGCGCACCTCCGGTGTCGGTCCTGCACTGGTTCGCGCAGCCTGTGCGCATGCCGAGAGCCGAGGTGTACTTCGGTTCGATGCAACGGTGCAGAAGCGCAACGAGAGACTGTTCACCGGTCTCGGGTGGACCAGACGCGGCGACGTCGAGGTGGCCGGTACCCCGCATGTGGCGATGTACTGGCCCATCGACCGAATCGAACGGCTGGTGTCGTCGACCAAAGCGATGCTCGCCGGTGTGCTCGCACCCCTGAAGGCACAGCCGCTCGGGCTCGGGGCCAAAGGCTTTCGAGGCGACGACGGGGTACCGGTACCGGGCAGTGACATGATCGCTGCCTGCGACGCAATCATTCCCTCGATGGTCGATCGTGACCCGGAGTGGGCCGGGTGGTGCGCGGCCCTGGTGAACTTGAACGACCTCTCTGCCATGGGAGCCCGAGCCGTCGGCATGCTCGATTCCGTCGGCGCACCCACACAGTCCCGACTGACTCGCATCATTCGCGGACTCGCCAATGCCTCTGCGGCATGGCAGGTCCCGGTACTCGGTGGCCATACCCAGGCCGGGGTGCCGTCCTCACTGTCGGTCACTGCTCTGGGGCGCACAGCGAACCCGGTGCGGGCCGGCGGCGGCAACGTCGGCGACCGGCTCACGCTCACCGCCGATATCGAAGGTGAATGGCGACGCGGATACTTCGGTCAGCAATGGGATTCGTCCTCGCGACGCAACACCGAGGAACTGACAGCTATGGCGTCGTTCGTCGCCCGAACAGCGCCCAAAGCAGCCAAGGACGTCTCGATGGCCGGCCTGGCGGGCACTACCGGGATGCTGGCCGAGGCAAGCGGAACCGGTGCCGTACTGGACGTTTCCTCGATCCCGAAGCCCGACGCCGCGTCGATGGGCGAGTGGATCACGTGTTTTCCTGGGTTCGCGATGATCACCGCGGACCGTCCCGGTGCACCTGTTGCACCGTCCGGACCTGCACTGTCCGCAGTCTGCGGAGAGCTCACCGATATTCCGGGCGTCGCGCTGCGATGGCCCGACGGAATCACCACTCGCGCGGTCACGTCCACCGTGACCGGATTGGGAGAAGCATGAACGCCATCACCATCTCCGTTGCCGCAGCCGAATTCGGGCGCGACATGGAACAGAGCTACGCCACCATCGCCGCGTTGCTCGAGGAAGCGCGCAATCGCGGCAGCCAACTGCTCGTCCTGCCCGAAGCCTGCCTCGGCGGTTACCTGCCCAGTCTCGGCGGAGGCGACGAGACCGAGGAATCGAGGCAGCGTCGCTTGAAGGCACTGCCTCCCGCCCTCGAACTCGACGGACCCGAGATCAGACGCGTCATCGACATGGCGGGTGACACCGTCATCACCTTCGGCTTCTGCGAGAAGGACGGCGACACCCGCTACAACGCCGCAGTGACGGTCGACGGCAGCGGCATCCTCGGCTCGTACCGCAAGGTGCACCAGCCGCTCGGTGAAAACCTCTGCTACGACGCGGGAGACAGCTACTCCGCCTTCGATACTCCGGTCGGCCGAATGGGCATGCAGATCTGCTACGACAAGGGATTCCCCGAAGCCGCCCGCGAACTTGCCCTCGACGGTGCCGAGATCGTCGCCTCCATCTCCGCATGGCCGACGGCACGTACCGCGACCGTGGAGAACATGGAGGAGGACCGCTGGAAGCAGCGCTTCGACATCTACGATCGCGCTCGTGCGCTCGAGAACCAGATCATCTGGGTCGCGGCGAATCAGGCCGGCACCTTCGGATCCTTGAGATTCGTCTGCAGCGCCAAGATCGTCGGGCCCGGCGGGGAGATTCTTGCCGGCACCGGCGTCGAGCCGGGGCTGGCGACGGCCACCGTCGACGTCGATGCGCTCATCGGGGCGGCACGTGGCGGCGGTATGTACAACCTGCGTGATCGCCGGCCGTCGGTCTATCGGACCATCACCAAGGAGCCGGTCCATGCCTGAGATGTCGTTCGTCGTTCGTTGGCCCGATGGGCGCGAACAGTCCTGCTATTCACCGTCGCTGGTGATGCACGATTACCTGACGCCCGGTGCGGAGTACACGGTCCAGGACTTCGTCGAGCGCACGTCCGAGGCGCTGACGGTGGCGAGTGATCGAGTACTCGCGAAGTTCGGTATGCGGTGCACCTCGGCCGCACAGCAGATGGAAGAGATTCACGGCGTCAGCGCTTCGTACCGGGCCGGTGCCGTTCGCGTACTGAGCATGTCGGGAGCTGAATTGCTGTGAATCCGAACAGTGTGACAGCGCACCACAGTGCGATAGAAAACTACTCCGTGATCGTCATCGGCGGCGGGCAGGCCGGCCTGTCCATCAGCTGGCATCTGACGCAGCGCGGCGTCGAACATGTTGTGTTGGAGCGTGACACGATCGCGCACGAGTGGAAGGACTCCCGCTGGGACAACTTCACTCTGGTGACTCCGAACTGGCAGTGCGCGCTGCCCGGGTACTCCTACGATGGTGACGATCCCGACGGATTCATGCAGCGCGACGAGGTCTACGCCTTCGTGCGTCGTTACGCCGAGAGCTTCGATGCGCCGGTGCGAGAGCATGTTTCGGTGGATCAGGCCTTGCAGTCAGCGGATGGTGGTTTCGACCTCCAGACCTCTGCCGGACCGATGCATGCCGACCAGATCGTCGTTGCGGTCGGCGGTTACCACATCCCCACCATTCCGCGATTCGCCGAGAAGCTTCCACGGGACATCGTCCAGATCCACTCCTCCGAATACCGCGGCTCGCATCAGTTCCCGGACGGGGACGTCTTGGTCGTCGGCACCGGCCAGTCCGGCGCGCAGATCGCCGAGGACCTACATCTCGACGGCCGACGCGTCCACCTGGTGGCCGGCACCGCTCCCCGCGTCGCACGCTTCTATCGCGGCCGCGACTGTGTCGCCTGGCTGCACGACATGGGCGTCTACGATGTCTCCATCGAGGATCAACCCGGTGGCGTCGGCAAACGCGAGAACACGAACCACTACGTCACCGGCCGTGACGGTGGTCGAGACATCGACCTGCGTGCATTCGCCACCGAGGGCATGCAGCTCTACGGTCGATTGCTCGGAGTGGAGGACGGCGTGCTGCAGTTCGCGCCCACGCTCGGGGCGTCCCTCGATGCTGCGGATCGTGTTGCCGAGAGCATCAAGGACAACATCGACGCGTACATCGAGCGCGAGGGCATCAGCGCGCCCACCGAGGAGCGCTACGTACCGGTGTGGCGCCCCGAGGTCGAGACCACCGAACTGGATCTCGCTACCTCCGACGTCACGGCCGTCGTGTGGTCGGTGGGCTTCCGCACCGACTATCGGTGGCTGAAGGTCGGGGCCTTCGACGGGGAGGGCCACCCGACGCACAACCGAGGCGTTACCTCGGTCTCCGGCCTGTACTTCCTCGGCCTGCCGTGGCAGCACACCTGGGGCTCGGGTCGTTTCGCCTCGGTGGCCCGAGATGCCGCGTTCCTGGCGGATCAGATCGGTCTCGAGATCAGTGCCGCACAACCCCAGAGTCAGATGGTCTGAGCTGACGTGGCCCCCATCAAGATCGGCGCGCTGGCAGCGCATTTCGGCAGAGATGTCGATCGGGCCGTACTGAAGATCACCACGATCATGTCCAGTGCGGCCCGAGAGGGTATCGATCTCCTGGTGCTGCCCGACGCCTCCCTCGGGGGCTACATCGACAGTCTGAGCAATCCGGATCCCGCGGAGTTACCACCGACGCTCGATCCGGACGGTCCCGAGCTGGCCGCGATCATCGCGGCGGCGGGGGACATGACGGTCTGCATCGGCTACACCGAGTTGTCGAAAGGCCTGCGGTACAACGCTGCTGCGTGCCTGACCGGCGACGGGATTCTCGGCAGTCACCGCAAGGTGCATCAGCCACTCGGAGAATCCTTGGCCTATGCCGCCGGCGATCGGTTCGAGGCCTTCGACACCCCTGTCGGACGGATGGGCATGCTGATCGATTACGACAAGACGTTTCCGGAATCGGCGCGCGCGTTGGCGCTCGACGGTGCGAGAATCATTGCGGCACTGTCGGCGTGGCCCGCCAGTGTCACCGATCGGGCGTCCTCGCTGCCGAACGACCGGCAGTCCCGGTTGTTCGATCTGTACGACGCCGCCAGGGCCGCGGAGAATCAGGTGGTGCTGGTGTCGTCGAACCAGACCGGGGTGATGGGGTCGTTACGCTTCTTGGGGCAAGCGAAGATCGTCGGACCCGGTGGTGACGTGCTGGCGAAAACGTGGTCCAAAGGCGGCCTGGCCGTGCACGAGATCGATGTCGACGCCGAAGTGGACCGGGCCCGAAGAGGGTTGCACCACCTCGCCGAACGTCGTGTCGACGCCTACCCCAATTTGCTGCAGGAGAAGCCGGATCAGTGAAGATTGCGCTGTTGACCTACTCGTCCAAACCGCGTGGCGGCGTAGTACATACGCTGGCCTTGGCCGAGGCGTTGGCGCGCTCCGGGCAGGACGTGTCGGTGTGGTCTCTCGGCCGCGGCGGCGACAGTGAGTTCTTTCGTGCGGTCGACCCCGCCGTCACCGTGCGGATGGTGCCGTTTCCTCAGCGGGAGAACGAGAGTGTCGGTCAGCGGATACTGCGGTCGATAGACGTTCTGCGACAGGCGTTCACACCGGAGCAATACGAGATCGTCCACGCTCAGGACTGCATCTCCGCAAACGCCGTCGGTCGCTGCATCAGGACCATCCATCACCTCGACGAGTTCACCACGCCCGAACTGGCGGCGTGTCACGAGCGCGCGATCACTGCGCCCTACGCGCGCATCTGTGTATCGGCAGCGGTGGCAAGCGATGTTCACCGCGGATGGGGACTCGAACCAACGGTCATCCCCAACGGCGTCGATGCCGAGAGATTCACTGCTGCTGCGCAGTCGGGTCGAACGCACTGGCGTGACAAGCTCGGCCGATATGTGCTAGCCGTCGGCGGTATAGAGCCACGCAAGGGCAGTCTCGATCTGCTCGACGCCTTCGCCGGGCTGTCCGAGCGAAACGTGCAACTGGTGTTCGCCGGCGGGGAGACGCTGTTCGACTATCGGGACTACCGGGCGGAATTCGACCGTCGTGCAGCAGAACTCGGCATCGAGCCGGTGATACTCGGAACCGTCGACGACGACGAACTACCGCACCTCGTGGCGCAGTCCGCAGTGCTGCCGTTCTTCTCCAGGAAGGAGGGCTTCGGCCTGGCCGCCATGGAGGCACTCGCCGCGTCGATCCCGGTGGTGGCGCGTGATCTGCCGGTACTGCGAGAAGTGTTCGGAGACAGCGTGACCTACGCGTCGTCGGTGGAGGCCATGTCGAGCGAGTTGGACCGTGCGTTGCACGAGCCGCGGGATCCACTACCGGGGCTGGCGCTGGCGCGCAGCCTCACCTGGGACGAGGCTGCGCGTCGACACCTGGGGTTCTACTCCTCGCTCTTGTGACCGCCCCGTTTGTTGCGGCGGAGCGCATGCGGCTTGAGCTTGTGAAAACCCTTGACCCGCAGTGAGCGAATCGATTTCAGGTAGAACTCGGAATCGTGGCGGAGTTCCTCGGTCATGACGGTATCGACCAGGGTCGTGCCGGGATTGGCAGAGCTGGTCAGCCGCGCGGCAATGTTGACCACCGAGCCGTACAGATCCCCGTACCGGGCCAGTACCGGCCCCCAGGCCAGTCCGACCCGCAGGTCCGGCATGTCCTCCTGCTCGTCGAACGCGTCCTGCAGGTCGAGGGCGATGTGGGCGGCATCCTCGGGTGTCTGCGCGCTGAACATCACCTCGTCGCCGACGTTCTTGATCACCGAACCACGTCCGCGGGCAATGATATTGGTGGCCAGCGACTCGAACTCCTCGAGCAGAGTCGTCAACTCACCGATGTCCAGCCGACGCGTCAAGCTGGTGTAGCCCACCATGTCGGCGAACCCGACGGCCATCGTGGGACTGTCGGTGGCGTCGTCGGGCGCGGCGATGGATCGACCGGCGGCTGCGGCCAGATGCCGACGCCAGGTGTATCCCTGAAGTGCCTCGAGGGTGGGGACGGTTTCTGCCGCGATCGCTCGGGCGTTACGCCGAATCGCGTCGATGTCGTTCTTGTCTTCGTCACTGTCGATTATGCGCTCGAGTATGTGAGAGTTCACAACGCCCACTTGCCATTCCGCGAGCCTGGACATGGATTGCCCGAGTGTCCGCGCGATAGCGACCTCCATCTCGGGCTTGATCACCTTCTGTGCGGTGAGTGCAGTGATCAGCTTCAGAGCCTCGAGATCGGCGTCGGTGTAGACGAGTGCCTCGGTATCGGTGTGGATGGGGAAGCCCATGCCGATCCACAGAGCAATGACTCGCTCGAGTGGAATGCCGGACTTCTCGACGATGTCCGCACGGTTGTACTTGGGCTCGCCGCCCAATAGATTCCGCTCGATTTCCGTCTGCACTACCGAGTTGATCTGGTTCTCAGGCATATCCCAACGTTCTGTCGAAATAGGAACGAACATCGTCCACGTACTCGTCGATCTTGTCGGGCTCCCAGTCCGTGGTGGGAATGGGCTCGCCGACGGTGACCTTGACCGTACCGGAGTGGACGGTGAAATCCTTTTTCCACATCACGTCACCCGCGTTGTGGATGACGATGGGCACGATGGGCACACCTGCTTGCATGGCCAGGTGGAAGCCGCCCTTCTTGAATCGGCCGAGACGTGACGTCGGCATGCGCGTCCCCTCGGGCGCGATGGCGACGGAGATACCGCTGTGGAGCTTGTCGATTGCGGGGCGCATCGCCTCGCGCGCTTGTGCGGGGTCACCACGATCGACGTAGGCGACGTCGAAGATCCTGCCCAGCAGCGCGAATCGTGGGTCGCGTTCGAGCTCGCGTTTCGCCACAGCGGTGATGTCTCGCCGGAGGATCGACGTGACGATGATCGAGTCGGCAGTGCTCTGGTGGTTGAACATGAAGACGGCCGGGCGGGCCGACCAGGCATTTTCGGTGCCGGTGACGTCGAGCTTCACGCCGGCCAGAGTGAGCGCGATGTCGGGTGCGATGGTGCTGGTGATGTTGGCACCGGTGCGGCGACTCCGCGTCAGAATCCCCAGGCCCAGCCCGATCGACGCGCTTGCGAGCACCGATCCGAGCGCCGCTGTGCTGCGTACGGCCGACGTGATGTCGGTGCCGCGCTTCGGGCTTTCCAACGTCAGAGCAGGCCACTTCTTCTTGGCGGCATAGCGTGCGAGATCGGGGTCTGGGTTGAGGGCAACGGGTCGTCCCACGGCCTCGAGCAGTGGCACGTCCTCGCCGCCGTTGGAGTAGGCGAAGCAGCCCGCCAGAGCGATGCCTTCACGTTCGGCGTAGTCGATCGCTGCCTGCGCCTTGCGCGGACCCCACAGCGAGTCGCCGACGAGTTCGCCGGTGAGGATTCCGTCGGTGACGACGGGGGTGGTGCACAGCAATTCTTCGAACATCATGTCCTGTTGCACCGGCAGTGCCTGGTACGGCGTGGCGGAGGTGGCCATCACGAGGCGATGTCCGGCATGCCGGTGAGCCTCGACGAGGGCACGGGCCTGCGGGTAGATCATCGGCGCAATCTCGTTGCGGAACAGCGTGTATGCCTGTTCCATCAGATCGTCCTCCCGACGGCCCTCCAGGCCGCGGACGGCCTTACCCATCAGGTTGTCGACGGGGGAGTTGCGCATCCGCATCTCGACGACGGCACTGGAGATCTCCCACAGCTCCTTCACCGTCACGTCGAGGGTCTTGAGACGTTCGAGAAAGACTGCGCGGGCGGAGAATCCGTTGATCAGGGTGCCGTCGAGATCGAAGAATGCCACGGTGTCTCGGCCCGGTGGTGCGGCGGCGATCGCGATCAGTCGATCGTCGAACTCGGTCATGAATTGTTCTCCTCGGGGGCCGAGATCGGTTCTACCGCACGCAGCATCTGGTGGGCCATGTCTCGGATCGTGCGAACCTTGCGGGCCCACTCGTCGATCTCGAGCGCAAAGTCTCTGCGCCGGCGCGCGACACCGTCGGAGCCGGAGTCGACGAGATCCCGGTTCTCTGCCAATTGCAGTGCAGTATCGAACAACTCGCCGGAAATGGACTCGCTGTGATCGAGTTGCTGACGCAGTCGCCTGGCCTGAGCGGCGCCGAGGCACTCCGCGATGAACTTGGGCTTGTCGAACTCGCCGCTCTGCGGCAGCAGCATCAGCTGATCTGCCACTACCTGGTACGCCTCGAAGATCGGCTGCAATACGCGGTGCGCCAGGTGCAGATCCTGTGACTGCAGTTGGTGCGCAGCATAATCGGGGTCGCTGATCTTGGTTCGCCAATCCGGGTCGATCAGGTCGACCTCGGATTCCAGCCTCTGCCCGAAGTCCTTCTTGTCGCCGAAGAAGAACTCGAACTTGAGCAGATCGCGCAATTGCAGCGCCGACTGCCACAGCGACTCCTGCGTCAGAGGTGCCGAATCGCCGCTGGTCGGCAGCACCACCAGTTCTCCGATGGCACGCATGACGAAGAAGTGAATTGCGTTGTTACGGAAGAATGCTGCAACCAGATGCTTGTCCTGCGCCAGATAGAACAGTGGCTCGGGCCCGTCGTCGAAACGCTTGACCACGTTGGCGTTGACCTGAGCGACGACGGCCGATCGCACCACATCGACGTCGGCAATGTCGACGCCGCCCGCGGTGGGCAGGTTGCGGCGTTTGATGTAGCGGGCGAGCGGGGCGATGATGGCCCACATCTCGTTGACGTTGAGTGCGCGATCCTCGATGCCCAGCAGTGCCATCGTGACCAAAGCCGCCGGAGTCACCGGTGTTGCGTCGTTGATCGCGTGAGAGACGCCGAGTGCGATCTTCTGAACCGCGACACGCTTGTCGGTGTTCTCGGCGACGATCGACGCCACCGACATCGGTTCGCCGAAGTTCAGATACACGTTGCCGCGCAACGTGCCCTGCGCACGGATGTACCCGATGGCCATCCGAATGCCCTCGGCCTGCTTCTTCGCCCCGTGCGATTCCTCGGCCATCGCGCCGACCTCGTGCAGGCGGTCGTAGGTGATGGACGTCGGAACCAGATAGACGTCCTCTGCGTCGCTCGACTCCAGGGCGTCGACCAGATAGGTGAGCAGGCCGAACCTCGGCGGGCGAAGCTTCCCGGTGCGGCTGCGTCCGCCTTCGATGTACCACTCGAGGTTGAACCGCTTGCTGAGCAGAAAACTCATGTACTGACGCAGCGTCCACTTGTAGATCGCGTCGGAGAACTTCCGCTGAATGAGCACGACGCCACTGCGTTTGGCGATCGGACCCAGCGGCCAGAAGCCGACGTTGATGCCGCCCATGACGTGATTGAGCGGTAGACCCTCGGCCAGCAGCGCCGGGCGTAGCACGAGCGGGTCGAGGTAGGAACGGTGATTGGGTAGGAACACCAACGGATAGTTCTTGTTGAGTTCGCGGACCTTCTGCAGCTGATCGCGATCGACGTCGACCTTGTACGCCCGCGAGAAATATGCCCCGAGGGTGCCCCACATCTCCACTGCCCGGCGGGTCTCGGTTGCGACCATCTCACCGAGGATGTCGTTGACGCGCTTGTCGACTGCGTCGCGGTCCTGACCGACCTCGTCCGCGAGCGCGGTGATGCCGTCGTGGAACTTCTTCTGCTCCGTCATGTCCTCGACGACGAATCGCGGAATCTTGTACTCGGAGCCGATGACGCCACGCTCGGCCTTGTCCAACGCCAGACTGGCCTGTCGCAGGATGAACGACGAGAGCGAGGTGCCGCCGCCCCGCTCGAACCGATCCTGCAGATCACGGAGGGTCGCGGGCTCGCCGACCAACACCGCCGAATGATCGGGATCGTCGTTCGCCACCCACCGCTGCCATACCTGGGTGGGCTTCGATCGACCGCGCGGAGCGAAGATGCGGTGGAGAATGCCGTTCTTACGATCGGACAACGTCACGCGCAACGGAATGAGGAGCGGATCGTCGGCGTACCCGCGAACACTCTCCGCCAGTGAGGTTCTCGCTTCACCGGACAACACCACCGACGGCGGCCTCGGCTCGCCGTCGGGAGTGGTCGCATCGATCCACTGATTCAGAGCCTGAACCTCGAGGGTGGATTTGGCGTCGAGCAAATACACGTGCGGACCGTCGCTGAGCGATTGTTCGTCCGCGTCGAGGTGGTACATCGAGGCTCCTGTTCCGTACCCATACAAGAAGGCACGGTCGCCAGGCTACGCGGGAGATACCGGCCGCGAGGGCGGTTCGGTGAGGTCGCAACGGGACGAAATATCTCGACGCCGCGCACCGCTACTCGCGGGTACCTGGCCGGTAGTCGATGTGACGTTCAGTGGTCAGGAGTGGAGCCTGCGGAACGACCGCAAGCACTTGTCGGGGGTCAATGTCACGTCGAGTGGACTCGGCGGGCGTTCGGAAAAACCGTCGTATAGAGTCAGGTCATCGGCCTTCTCGGCCACCCAAATCTAAGTGTTAATCCAAGTAACAGTTACTTACGGTTACAGTTACTTGGATTAACAGATACCTTCCCGATATCCATTCCGAACGTGTGCTGTCGACGTGTCCCGCGCTCGGTCGATGACATCGGCCCAGTATCTGTGCGACAGTATTCGCAAACACTTTCGAGAGAGGCCGGTAGTCGATGCCACCCCGTGGGCGCGCCGTGAACGATTCGTTGACCCCGGAGAATCTGACGACGCTGGCTGCGGCGCTCGCCGAGGGGCGTCGGGCAACCGTCTATCTTCGTGAACCGAACCCGAGCCTCGGACTGTCCGACGGAACGTCGGCGAAGGTGATCTCGATCGACGGCACCACGGTCACTATCAGTCCGAAGGGTGTCAACGACGAATTGCCTTACGAGGCAGAGGAACTACGTATCACTCGCAACGCGGCAACCCCGCCTGCGCCGGCCAAGCGCGTACCTGCGAAGAAAGTGGCGCCGCCGGTGTCCGCCGCCCCGACTCGGACGGAAGCAGTCGCAGCAAAGCCGACAACAGCTCCGGCACCTGCCAAGGCCGTGGTGGAAAAACCCAAGGCAGTGGTGGAACAACCCAAGGCAGTGGTGGAACAACCCAGGGCGCAGCCGCAACAGCAGGCTCCCCGTCGCGCAAAAAAGGCTCCAGGCGGGGTCAGCGTCACTATTCACGCCGGGGCGGACAACGATTGGTCGGTCACGGTCACCCAGGGCGCGAAGCGCCCCACCAAGGCGCAACCGGTGAGTCCGGAGTCGGTGAGCAGGGCCGTGCGAGAGTTGGGCGATCCCATCGCACGCGACGCAGTCGAGGCCGTCATCTCCCACGCGCGCGAAGAGGCTGCTCGCCGCGTTGCAGAACTGAGTCGCCAACTGGAGGAAGCGCGCACCACCCTTGCCGCCCTCGAGCAGGACGTATGAACCACTCGCTCGTGTTCGTACACGTGTTGTTGCTAGGGTTCTGCCGACACCGCTGAGAGGGAGTACATGTTCAAGAAATTCATGCTCGTCGTCGTGGGGGCGGCTGCAATCGTAGCCAGCGTCGGCGTGGGGACCGCATCCGCGGCCGCTCCAGCTGCTCTCGGTGGTGGGTCGGGAATCATCGTCGGAGGTCAGGCCGAGTGCACGCTGACGACGATCGGTAACGACCGCAGCGGAAATCTCGTGGGCTTCACCGCCGGCCACTGCGGCCGCGCAGGCGATTCCATCGTCCCGGAATACGACACCTCCCTCGGCGAGGTCGGCCGCATCGCATTCTCCAACCCGGAGTACGACTACGCCGTCATCGAATTCCAGCGCGACAAGGTTGCACCGATCAGCCGCGTGGGCAACGTGACCATCTCTCAGGTCGGCCCGCCGACGGCGTTCCCGAACATCGTCTGCAAGGAAGGCCGTACCACCGGCAACACCTGCGGCCTCGCGTACGGCGACATCCTGCAGTCGCAGGAGACATGGGCGCAGCTGTGCGTCGTCGAAGGTGACTCGGGTAGCCCGGTCGTCGTCGGCAACACCCTCGTCGGCATGGTCAACGCCTACCTGGGCGTCGCGTGCTTCGGTCCCGAGGTCGGCACCAACTTCGATGCGATCCTTCGTAACGTCGATCAGGGCAACGGACTCGGCGCAGGATTCGTTCCGGCTCCCTGACAGTCCACAGTTCGCACCGAATGTCCCGCTCGAGCAATCTGTTGCTCGAGGCGGGACATTCGTCGTTTCGGAGGCTCGGGAGTTGTCAGCGGGCGCGCGCGGACGAGTCGGACGCCCGCACATCGGCGACGATTCGTTCCGCATCCTCCGGGGCGATCCCCAGCAGAACAAGGCTCGACGTCGTGGCGGCCCCTGCCGGGTCGGTGAGCAGTCCGGCGTTGGTGGCATCGAGGATGGACAGCGCAATCGCCTCGATGTTGAGGATGAGTACCTCCGCGGCTTGGTACGAGGAGAACACGCCCTCCCGCTGACCGCGCCGGATGACGGCGGCGGCCGCTTCTCGCATAGGACCGAGAAGATTGTGAATACCGTTGTGGCCCAAATCTGTTCGCGCAACAGCGAGAAGTAGACGGTACTGGTCGCCGACGCGAGTGAGAGCCAGCGTCTGCCGGACGAAGACCGTCACGGCCGATTCGTCGGCGGCGGGAACGCGGCCGAGAGCCGCCGAGATGCTGTCGGCCGCCTCCAGGGCGATGCCGTCGATCAGCGCCTCGCGAGAGGCGAAGTGGGCGTATACGGTTCGCCGAACCACCCCTGCCGCGGCTGCGACGTCGTTGATGGTCGCATCCGGATTGTCCGCCAACACCCGTTGTGCGACATCGAGAATTCTCGCTCGGTTCGACCTGGCGTCACGGCGCTGCACGGGTGGCGCTGCGGCATCCCGTGCAGTCGATCTCGACTCCGTCGTCTTTCGCACAGGTCAACAACTAGCACGATCGTGTGCGGAGAGTGTGGCTGCCGCCACAAAAGATTGCCGATCGTAGACGATTCTTCTTAAGCTGCACAGCACTGTGCAAGGTGTGTCGGCACTTTGCCAACGGGGGGGAACACAATGACGTTGCTTGCGATGACGCCTGTCCAAGATATGAACAAACCGTATTCACGACGCTGGTCGGCTCTGGTGGTCCTGTGCCTGAGTCTGCTGATCGTGGTCATGGCCAACACGGCCCTGCTGGTCGCGGCACCATCGATGACTCTCGACCTGAGTCTGACCAGCAGTGACCTGCAGTGGGTGATCGACGGCTACACCGTCCCATACGCGTCTCTGATGCTGCTGTGCGGCGTGATCGGCGATCGCTACAGCCGTCGTGGGGCACTGATTCTCGGCTTGATCATCTTCGTGGCGGGTTCGATTGCCGGGGCACTCACCGACGCCACCGTCGGAGTCATCCTGGCGCGCATCGTCATGGGCGTCGCCGCGGCGATCGTCATGCCCGCAACGCTGTCGCTGTTGGTCGCCACGTTCCCGAAGCGAGAGCGCGCCACCGCCGTCACCGTATGGGCGGCTACCTCGGGACTCGCCATTGCAGCCGGACCACTGCTTGCGGGTTGGCTCCTCGAGAGCTTCACCTGGCATTCGACTTTCCTGATCAACGTTCCTATTGCGTTGGCGGCCATCGTCGGAGCCGTCGTCCTGGTTCCGCCGTCGCGGGCCGTCGACCCCGGCGCGATCGACTGGGTCGGTGGATTGCTGTCGGTCCTGGCCGTGTCGACCGTCGTGTACGCCATCATCGAAGGAATGCACTTCGGCTGGACCGTCGGGCCGTTGTACTTCGCGCTCGTCGGCCTGCTGTCGATCGTGGGCTTCGTGGGATGGGAACTGCGCCATCCCAATCCGCTGCTCGACGTCCGAATGTTCTCCTCCCGCATCCTCAGTGGCGCGACCCTCGCGGTGCTGGTGTTCTTCCTGGTCACGTTCGGTGCGATCTACTTCGTCGCCCAGTACCTCCAGTTCGCCCTCGGGTACGGCCCGGTCTCCACGGGCGTGCACCTCTTGCCGTTGGCCGGCGCAGTCTTCGTCGGATCCGGAATCACGATGTGGCTCACACCGAAGCTCGGACCACGCGTCACCGTGACCGCGGGCATGGTCGTGGGAACGCTGTCGGTCGTCTCGTTGATCGGAATCGACCCGACCGCAACGTACTCCGACTTCCTGCCCGTGCTGACGCTGCTCGGTCTCGCGATCGGCTTGTCCGTCTCGCCGTGCACCGACGCCATCATGGGCGAGTTTCCGGACAGCAAGCTCGGTGTGGGCGGCGGACTCAACGACACAGCGCTCGAACTCGGCGGCTCGCTCGGAATCGCCGTGCTCGGTTCGGTGCTCGCCGCGTCCTATCGGCAGGGAATCGAAGGCTTTCTGCAAACCTTCCCCGGTAAGCAACCGAACGGCCAGTACACCGGGCAGGCAGCGGAAGGGCTTGCTGCGTCCCAGGATTCGCTTGCCGGTGCAGTGATCGTGTCCGACATCATTCGCGCCCAGAATGCGTTTCTCAGCGGGTTCGCAGACAACTTGCAGGCCAATGCCGTCGCCGCGTTCGGCGACGCGGTGACGCACACCAGCCTGGTTGCCGCCGTGGTGTTCGGCGTCGGCACGGTGATCGTGGCGCTGCTGATCCCCTCGCGGAGCGCGGCACTGGCGACGTCGTCGGAGAGGATCCCGTTCGAGCCGATCGTGCCCTTCGTCGTTCCGCCTGCCAAGGATGGAGCAGCCGACCGTGAGGTAGCCGAACTCGAGCAGCTACTGGAACGGCCGTCGGCCGCAAAAATCGAAAAGCCGAGTGCGCGGCACGCACTACGTGCCGCCGAGGAAGACACACCGAAAGTCGTGCCGAAGAGTGAGCCGACGCGCACCGTGGCCGAGCCGGCTCTGGTGGACGCAGAACTCGAACGCCCCAGCATCTACCAGCTGGCCTCGAAGGTGTACGAACTCGATGCATCCGTTGCCCGACAGGCCCGCGTGGACGCCAAGTCCGGTGAGCGGGTGACGATTCACCAGCTCGCGTTGTCGAACCTGGCGCGCACCCGACGCGTCGAGGCAGAGGAAGCCCTCGACGCCGCACTCGAACTCAGCGATCTCCCGGTTGCGCCCGCTTCGGAGCCGGTGCAACCCGCTGCTCCGCTGCAGACCTTCTACCAGAGGGCGAGCAAGCAACACGCGAACTGCACCGAATTCAAGGAACGCTCGAGCTCCATGTGGGCAATGCCGCTGTAGCTCTCCCTGCCCGCCCCACCCGCCCCACCCGCCCACCCCGCTCGCGTGAATGGACCATTGCATCGCCGAGACGTGTGCAGTGGTTCATTCATGCGCGGGCATCGCTGCGTGAATGAACCCTTGCACTTCTCAGACGTATGCAGTGGTCCATTGACGCGGCGGGGGAAGGGGGGCGGGGAGAGGGGAGGTGAGGGCTAGATCAGCACCGCACCGTTCGAGGCCGATCCCACCAGCTTCGAGTACTTCGCCAGCACTCCGCGGGTGTAGCGCGGCGGCAGCGGAGCCCAACCCTGTGCGCGGGAGTCCAGTTCGGCTGCATCGACCAGGAGGTCGAGGGTGCCCTTGCCGACGTCGAGTCGGATTTGGTCACCGTCGCGGACGAAGGCGATGGGACCGCCGTCGACTGCCTCGGGGGCAACGTGTCCGACGCACAGGCCCGTGGTGCCGCCGGAGAACCGTCCGTCGGTGAGCAGCAGGACATCCTTGCCGAGGCCCGCGCCCTTGATCGCTCCGGTGATCGCGAGCATCTCACGCATTCCCGGCCCGCCCTTGGGGCCCTCGTAGCGGATGACGACGACGTCGCCGGCGGTGATTGTTCCGTTCTCCAGAGCATCCATTGCCGCACGCTCGCGCTCGAAAACTCGTGCGGTACCGACGAATACGTCGGAGTCGAAGCCTGCGGACTTGACGACGGCCCCGCCCGGAGCAAGTGAGCCCTCGAGAATGGTGATGCCGCCTGTCGGGTGGATCGGCTTGTCGAGTGCGCGCAGCACCTTGCCGTCGGGATCGGGCGGTGCGATGTGAGCGAGGTTCTGTGCCACGGTCTTTCCGGTGACCGTCATGCAGTCGCCGTGCATCAGGCCGGCGTCGAGCAGAGCCTTCATCACGACGGGTACTCCGCCGATGGCGTCGACGTCGGTCATGACGTGCTTGCCGAACGGCTTGACGTCCGCGAGGTGGGGAACCTTTGCGCCGACGCGGGTGAAGTCGGCCAGGGTCAGCTCGACCTGCGCTTCGTGGGCGATGGCGAGGAGATGCAGGACGGCGTTGGTGGAGCCACCGAAGGCCATGACGACGGCAATGGCGTTCTCGAACGCTTCCTTGGTGAGGATGTCGCTGGTGCGGATGCCGCGTCGGAGAAGGTCGACGACGGCCTCGCCGCTGGCGTGTGCGAATCCGTCGCGTCGACGGTCCGGTGCGGGCGGTGATGCGCTGCCGGGCAACGACATTCCCATTGCCTCGGCTGCACTGGCCATCGTGTTGGCGGTGTACATTCCGCCGCAGGCACCTTCACCGGGGCAGATGGCGCGTTCGATGGTGTCGACGTCGGCCCGCGACATCAGTCCGCGTGAACAGGCCCCGACGGCCTCGAATGCGTCGATGATCGTCACCTGGTGCTCGCTGCCGTCGGACAGGGTGGCGAAGCCGGGCAATGTGGAACCGGCGTAGAGGAACACGCTCGCCAGGTCCAGACGTGCTGCGGCCATGAGCATTCCGGGCAGAGACTTGTCGCACCCGGCGAGCAGGACCGAGCCGTCGAGGCGCTCGGCGCTGATGACGGTTTCGACGCTGTCGGCGATGACCTCACGGGAGACCAGCGAGAAGTGCATGCCCTCGTGGCCCATCGAGATGCCGTCGGACACCGAGATGGTGCCGAATTCCAACGGATACCCGCCGGCGGCGTGGACGCCCTTCTTGACCTCTTTGGCCAGCCGCTCGAGCGAGAGGTTGCACGGGGTGATCTCGTTCCACGACGATGCGACACCGATCTGGGACTTGACCCAGTCGTCGTCGCCCATGCCGACGGCGCGGAGCATGCCGCGCGCTGCCGTCTTCTCCAGTCCATCGGTGACGTCGCGACTACGCGGTTTGACGTCGATGTCGGGGGATTGCTTTTCCGGGGGATTCTGCGGGGTCGTCATGACACTCCTGAGCGGTCGGCGGACGCGCGTCCTCAGGTTCCGCTCCTGAGTCGCATTCGTCGTCAACACTAAACCCGCTGTTTCCGCGCGTTCGCCGGGGAGACGGATCACCGTCACCGTCCGTGTGGACACCCCTCGGGTACGGCCCCCGTCCGGGCTACGAGCGGCGAGTCGGTGACGCTGACGCGAACCCGTGTCGCTCCATGAAAACGGCCACGGCGTTCAGCGCGCGGTCGGCGTCGTCGAGCAGAGCGGCGAAGCCCTGGAAGACGTGTGGTACCTCCGGCCAGACCTGAAGGTCCACCTCGACGTTCCGATCAGCCGCACGGGCTGCCAACCGGATAGCGTCGTCGAGCAAGATCTCGTGCGAGCCGACTTGGATCAGCAGTGGTGGCAAACCGGTGAGGTCGGCGTCGATGGGACTGGCGAGCAGTGGGTCCACGTCGTTGTCGCCGACGTAGTCGCGGGCACGCGTGCGCAGAGCCTCGGCGGTGAGCGCGGGGTCGAGGTCGGCTTTGGTGGTGGCGCTGTGCCCGACACAGTCAGATCGACCCAGGGTGAGAAGACCGCGGCGCAGCAGGGTTGCGGCAGATCATGGGCGCGGAGTGCGGCGAGCAGCGAGATCGCCAGGCCACCTCCGGCGGATTCGCCCACGACTGCAATGCTTTCGCTGGACGTGCCCTGATCGAGTAGGGCCCGGTAGACGGCCAGTGCGTCGTCGAGGGCCGCGGGGAATGGATGTTCGGGTGCAAGGCGGTAGTCGACCGAGATGACACGCGCACCGACTCGTCGAGAGACATCGTTGGCCAGCCCGACCGAGTCCGCCGCCGATCCGAGCGCGTATGCGCCGCCGTGCAGGTACAGCACCGCTCGGGACGGGTCGGTTCCAGGGGTGTCGACGAGAACGACAGGCACTCCGCCGAGTTCGTCCTCGACGGTCGACACATCACTGGGCAGGGGCACTGCCGAAATCATGTCGTGGAAGATCACGCGTTGCTCGGCGACGTCTCCTCCGACGTCGAGTGGGCCGTGGCGCAGCAGTCCGTCCAGTTCTGTGCGTTGCTGCTGGGTCATTGCTTCTCCGGCGGCAGCAACTCGGTGTGGAAGCTCGGAGCCAATGTCTGCGACTTCGCGATGAAAGCTTGTGTAGCGGCCGCGTCGAGCGGAACCGGAGCCTCGGTGCGGCTCGCAACGGCCTGGCCGACCAGAGTGAAGAACTCGTCCTGCCCTGCAGGGGAACACATGCACAGCAGCCGCGCGGCTCGATCGGAGCCGTTGACGAACGAGTGCGGGGCATTGGCAGGGATGTTGATCGTCACCCCGACTCCTGCGGTGATCTTCTCACCGCGAAACGTCACCTCGACCTCGCCGTCGAGGACCGTGAACATCTCCTCGAAATCGTGTCTGTGCGGCGGCGGTCCACCGCCAGGCGGAACGTGCATGTCGATCAGGGTGTATCTGCCATCGGTGTCGGCACCACTGACCAAGATCGTGTACGTGTCACCGACCAATCCGATATGGGGCAGCTGTGCGTCATCGGCCTGCGCGACGGTGAGCATGCGAGACGGATCGTCGTCCGGAATCGCGGTGGGTGCTGCCTGCCTGGACATCGGGGTCTCCTCGAGTATCTTAAACGGAAGAATTCGTCCGATTATGAATGTAGCCCAGACGGACTGCGTTGGAAAGCGATGTACGACGCAATGCCAGGAAAGAAAACTGCACCTCCACGCGACCGGCGGAGCGATGCGCTACGCAACCGACAGGAACTGATCCGCGCGGCAACGGCAGCGTTCCACCGCGATGGCCTGCAGGTGCCCATGAGCACGATCGCCGCCGACGCGGGCGTCGGAGTCGGGACCCTCTACCGACATTTTGCGACCCGCCAAGATCTGCTCGCCTACCTCACGCACCGATCTTTCGAGCAGGTGCTCGCCAATGTCCGAAGCGCCGAAGTCGACGGCATCGAGCCCATCGACAGTCTCCGCCGGTTCGTCGACGCCGCGATAACTCAACGAAACGATCTCGTTCTGCCACTGCACGGCGGACCGTCGATCACCTCCGCGGCCACATCGGAGGTACGTCGACAGGTCCACGACACCCTCCGCCGAATCATCGATCGTGGCATCGACGCGGGCGTGCTACGTCCGGACACGACTCCGAAGGACGTAGTGATTCTCGGCTCGATGCTCGCCCAACCACGCCGAGCCGACCCCGACTGGGACAGGACCTGCCACCGTCTTCTGGAGGCGTACCTGCGAGGTATTCGCCAGGATCGGCCTGCACCCAACTCACTGACCGGAATGCCCTCCATCAAGTGACGAATGGCCCTGTCGAGCACGGCGAGCTCGGGGCGACAGTGGGTGCAGCCACCGCGTCGGGGTGGGAGGCCGAGGAGAGTCGATGAACGATCAGCCGGATACGGCCGTGGTGGAGATGCTGGTGGAGCTCGCGTGTCGGGCACCGTCGGTGCACAACAGTCAGCCGTGGCGGTGGACCTACTCCGCACGCGGACTCGATCTGTACACCGACAGCTCACGGTTGCTCGGGGTGATAGACCCGACCGAGCGACAGATGGTGTTGAGCTGCGGGGCAGCGTTGGACCACCTCGAGAAGGCCGCCGCGGCGTTCAGGTGGACGACCGAGATCGATCTGCTGCCCACACCGGGTGCGCCCGATCATCTGGCGCACGTTCGCTTCGTGCACGACGCACATCCTCGCTCGCACGAGTTCGATTTGTTGGCTGCGATCAACCGCCGCCACTCGGATCGGCGGGCGTTCGGACCGGTGCCGAGCAATCGTATTCTGACGCGGTACCTCCGTCAGGCGCAGTACGGCACGGACATGACCGTCCTGTCGGCAGAGTCCAAACAGACGTTGGCGAAGGCCTCGACACTGAGCGCGAGCGTACGAAAGTACGACGCGACCTATCAGGCAGAGATCAGATGGTGGGCCGGGCACTCGTTCCGCTCGGGTGGAATTCCGCCGGAGGCTCTGACGAACCGGGCCGAGGCGTCGAGGGTGCAGGTCGGCAGGCAATTTCCCGAACCGCATCGGGTCGCCAGAACGGTCACAACCGAGCCGGTCGAGGACGAGTCCACGGTGGTGTTGCTCGGCACGGCATCGGACGAGCGCCTCGATTGGTTGCAGTGCGGCCGAGCCATGTCCGCATTCCTGTTGGCAGCGACCGCGGACGGGCTGGCGACATGCCCCCTGACGCATTTGACGGAACAGTCTGGAAGCAGGCACCTGGTCGAGTCCCTGGCCCCACGAAACGGTCTGGCGCAGCTGCTGATTCGAGTCGGCACCCCCATGATCGGCTCGCCGCTACCCCGAACCCCTCGACACGCCGTGGCGTCGGTGCTGTCTGCGCCCGCCCGCACACCGAACAGGAGACGATCGTGATTCTTGCAGCTCATCAGAAAATCGTTGTGGGCGTGGATGGTTCGCCCAACAGTGTCAGCGCTGCTCTGTGGGCGGCGGCCATCGCGGAGAGATTGGGTTCTCCGATGCACATCGCCGGTGCCGTGCAGCAGCCCGCGTTCTACCTGGGCGAGTCCGCATCGGTGATACCGAGGGACGTGTGGGACGAGCAGCGCCGGGCGGCCGAACGCGTCGTCACAGACGTTGCTGCCGCTGTGCTGGCACGGCATCCGAACAATGCAGTGACCACCTCGGTGGAGGAGACGTCCGCATGCGCGATGATGGTCGAACTCTCTCGTACCGCGCGCATGCTCGTCGTCGGCAATTCCGGTTCGGGTCCGATCGTGTCCGCATTGTTCGGGAGTACGACGCAGGAGATCTCGAACGCGGCCCAGTGCCCGGTGATCGTGTGGCGGGAGGGCGCAGACGTCGTCGATGCACCGATTCTCGTCGGTATCGACGGCAGCGCGACCAGTGAGGTGGCCGTCGGACAAGCCTTCGAGCTGGCCTCGTTGTTCGGTGTGTCGCTGATCGCCGCGCTTGCCTGGAACTCGCTGTCGCAGGGGGCGGCGCTCTCTCTACCCGGATCGCCCGACCCCATCGAGATCGAGAGTGAACAGCGAATGCTGATGTCCGAATGTCTGGCCGGGTGGGCCGAGAAATATCCGGATGTCAGCGTCGAACATATTGTGCAACAAGGAAACCCGGCGCATCTGTTGGTCGACCTGTCCAAACGAGCCGGTCTCGTGGTGGTCGGCAGTCACGGTCGAGGAGTGGTGGCCCGGGCACTGTTCGGGTCGACCAGTAGCAACCTCACCCGGCACGCCCACTGCCCGGTGATGATCTGCAGAGACCGATGACGAACCGCACAGTACCGAACAGCACGCACAATAGCGGCGAGCGTCGACGAATTCTCGATTCGGCCACTGCGCATCGGCTCGCGCGGCAAGCAACAGTGGCACGACTGATCGGCCACGACCACTTCGGGCCCACCATCGACATCGTGTCCATCGTCTGGATCGGAACTCGGGTGTACTTCTACGCAGATGGGCGGTCGCGATTGGGACGCAGTGTGCTCGATTCCGCGGTCGTCCTGGAAGTCGACGCCGAGGACGGCGCTCGTACGACCGACTCGACTGTGGTGATTCACGGAATTGCCCGTGCGGTCGTGGATGTGCGACTCGAAGTCCTCGAAGAATTACTGCCGCGACCACATTCGGACGGTCCGCCGATGCACAGACTCGTCGAAGTGAGCCCGACCTCGGTGTCGGGGGTCGAGCTGGCGCGCTGACCGATCATGCTCTGCGTCCTGCCCGCCGTCTGCGGGCGCACGGCGCTGCGGCGCGGCCACGCAATGTTCGCAAACATACTCTGCTGCAATGAAATTCGATGGCAACCACACGACCGAGGTGCAGCAAAGGATCCTCGGGCGTTCCGATGAGCCGTGGTGGAAGTTCGAGCCTCATGCCGAAAATATCGGGACTTTCGACTCTCCCAACGGCATGCGAGGGACGGCAATGTCGGCCTTACCGAATCGTCGACACGAGGAGTTCGAGATGAAGCATGAATTGCACGACGGGCACGACCGACGTTCCGTGTTGGCCGAAGCCGAAAACGTGCTCGCCGAGGTGCTGCTGGTCTGTGGTGTTGCCGCGGTGGGCCTGTTCTTGACATTGCTCGCGTCCGGTGTGGCCGGCTGGGCTGTGGTCAGCGGGGGTGGGGCAGCAGCGATGTTCGTTGCGGCCGCACTGAGCTTGCGAGCAGGGCAACATACCGCGCAGAGGTTGCATGCGACTTCGGATTCAGCCTCCGTCGCCGGGCCGAAGTGATGAGACCGGAGAACCCGACGACGACCGGTAACGAAGGACGCCAGGTTCCGGATCCAGTGCGAGTCGACTCCGACTCCGTCACGGTCGAAATACCGACAGAACCGAAACCGAGAAAGTTCCCGGTGACCACTGCGTCGATCGACGGTGTCGTCCGTGCGGTGATGATCGCCGAATACGGTCCGGCCAGCGGGGTCTCGCCGGACGGACACCTTCTCCGAACGGCTGTTCTCGATCGGTGGCCGGGCGCGAGAGTCCTCGAGCGACGCAACACGGGGGAACGAGGCGCGGACCCGCGCGGCTACGAGAGCTTCTACGTCGAACTGGAGCCGAGTGGTTGCCGGACCGACATCGATCTCGTAGAGGTGTCCGCACTCTTCGGCCGTTGACCGACTCGAATTTCGCCACTGCACACTTACATGGAGACAGGAAGAGCACATGAGTAATTCCACCGCCCGAACGCTTCCCATCCTCGTGGGCATCGACGGCTCGGCCGAGGCCGAGGCTGCAGCTCGATGGGCTGCGACGTATGCAGACAAGGTCCACGCGACCGTACGGCTCGTTCACGCTGTGCCAGTGGGGGACTGGTACGGGTCGGCGCAATTCGTCGACGGCGGCGCATTGGAGAGAGATCTTCGAGCCATGGGCCGCAAACAATTGGTCCGGGCGGAGGGAGCGATTCACGACGTCGCACCCACGGTCACCGTGGAAACCGTCGATGTCGACGGCAGCATAGCGTCGTACGTGGCCGACGTCGGCGCAGACATGGTCGTTCTGGGATCACGGAAGTCGAACGTAATCCGCGATCTGACGCTCGGTAGCAACACGCTTCGTGTCGTGACACACGCGCACTGCCCGGTATTGCTGCTCCGCAGCGAGACCGAGAGGGCTGAAGCAGGCCGCCCGATCGTGGTCGGGATCGACGGCAGCGAGCAGTCCGATCGAGCACTCGGCACCGCGCTCGAGATGGCCGACAACATGGGCGTACCGGTGGTCGCGGTCAACTACTGGGGGTTCGCGGCCCAGGCCGGCATCGGAACGGGGGCGGGTTACATCGATTGGGAGGCGGTGCGAGAACACGAGAAGCGTTGGCTCGAAATGCATGTGGAGAAGATGCACGAGAAGTATCCCGAGGTGAAGTTGACGACGGTGAGCGCCCAGTCGAGCCCGACCCGTGGACTTCGCGCGCTGTCTGCATCGGCGTCGATGATCGTGGTGGGATGCCGGGGTCGTGGCGCTCTGCGTGGGGCAGTTCTGGGATCGGTCAGCCAGAACCTCGTTCACCACGCCGACTGTTCGGTGCTGGTCGTGCGCTGAGTCACGCGCTCCGTCGCGGTGCCAACGGTGGTGACGTCATGTCGCAGTGCGGTGGACAGTTCGACGTGTCGCCCGTCCCTCGGATCAGTACTGCCGCGATGACGGCACCGATCACCAACAGTCCGGCACACAGGAGCATCGCTGTGTGGAAGCCGGCCGAGAACACCTCCGGCGCAGAGTAATCGGACCCGGCGATACCCGCGAGTGCAGGCAGCGCAGCCACAGCCAGAAGTTGGCTGGTGCGGGCCACGGCGTTGTTGACCCCCGACGCGATGCCGGCTCGGTCGGTGGACACCGCACCCAGGACGGCCGCGGTCAACGGGGCGACGAGCGCGGACAAGCCGAGACCGAACACGACGACCGCAGGCAGAATGTCTGCGACATAACTGGATCCAGGACCGATGCGCAGCATCAGCAGCAACCCGAGAGCCGACAGCAGTGGCCCGACCGTCATCGGAATTCGTGGTCCGATACGCCCGGCCACTCGGCCCGCGCGGGCAGACAGTACGAGCATCAGGGCTGTGATCGGCAGCGTCGACACTCCGGCCGCGATGGGAGAGTAGCCCACGGCGAACTGCAACTGCAACACCAGAAGGAAGAACACTCCGCCCAGGGCCGCGTAGACGGCGAAGGTAACGAGGTTGGCCGCCAAGAACACTCGGGAAGCAAACAGTGACGGTGGCACCAATGGATCGTGAGAGCGGCGCTCGATCACCACGAACACTCCGACCGCGACAACCCCGAGTACCAACGCCACGGTGTGCGACTCGATCAACCCGTACGTGAGCAGACCCAATGCGGCTGCAACCGTCATCGCGCCCGGCACGTCGAGGCGACCGGACGCGTGCGGATCTCGGCTCTCCGGAACATGTTTTGCAGCCACCGACACGACCACGACAGCGAGTGGGATGTTGATCAGGAACACCGCACGCCAGCCGACGGCGTCGACCAACCAGCCGCCGAGCAGTGGACCGATGGCCGACGCGACGCCGCCCAGACCCGACCAGAGCCCGATCGCCGCGCCCCGATCCTCGGCCTTGATGGACGCCGAGATCAGTGCCAGCGAACCGGGAGTGAGCAACGCCGCTCCCACGCCCTGCAGCAGCCGAGCGGCGATCAGCACCTCGATGTTGGGAGCAAGGCCGCACAGTACCGACGCGGCCGCGAACCAGACTGTGCCCCAGATGAACACCCGTCTGCGCCCGAGCCGGTCACCGAGGGAGCCGCCGAGCAGAATCAGCGAGGCCAGCGCGAGGGTGTAGCCGCTCAGAGTCCATTGCAGACCGGTGACGCCTGCTCCGAGGTCGCGGCCGATCGCGGGCAACGCGATATTGACCACGGTGGCGTCGAGCATCGCCAGAGCCGAGCCGAGCACCGTGGTCGCGACGATCCACCGCCCTCTGGCGCTGGAGAGTGCGATGCCCTCAGCGGTCACAAGCGTTCTACGCAGACGACGAAGTTGCGGGTGTCTTTCTCGTATCCGTAGAGAGCAGGGTCGGGGCAATCGTCGACCGAGGAGGTGCCCTGCAGGATCGTCACGACGCGGCGAGTGTCGGCACCGGGAGTGGCGCAGTCGACGCGCTGGGCGAACTCACCGACGATGTCCATGCATCCGCCGACAACCCAGTCGATGTCGAGGCACAGGGCTCCCTGCTCGATGTCGAAGTAGGTCTCGTAGTAGTACTGATCGGCGTCCGCGGGACATTCGGCCGATGTCGGCGTCTTGGCGAAGACGACGTAGTTGGACTCGGGCGATCCGCAGGCCGCATTGGCGATCGTGGCCTCGTCGACCGTTCCGCCGAGGTTCACACACTCGCCGATCTCCACATCGATGTCGACGCTGCCGCCGTCGTCGATCTCGGGGGTTGGAGCAGCGGTGGTGCGAGGAGCACTCGTCGTGGTGGGCGCGATGGTGGCACCCGAGATGGCGACGGCGGTACCGGACACTTCCGAGGCACACCCGGCGAGTATCAGGGCCGTGCACGCCGTCAGCGCGAGAACGAGAGCGCGGACCGAACGGTTGGATGACGCCATGGTGAGTCCTGCCCTCGTGAATTCAACCGTGCTGTGTGCATCGATCGTCTGTGTGTAGAAAATATCGGACTCGGTTGTCGGCCGCATGAGGCAGGATGATCTGCGTGGATCTTCCTCTTGCCGTGCCGGTCGCGCCGATGCTCGCCAAAGCAGCCAAAGTGGTGCCCGCCCAGCCCGAGGACGGGCCACCGGTGTGGTCCTACGAGCCGAAATGGGACGGGTTTCGCGCCATCGTCTTCCGCGACGGTGACGAGGTGGTACTCGGTTCACGCGGGGGCAAGGACCTGGCGCGATACTTCCCGGAGTTGGTCGAGGCGGTCAAGGCCGAGCTGCCGGAGAAGATCGTCGTCGACGGCGAAATCGTCGTTCCCCGGGAGAAGAACGGTTCCACGCGCCTCGACTGGGAGTCGTTGTCGGAGCGAATTCACCCCGCGGCGAGTCGGGTGACGATGCTGGCGGAGAAGACGCCCGCGCAGTTCATCGGATTCGACCTGCTGGCCGTCGGTGCCGAGGACCTGACGAGCGAGCCGTTCTCGACGCGGCGAGCGAGATTGCTCGACGCGGTCGGCACCGGCGGGCCGAGCTGCTTCGTCACCTCCGCCACCGATGATGCGGCGGTGGCCGAGGATTGGTTCGAGCGATTCGAAGGTGCAGGCCTCGACGGGGTGGTGGCCAAGAAGCTCGACGGGCTCTATCTGCCGAACAAGCGTGAGATGGTCAAGATCAAGCATGCCCGCACCGCGGACTGCGTGCTGATCGGTTATCGGATTCACAAATCCGGCAACGGTATCGGATCGCTACTGCTCGGTCTTTACGATGGTGACGATTTGCGGATGATCGGCGGTGCGTCGGCGTTCACCGACAAGCGGCGGCTGGAGTTGCTCGAAGAACTCGAGCCGCTCCGACTCGGCGAGGACGTCACGTACGACGGTGAGGCGACCCGCTGGAACTCGTCCAACGATCGCAACTGGATACCGGTGCGCATCGAGCGGGTCATCGAGGTGGCCTACGACCAGATGGAAGGTGCACGGCTACGGCATGTGGCGCGGTTCCTGCGCTGGCGTCCGGATCGCGAGCCGCGCTCGTGCGCCTACGACCAGCTCGAGGTTCCGGTGAGGTACGACGTCGCCGATGTGATTGCCGGGGGGCGATAGCCATGGCCGCGAAGACACCACCGGCGTTCGTGCAGGTCGGCGAACGCGAAGTACGAGTATCGAGCCCCGATCGCGTGATCTACGAGGCGACCGAGCGCACTCCCGGCATCACCAAACTGCAGGTGTGCGAGTACTTCGCCGCCGTCGGCGAGCCGTTGATGCGGGCGATCGGCGACCGCCCCACCGCTATGGAGCGATGGCCCGACGGCTATCGCGAGGGCATGCGATTGGCGCTCGGCCCACAGGACAAGGAGGGCGACGGCTTCTATCAGAAGCGGTTGCCCAAGGGTGCACCCGAGTGGATCGAGACGGTGAAGATCGCGTTCCCCAGCAAGCGCACTGCCGAGGAGCTGTGTCCCTCGGAACCGGCTGCGCTGGTGTGGGCGGCTCAGATGGGCACGCTGACCTTTCACCCGTGGCCGGTGCGGCGACCGGAGGTGGACCATCCCGACGAGTTGCGTCTCGATCTCGATCCGCAGCCGGGCACCACGTTCGCGGACGCTCTGCGGGTCGCCGACGTGACGCGAGAGCTGTTGGAAGAGTTGGGGTTACGTGGATATCCGAAGACGAGCGGTAATCGGGGGATTCACATCTACGTCCGCATCGAACCCGAGTACACCTTCGAGCAGGTGCGCCACGCGGCCATCGGACTGGGCCGAGAACTCGAACGTCGCGACGACGGGGTGACCACGAACTGGTGGAAAGAGGAACGCGGAGAACGCATCTTCATCGATTACAACCAGAACAACCGTGACCGGACGATCGCCAGCGCATGGAGTCTGCGGGCTCGACCGGGCGCACCCGTCAGTACTCCGATGACGTGGTCGCAGTTGGCCGACGTCACCGATCCGCGTGAATTCAACCTCGTCACGGTGCCGGAACTGGTGCAGGACGGCGACCCGTGGGCAGACATGGATTCCCAGGCCTACTCGCTCGAACCCCTTCTGCACCTGTGGGAAACATTGCCGGGCGGAGAGCTCAACTTCCCGCCCGACTATCCCAAGATGCCCGGCGAGCCGCCGCGAGTGCAGCCGTCGAAAAAGGTCGCCGAGCATTGGGATGCGGAGGGCAACCGCACCGAGAGCTGACTTCGCTCACTCCGCGCGCACATGTCGTTTGGCCTCTCGGTCGGCTTTGATTCCGGCACCCGTCAGGATGACGGCGGCCCCGAGCGTGAGCGCCACCGACAGCAGCAGCAATGCCGTGGCGGGGACGAAGCCGAGGGCCAGTAGCCCCACGATCAACGCTGCGGACGCCAGGCAATGGGCGGCACCCGCCATCATGTAGGGATACGCGGCTCGATGGCCGGCGACCCAGGCTTCCTTACCGGACTTGGTCGCTCGCGTCTTGATGCCGATCAGCGAATTGGGTTCCTGATCAGGCCCTTTGGTCACCAGCGCCGTCATGTACACCGTCAGCGACAACACGAACAGTGTCAGCGCGAACGCACCGGCTACTTCGCGAGCGGACTGTGGGTCCACCGTCGATCCCTTCGTCGGCGTGGGTTACGTTCCGAGAAAGAATACCGGCAAGTTTTATTCGGTGGTCTGGCGACTCTCCTCCAGCGCCCGAATCAGCGTCGCCGCATCATACGGTCCGATGTGTCGGGTCAGGTTCTTGTCGCCACGGCCCAGGTAGAACGTCGGAGTGCCGCCCACGTCCGAGGAGGTGGCGTCGAGTTCGTCGTCCTCGACACGCACCACGTAGTCGCCGGTGCGGATGTCGTCCTCGAATCTGTCCATGTCGAGGCCGAGTTCGCGTGCGTAACCGTCGATGTCGTCGGGTTCGAGGGCGTCGCTGTTGCGGAACAACACGTCGGCCATTTCCCAGAACTTGCCCTGCGCGGCGGCGGCCTCGCTGGCGTAAGCCGCGTAGCGAGCGTGCGGGTGGTAGTCGTCGAGCGGCAGGTGGCGGTAGACGTACCGGAGGTCGTCACCGAAGTGCTTGCGTACCTCGGCGACGCTGCCGGTTGCCTTGCTGCAGAACGGGCACTCGAAATCGGCGTACTCCACGATCGTCAGCGGAGCGTCGACGGGACCGCGGATGTGATCGCGCTTGGCGCTGACCGGACGCAGAATACGAAGTGACGCTTCGGCTTTCGGTGGGTGGATTCTCGCGTCGATGCGGAACAGGATCCAGCCGAGCAGCGCGGCGATCACCGAGGCCACCAACACGCCGACGCGGGCCTCGTCGGCCAGTAGTGGGTCGTCGAGCGCGAGGTCGATGATGAACAGTGAGATCGTGAATCCGATTCCGGACATCGCCGCACCGCCCGCGATGTGCGAGAGCGTCAGGCCCGGTGCCAGCGCCGAGGGTCGCAATTTGGCGAAAATGGCTGATGCGCCGGTGATTCCGACGAGCTTGCCGAGGACGAGACCGGCGATGATGCCCCAGGTGAGCGTCGACGTCGATGCGGCCTTCAGGGTGTCGGAGCTCAGCACCACTCCGGCGTTGGCGAGCGCGAAGATCGGCACGATGATGAAGGCCGTGTACGGCTGGTAGAGCCGCATCAGCCTCTCGTTGACCGAGACAGCTTGATCCAGACCCAGTCTCGCGGCTCGCGCGTATTCGGGATTCGGTGATTGACGGAAGGCGCGGGTGAGGTCCGATGCTCGCTCCACCTCGGAGCGGCGCGGCGGGTAGACCGGAAGAATCAGCGCGATCATCACGCCGGCCAGCGTGGGGTGAACTCCCGACTCGTACATCGCGACCCACGTGAACAGTGCGACGACGAAGTACCCGACACCGCGCCACACCTCGAGCCGTCGCAGTAGGAAGATCAGTCCGAGCCCGATGAACGCCAACACCAACGGCACCACGTCGAGATCGTCGGTGTAGAAGAACGCGATGATCGCCAGCGCGCCCACGTCGTCGGCCACCGCGAGGGTGAGTAGAAAGATCCGCAACCGCGCGGCCTTCTTCGGGCCGAGGACGGCGAGTGCCCCGAGCAGGAACGCGGTGTCGGTGGAAATCACGACACCCCACGCCTGGGCTGCGGGACCGGAGGGGTTGAAGGCGAGGAACAGCAGCGCGGGTGCGGCCAGTCCGGCGAGGGCAGCCACGATCGGGATGGCGGCGCGTGATCGGTCGGTGAGCTCACCCATCGCGAACTCTCGCTTGACCTCGAGACCGACGACGAAGAAGAACAGCGCCATGAGCCCGTCGTTGACCCAGTGGGCCAGATCGAGAGAGATGCCGTGCTCGCCGACGGTGACCGAGAGCTCTGTGTGCCAGAACGACTGATACGTCTCACCCAGGGGTGAGTTCGCCCAGATCAGGGCGATCAGGGTGGCGGCCAGTAGGAAGCCTGCCGCCAAGGTCTCGCTGTTTCTCTCGCCGCGAGCCCGCGAGATCCGTTCGACGAAGCGTGCCATCGGCCGGTTCGTCGGCGTGATCTGATCTGCCATCTGCAGTCCGAGTCCTTCCGGAGAGTGTTGTGAAGCAGTCTGTACCAACACCGTCGTCGGCGCTTTCCTTCCGTGTACTCGAGTAAGGTTGTCGGGCCGCGGGCCAGCAGAGCCGAGAGAGATATGCACGACATATTCGGGAAGAGGCATTAGTCCGCGGATAAACGGGAATACGAGCCCGACTCACCCCTGCCACGAAGGAACATCCATGCGTGATTTCATCTGCCGCAAATGCGGACAGAAGCTGTCGTTCGAGAACTCACTGTGTCTGAGCTGCTCGAGCGCACTCGGCTTCCATCTGCCGAGCAGGGCGCTGCTGGTGCTCCCGGACAAGGCCGACGACGGCGTCGCCGAAGCCGAGGTGGACGGCACGACGTGGAAGATGTGCGCCAACCTCAACACCGCACGGTGCAACTGGCTGGTCGACACCGCGGACACCGACGAGCTCTGTGTGTCCTGCAGGCTGACCCGAACCCGCCCGGCCGACGACGATCTCGATGCGATGGCCGCCTATGCCGATGCCGAGACCAACAAGCGTCGCGTCGTTCTCGAGCTCACCGAACTGGGCCTGCCGATCGTGGGACGAGACGAGGACCCGTCGACGGGTCTGGTGTTCGATCTGCTATCCAGCGCCGACCAGCAGGTGATGACCGGCCACGACAACGGTCTGATCACTCTCGACCTGGCCGAGGGCGACGACGTGCACCGCGAGCAGTTGCGGGTGGCGATGTCCGAGCCGTACCGCACTCTGGTCGGGCACTTCCGGCACGAGATCGGCCACTACTACCAGATGGTGCTGGTCGGAGACGGTGAGCATCGCGCGGCGTTCGAGGAACTGTTCGGCGATCCGGATTCGAGCTACCAGGACGCTCTCGATCGCCACTACAGCGAGGGTGCGCCCGACGGCTGGGAAGACAATTACGTCTCGTCCTACGCCACCATGCACCCCGCCGAGGACTGGGCCGAGACCTTCGCGCATTACCTGCACATCCGGGACACCCTGGACACGGCGGCAGCGTTCGGGATGGCTCCGGCAGGTTCGACGCTGGAGAGTCCGTTGCCCGGTGACGTCGGCTTCGATCAGATCGTCGACTGGTGGCTGCCGCTGTCGTGGGCACTGAACCAGATCAACCGCTCGATGGGTCATCAGGACCTCTACCCGTTCGTGCTGCCGCCGACCGTCGTGAAGAAGATCGGGTTCGTGCACTCGCTGATCGCGCCCAGCACTCTCTGATGCTCCGCTAACGGTTCTCGAGCTTCGTTGCCAGGGGCGTATCCTGTGGTGTCGGCATTCGGCCGATGTCGGGATGCGCCCCTGTGCAGTAGCAGGACCAGTGCAGCAGTAGGACGAGGTGACCACCATCAGCGAGCAGACACTGAACGCGTCGGGCGCAATCCCGCGGGTTACCGACTTCCAGCTGAGTCGACGGCTGGCCGAGGTGGCCGAGAAGCTCCGGCGTCAACATTCGGATCCAGATCGGGTGCTGGCCGTCATCACCGAGTCTGCGGTGGCCAATGTCCCCTCTGCGGAGTTCGCGTCCATCACCACCGTGCTGCAGGGCAAGTTCGTGCACAGTGCTGCGCTGTCGGGTGAGCCTGCCGGCCACTGCGACAAGATTCAGGAGCAACTGGGCGAGGGCCCGTGCCTCGAATCGGCCATCGAACAGAAGACCATCAGAATCGACGACATGGACAGCGACACCCGCTGGCCACTGTTCGCAGACGCCGCGTCGGCGCTCGGGGTCAAGAGCATGATCTGCTTCCAGCTCTACGTCGAGGGAATCAACTTCGGCGCTCTGAACCTGCATTCCACCCGAAAGAACGCGTTCTCGGACGAGGCCGAATCCATCGGTTCACTGTTCGCTGCTCATGCCGCCATCGCGTTCTCCACTGCACGCGAGGAGCAGCAGATTCGGGCCGCGTTGACGAGCCGGGACATGATCGGTCAGGCCAAGGGCATGTTGATGGAGCGGTACAACTTGAACTCGCAGGCAGCGTTCGCGTTGTTGGCCAAGCTTTCTCAGGACACCAACGTCAAACTCGCCGACCTCGCCGAACAGCTTGTGATCGACGCCGCGAAGTCCACCGACTGAGCCCGTCCTCAGAGGTAGAGCGCAGCTAGCGCACGTCGAGGCCGTCCGTACTCGCGACCGAAACTGCGGGATCGTCCGAGGCGACAAAGACCTCGATGCGGACATCCTCGTCCAGGTAGCGGCTGAGCAATGCCAATCCTGGTGTTGCGGCGATGATCTCGTGTACTCGATCGCCCGAGATCGGGTAGTCGTCCACGTCGTGACGCCAGTGCGCCGCCACGAGCGTCCCGCCGATCTCCAGATGATCGACGACGCGATTCATGGCCGACGCCAGATCGGCGGCATCGAGGTAGTACCCCACCTCGCTGACGACGATCAGATCGAAGGGGACCTTCGCGTCGGGCAGGGCCGACCAGTCGTCCGTCAGAGACCACAGCGCGAATTCCACTGCAGCAGAGTCCTGTACGCGAGCCCGAGCAGAGTCGAGGGCACTCTGCACCACGTCGGTCGACACCACGTGCTCGCACCGGGTGGCCAACTGCTCGGTGAGTACGCCGATCGAGCAACCGGGCTCCAATGCCCGCCGGTACTGCGGCTTGGGCAGCGACGCCATGGTCAGCGCGTACTTGCGGCGCTCGTACCACTTGCTGTCGAGCATGAACGGATCGTCCGCAGCCGCATAGACTTCACGAAAGTACTGGGCGCTCAGGCTCGTTGGAGAATTGGGGCTCGTTGGAGGATTGGGGCTCGTTCGAGAATCCTGGCTCATGCGAACACCACCTCGAACGGTCGCCGGTATCGAGCCAGGATGTGCGGCGGCAACACGGCTCGATCCGCGGGGTGATCCGACAGGGGCCGGATCTGAGAGTCGAACTGCTCGATGGATGTTCGTTTGGCTTCGACGACGTGCGCCGGGAGATCGACACGGCGGCACCGTGCCCACGGCACAGCAGGGTGATTCGGAGTTGCCCAGTGCCACATCCAGATCGGGTACTCCACCACCGGTATCCCCACCGCGTTCGCCGCAGTGAGACACGCTCTCGCGGTGGCTTCGTGATCGGGATGGCCGTCCCCGCGCCACGGCGTCAGGCACCAGGTGCCCGGGGTGGCGTCGAGCAGTGGCATCAATGCGTCGGCCACCGCACCCTCGTGCTGCTCGACGGCACCGTCGGCGATCTGCAGACGCGTCGGAGAGTGGTCGATTCCCAACTCTGCCAACGCACGTTCGGACTCGACGGGCCGTCGCACACGCAGGTCCTCGGCCGTCACCGTCGGGGAACCGGGATGTGAGCCGTCGCCGTCGGTCACCGCGACCACCCGCACGTCGACGCCTGCCGCGGCCGCCAACGACAGCAATCCACCGACGCCGAGAACTTCGTCGTCCGGGTGGGGGGCGACGACGACCATGGTGACGACGTCGTTCCACTCGAGGCCGGGGACCGACCAATCGGCCGTCATCCAGTCCGATTCTGCGGTGCCGAGATCGACTTCGGCGTCGAAGGCGTTCTCTACCATGGGTTGTCTTCCTCGGCGATGTCGCGGCCGAGGGCTTCGAGGTCGCGCTCGGCGTGGCTCTGCCGCAGGTAGACGGTGAGATCGGCGACGCGTCCTGCATGCTCTGCATCACCGCACAGGGGGCCGGCACCGAGAGCGCGACCGACGCGGTCGACGCACTGGGTGGCTGCATCCTCGACGACAGCGCGCACGATCCGGGCCCGCGTTCGAGCGCGACCGGAGCGGTCGAACGGATCTGCGTCCACCTCGGCCGCCGCGGTGGTCAGCGCGCTCGATGCTGCGCCGAGTGCCGCTGCGATGGCACCGAGATGGGCCGCGCGATGTGGGTCCGGGCGTTCCCGCACTGCAGCGTGCAGGGTGTCCGCGACAGCGCACGCGCTGCCGAACCAGGCCGCTGAAACTCCGATCGCCCCGTGCCAGAACCCCGGTCGAGTCAGGTAGTCGGTCGGACCTCCGACGGTGACGGCGGGGACGGCATCGAAAGCAACCGAACCCGAGTCGCTCTCGCTCATGCCCACGGCATGCCATGTGTTCGGTACCGGAGCGACGCCCTCATGTGTCAGATCGACGGCGAACAGCCGGGGACTTCCGTCCACGCGGGCGGTCACCAGAGCATGCGTGCACAGCGATGCGCCGGAGCACCACGGCTTGGTACCGGTGAGAACCCAGCCCGAATCCTGCTGTACCGCTTCGAGAATCGGCGCCGGCGGTTCCGCTGCCCACACTCCCCAGATCTGCCCACGCTCAGGCTTCGGGCCGTCGAGTTCGTGCAGGATCGCGATCGCATCGGTGTGCGCCTCGGACCATCTGCCGAGAACGGTGTTGTGCCGACTGAGGGCGGCGAGCGACTGCCAGCGCAGGTCTGTGTAGCCCGACCCGGGCAGGGCCAGGTCGAGACGTCCGTCGGCCTCGAAAGACAGGAACGCGGCGCGCAGCCCCGTGTTCTGTTTCGGAGGGTCGAGCGACTCGCGGAATTCGGTGTCGATCATGCGGAAGGCTCCAGAGAACGTAGGAATTCGGCCATACCGTCGGGCGCTCTGCCTCGCAGGCGACCCGATGTGGTGACCGAGATATCGCACACCCGACGGCACGCGATGCCGCCGAGTTCGAGGCGTCGGACCAGGTCGTGATCCTCGCCGGTGGCCAGTGGCGCGAATCCGCCGACGGAGAGGTAATCCGTCGCTCGGATGCCGAGATTGGCGCCGTGTACGTGTGGATGGCCGAGTTCGTGTCGGTAATGCGCGTCGTACGTCGATCGCAGCCGTACGTCTTCTTCGACGCGGCCCTCGAACTGGACGGACACCGTTCCCGCTACCGCCCGAGCGCCGTCGGTGGCGTGCCGGAGATGGCCGAGCAGCCAGTCCTCGCCCACCCGGGTGTCGGCGTCGGTGGTGGCGAACCAGGTGGTGTCTGCGAGTTCCGCGGTGTAGTTCGAGAATCCGGCTGCCCGGGCCGCTCCGACGTTGCGGTGCGCGACTGCCACGGTCGACACCGACGGGTGACGAGCGGCGATCGAGGCGGAGTCGTCGGTGCACGCATCGAGCACGACGATCGTCGAGACGGTCACCGGGGCCACCTCGACGACGCGACGCTCTGCCCGTGACAGTGCCGCCAGGCAGGCGTCGAGCAGATCCTGTTCGTTGTGCGCCGGGACGACGACGACGATGTGACCGACGGGGGTACGGCTGGGGATATGGGAAGAAACTTCGACGACCACGGTCCACCCTTTTCAGACACCGGACTGGAGAACAGTCCGCGAACGGGAAACCGCCGGTGTCTGGACGGATGAGGTTCCTTCTCTAGTACCCGTTCCGGGCCTGTCGACACATGCGCTCTGGCCAGCAGAGACAATGTCGGGGTCGGGTTGGCGCAAGGTACTCGTACTCGGGGTTTCTTTCGGCCGTTTCGGAAATATCCGATTAGCAAATGTCCGAGCGGTATGTGTTAATGGGCGTTGCCCCGTGGCAGCACTGCTGGTGGGCATCACGACGCAGTACGAAGGATGGTCGGGTCACATGGCATCACAGGTTCGCACTCGCAGGTTCGCCCGTATCGGGGCAATCGTCGCAGGTACAGCCCTTGCTGCATCTGCAGCATTCGGGTCGGCGCAGGCCGCACCGCTGTGGCCGGGTGGCCCGGATATCTCCGTTCCCGGCTTGCCCGGATCCTCGGATCCCGCAGCCCCCGCACCCCAGCCGCTCGTTCCGCAGCTCGCACCTGCCAACTTCGCCGATCCGAGCATCAGCCCGTCCGGCGGCGAGGTCGTCGGAGTTGCGCAGCCCATCGCAATCCGCTTCGACGAGGCCATCGGCGATCGCGATGCCGCGCTGCGGGCCATTCGCGTCACCACGAACCCGTCCGTCGACGGCCACTTCTACTGGATCAACGACACCCAGGTGCGGTGGCTGCCCAACGAGTTCTACCCGGCGCACACCCAGGTGACCGTCGAAGCGGGCGGCGCGAAGGCAGAGTTCTCCACCGGCGACTCGATCATCACCACGGCCGACGACAACACCAAGCAGATCACCGTCACCCGCAACGGTGAGGTCGTCAGGACCATGCCCACCTCGATGGGCAAGGTCGGCCACGAGACTCCGAACGGCACCTACATCGTCGGCGAGCGATTCCGCGACATGTACATGGACTCGTCCACCTACGGCGTCCCGGTGGACTCCGAGGAGGGCTACCGCACGTACGTCGAGTACGCCACGCGCATCTCCTACAGCGGCATCTTCGTGCACGCGGCCCCGTGGTCGGAGTCGCAGCAGGGCTACTCCAACTCCTCGCACGGCTGCCTCAACGTCAGCACCGAAGACGGCAAGTGGTTCTTCGAGAACGCCCAGAAGGGCGACCCCGTCATCGTCGTCAACACCGACGGCGGCACCCTGAGCGGATCCGACGGACTCGGAGACTGGAACCGCTAGAGCGGCTTCGCCGCACGTGCATGGAACTTCGACCCCTGCTACGAAGTTCCACTCACATAGGTTGGCCTCTCCGACTCGGTTCGACCAGCCGATCCTCGACAGCCGCGGACTCCCGTCCTCACATCAACTGATCAACACTTGCTCCCGAAGAATGTCGGCGTGGCCGCAGTGGTGAGCGAGCTCGCGAAGAACCTGTAAGTAGACCCACCGGACCGTACGCGGACCGGCACGGTGGCCGGTGACGACCGCATCGAGAGAACAGTCTTCTACTGCGGCCCGGGCACTTTCGCACGCAACCCGGTAGCTCTCCATCACAGTGGACACGGTGTCTGCGGAGTCGAGGCGAAAGGACTCCTCCGGGCTCTGTACCAAACCGAGTTCCAGACGCGACGTTCCGCCGATACATTCCTCGAACCACACCCGCTGCATCCACGTGACGTGTTTGACCAACCCGAGCAACGTCGTTGCGGACGGCACCAAACGGCGGCAGGCCTGCTCTTCGGTCAGACCATCGAGAACTACCCCGAGATCGCTGCGGTACTCCTCGACGAACGCATCGAGCTGCGTCCGCTCATCGGCAAGTCCTACGTCGAACGAGCCCACCATCTTCTCCCTTCATGTTCAGAACCAACGACACTCGCTGGGCACGTTACTGCACCACCACGCAGCATTTGGTCTGCGCGACGGTGAGCGTTGGGGCTCAGTTCACCGTTCGTTGGTCGGGACTGAGCACAGTGCTCGCGGTGAGTGCAACAACCGAACGAGTGCTGCCCACGGCACGCAACAAGAGCGCTTTCTCGCGTCCGTGGACCGATTACGCACTGTTCCTGATTCTCGTGGGCCCCAACCTGGCTCTGCTGGCGGTGTTCACCTATCGGCCGCTGGTGGAGAACTTCCAGTTCTCGTTCTTCGACTGGAACCTGTCCTCACCCACGTCCACGTTCGTCGGCTTCGACAACTACCGCGAGTGGGCCTCCCGCGACGACACCTGGCAGATCGTCGGCAACACCGTCGTGTTCACGGTCGCGGCCGTCGTCGGCTCGTTGGTGCTCGGTCTGGTGCTCGCGCTGCTGCTCGATCGAAAGCTGAGGGGCCGCAACTTCGTTCGCTCCGCCGTGTTCGCCCCGTACGTCATCTCCGGCGCAGCGATCGGCATCGCGTTCCAGTTCGTCTTCGACCCCAACTTCGGCTTGGTGCAGGACCTGATGCGACGCTTCGGCCTCGGTGCGGTCCCGGATTTCTATCAGGACCCCAAGTGGGCGATGGTCATGATCACCGTGACGTACCTGTGGAAGAACCTGGGCTACACCTTCGTCATCTACCTCGCGGCTCTGCAGGGTGTGCGCAAGGAACTGATGGAAGCAGCCGAGATCGATCAGGCGAGTCGCTGGACCACGTTCCGCAAAGTGCTTCTACCGCAACTACGTCCGACGACGTTCTTCCTGTCGATCACGGTGCTGCTCAACTCACTTCAGGTTTTCGACATCATCAACGTCATGACGCGCGGTGGTCCACTGGCCACCGGAACCACCACGATGGTCTATCAGGTCTACGAGGAAACGTTCCGCAACTTCCGAGCCGGGTACGGTGCCACCGTCGCGACGATCCTGTTCCTCGTGCTGTTGATCGTCACCCTCGTGCAGGTACGAATCATGGATCGGGACGATCAGCGATGACTTTGGTGAGCAAACCCGATGCAGCAGTGCCGGAGAAGGTTTCACACAGCCGCGACCCGCAGCGCACGCGCCGAAGCGCGAACATCCTCGGTTACGCAGCCATGGTCGCGGTCCTGCTGATGATCGGGCTGCCGCTGTTCTGGATCCTGATCACCTCGTTCAAGGACCGCCCGGATATCTACGTGCAACCGGTCACGTGGTGGCCCAGCGTCTTTCATCCGCAGAACTACGACGAGGCGACGACGGAGGTGCCGTTCTTCACCTACCTGCGCAACTCCATCATCATCACCACGGCCGTGTCGTCCATCAAGTTCGTCCTCGGGGTACTCAGCGCCTACGGTCTGGTGTTCCTGCGTTTCCCGGGCAAGAACATCGTCTTTCTCGTCATCATCGCCGCACTGATGGTGCCCAATCAGATCACCGTCATCTCCAACTACTCGCTCATCTCCGAGTTGGGCTGGCGTAACTCGTTCCAGGGCATCATCATTCCGCTGGCCGGTGTTGCCTTCGGTACCTTCCTGATGCGCAACCACTTCCTGTCGTTGCCGCCGGAGATCATCGAGGCCGCGCGCATGGACGGTGCCGGGCCGGTGCGGCTGATGTTCCGCGTGATCCTGCCGCTGTCGGGTCCGACGATGGTGGCCTTCGCCATCATCACGATCGTCACCGAATGGAACGAATATCTCTGGCCGTTCCTGATGTCGGACGACTCGTCGGTCGCGCCGCTCCCGGTCGGCTTGACACTGCTGCAGAACAGCGAGGGCTACACCAACTGGGGAGCGGTGATGGCTGCGACGGTGCTGACCATTCTGCCGATTCTTCTCGTCTTCCTCGTTCTGCAGCGCCACATGATCAAGGGCCTCACCTCCGGTGCGGTCAAGGGCTGATTCACCTCACTATCAGGAGTCGAACACCATGGCACACATCATCAATCGGCGTGGCTTCCTCACGCTCACCGGTGCGGCTGCGGCCGCCGCAGCCCTCGCGGCGTGTAGCGGCCCCGGGTCGGGCTCGTCCGGCGGCGGCGGTGTCGAAGGCGATGCGAACACCATCAACTTCTGGTCGAACCACCCGGGCAAGTCCCAGGAATTCGAGAAGGAGCTGATCTCGCGGTTCCAGGCTCAGAACCCGGGCCTGACGGTGAATCTCATCGACGGCGGCAAGAACTACGAGGAGGTGTCGCAGAAGTTCAACGCGGCACTCTCGGGCGACGATGTGCCCGACGTCGTCGTGCTTTCGGATGTCTGGTGGTTCAACTACGCACTCACCGGTGCGATCGAGCCCCTCGACAAGCACTTCTCCGCAGCAGGCGTCGATCAGTCCGATTACGTGGATTCGCTTCTTGCCGATTACAACTGGAACGGTAGCCACTGGGCTCTGCCGTATGCGCGCTCGACGCCGCTGTTCTACTACAACAAGGCCGTCTGGCAGCAGGCCGGACTGCCCGATCGCGGACCGGCCACCTGGCAGGAATTCGACGAGTGGGGCCCGCGCATCCAGGCCGTCGTCGGAGACGGCAAGCTCGCCCACGGCTGGGGTAATGCCGTCGACTACCTCGGATGGACGTTCGAGGGACCGATCTGGACGTTCGGCGGGTCGTACTCCGATCAGTTCGAGCTGAAGTTCGACGACCCGAATACCATTGCGGCAGGGAAGTTCCTGCAGGACATGATCCACACCAAGAAGTACGCGGCGGTGTCCAACGACATCGCCAACGACTTCGCCGCGGGCATCCTCGCCTCCACGATCGCCTCCACCGGTGACCTCTCCACGATCAAGGCCGGTGCAGCCTTCGAGTTCGGCACCGCGTTCCTGCCGGCCACCGAGGGCACACCGGGCTGCCCCACCGGTGGTGCCGGCCTGGCCGTCCCCGCGAAGATCTCGGACGAGCGAAAGGTGAACGCACTCAAGTTCATCGACTTCGTCACCAACGGTGCCAACACCGCCTACTTCTCGCAGAACACCGGGTACATGCCGGTCCGCAAGTCGGCGCAGCAGGACCCGTCGGAGATTGCATTCCTCGAGGCCAACCCCAACGCGAAGACGGCCGTCGACCAGTTGGCGCGCACCCGCTCCCAGGACGCTGCCCGGGTGTTCGTACCCGGCGGCGACAAGATCATCGGTAGCGGACTCGAGCAGATCGCACTGCAGAACGCCGATGTGGCAACGACATTCGCGTCCATCTCGGAGCAGCTGCAGCAGATCATCGACCGCCAGATCACTCCGAAGCTGCCGAAGTAATGGCCGCCGTTCACTACGCCGGTGTCTCGCACCGGTACCCGGGAGCCGATTCGCTCGCTGTGGACAGCCTGGAACTCGACATCGCGGACGGTGAATTCATCGTCCTGGTCGGGCCTTCGGGCTGTGGAAAGTCGACGAGTCTGCGCATGCTCGCCGGCCTCGAATCCGTCGAGAGCGGTCACATCGACATCGGCGGAGTGGACGTCACCTCGTTGGCACCGCGGGCCAGGGACGTCGCGATGGTGTTCCAGAACTACGCGCTCTACCCCAACATGACCGTCGGGGACAACATGGGCTTCGCGCTGCGTAACGCCGGAATGAGCAAGGCGGACACCGCAGCACGGGTGCTCGACGCGGCGAAGATGCTCGAGCTCGAGCCGCTGCTCGGTCGCAAACCCGGCAAGCTTTCCGGTGGTCAGCGTCAGCGTGTAGCGATGGGACGCGCCATCGTGCGTCAACCCAAGGTGTTCTGCATGGACGAGCCGCTGTCCAACCTCGACGCCAAGCTGCGAGTGTCGACCAGGGCTCAGATCGCCGGTCTACAGCGACGATTGGGCACCACCACGGTGTACGTCACCCACGATCAGGTCGAGGCCATGACGATGGGTGACCGGGTCGCGGTACTGCTCGATGGCAAATTACAGCAGATCGCTGCTCCGCGGGAGCTGTACGACAACCCCGTCAACACGTTCGTCGCGGGATTCATCGGGTCACCCGGCATGAACCTCGTCGACGCCCCTGTGCACGACGGCGTCGCCGTACTCGGCGAACTGCGCATCCCGGTCCCGTCGTCGGCACGTGAGCGCGTGGTGGTCGGAATTCGTCCGGAATCGTGGGATCTGATGGGCGACGGCACCGGTTTGCAGCTGACCGTCGAGCTGATCGAGGAACTGGGTGCGGAGTCGTTCGTGTACGCATCCGCACCCAGCCTCGACGGTGGGTGGACGACGCCGTCCGGGCGCATCTCGGTTCGGGTCGACCGCAAGCTGTCCATCGCACTGGCCGAAACCGTTCGACTGGTGCCCAAGCTCGACGAGTTGTTCTTCTTCGACTCCGCTACCGGCCTGCGGTTGTCGTAGCCGGCTCACCGAGATCGATCGGCAGGGTGGCCCATCCGTGTAGGACGCGGGTGTTGCGGCGGGTTCCCTCGCCTGCAGAGCGCAGGTGGGGGAACCTGTCGAACAGCGCTTTCAGGCCAACCTCCGACTCGGCCTTGGCCAGTGCTGCGCCCAGGCAGTAGTGGCGTCCGCCCGAGAACGACAGGTGCTTGCCTGCGTTGGCGCGGGTGACGTCGAATCTGTTCGGATCCTCGAACACCAGCGGGTCTCGGTTGGCACCGGCGAGTACGAGGATCACCAGTGATCCTTCGCTGATCGGCACGCCCTCCACCACGACGTCGTGTTTGGCGGCCCGTGCGGTCAGCTGAACAGGAGATTCCATCCGCAGCATCTCGTCGATGGCAGTGGGCCAATGCGACGGATCCTGCTGCAGCACAGCGAGCTGATCGGGGTGATCGAGCAGCAACCGGATTCCGCTGCCGAGCAGGTTGACGGTCGTCTCGAATCCTGCCGCCAGCACCAATCCTGCGGTGGCTCTGAGCTCTTCGTCGTTGAGGCCGACGCCTTCGTCCTTCGCGGCGATCAGCTGGCTCATCAGATCGTCACCGGGAGTGCGGCGCAGCTCGGCGATGTGTTGGGAGAGCCAGGCGTCGAACCCGATCAGCCCACGCTCGACCTGCTTGAACTGGTCCCAGGACAAGCCGATGTCGAGACTCGGTGCGGCCATCTCACCGAACTCGAGAACCCGCTGGTTGTCTTCCACCGGAACGCCGAGGATCCGCCCGATCACCGCGACCGGCAAGCGGGCGCAGTAGCGATCGACGATGTCGACCACCGGAGAACCGTCGGAGAGCTCGTCGAGCAACGCGTCGGCGGTCTCCTGCACCTGATCGCGCATCTGCGCGACGGCCCGAGCGGTGAACACCGAGGACACCAGTTTGCGGTACCGGGTGTGATCGGGCGGTTCGACCGAGAGGAGAGACGGCGGCAGAATCGGGTGCAGGGCACCGGATCTGGTGTGTCGTTCGATCCACTGCAGCGGTGCGGGCAAGGTGCCGCCCAGCCGGGTGACTCGAAAATCGTCGGAGCGCAGCAGGTCGAAGGCCACCCGATGGTGCACGGTGATGTTCGAGATGCGGGTCTTCACCAGCGGAGCCGTGCCACGCAGCTTTTCGTAGACCGGCGTGGGATTCGCCCGCGTCGCGGGATCGGCCACCAGCATGGCTTGCGGGTCACCCGCTGCCGCTGCTCGTCTGGCCGCGAAGCGAATGACCCCGTGTGCTGCAAGCCATCGTACGAATTCCCTCATCCGAACACCCTCCCCTTGTCCTACCCGGTACTACCAGATCTTGACGCGCTCATCCGGCTCCAAGTACAACGCATCTCCGGGCTGTACGTCGAATGCTTGGTGAAAACTGTCCAGATTGCGGACGACGCCGTTGCAGCGGAACTCCGGCGGCGAGTGCGGATCGACGGCGAGACGACGGATCGCCTCGGCGTCTCGTGCCTTGGTGCGCCATACCTGCGACCAGCCGAAGAACACGCGCTGCAACCCGGTCAGGCCGTCGAGCACCGGCGCTTCCTTGCCCTCGAGCGAGATCTCGTAGGCGGCGACCGCGATGGACAGGCCGCCCAGATCGCCGATGTTCTCACCGATGGTGAATTCGCCGTTGACCTTGTGCCCTGGCAGCGCCGCGGGTTCGAACTCGTTGTACTGCTCGATCAGGGCCGTCGTGCGCTTGCCGAACTCGGTGCGGTCGCTGTCGGTCCACCAATCGACCATGTTGCCGTCGCCGTCGTACTTGGCACCCTGGTCGTCGAATCCGTGGCCGATCTCGTGGCCGATCACCGCGCCGATGCCGCCGTAGTTGGCCGCGTCGTCTGCCTCCGGGTCGAAGAACGGTGGTTGCAGAATGGCTGCGGGAAAGACGATTTCGTTCATGCCGGGGTTGTAGTAGGCATTGACGGTCTGCGGCGTCATGAACCACTCGTCTCGGTCGACCGGACCGCCGAGCTTGTCGAGGTCGCGCTGGTGGTCGGCGGTGTAGCCGCGGCGGTAGTTACCGAGTAGGTCGTCGGCGCTGATCTGCACGCCCGAGTAGTCGCGCCAGCGATCGGGGTAGCCGATCTTGGGGGTGAACTTGTCCAGCTTGTCCAGAGCCTTTCGACGCGTCTCCGGACTCATCCATTCGAGTTCGGAGATGTTGCGGCGGTACGCCTCGGTGAGGTTCTCGACCAGCACCTGCATCCGCGCCTTGGAGTCGGCGGGGAAGTGGCGCTCGACGTACAGCTTGCCGACGGCCTCGCCGAGAACGTCCTGCACCAGGGAGACTCCACGCTTCCAGCGCTCCCGGTTCTCCTCGGTGCCGGTCAACGTCGTTCCGTAGAACGCGAAGTTCTCGTCGACGATCGCGCTCGTCAGGAAGGGCGCGCGCGAATGTACGACGCGCCAGGCGAGCCACGCCTTCCAGGCTTCGATGTCCTCGGAGGCCCACAGTGCAACAAAGGTGCTGAGGAACGACGGCTGCCGCACGACGATCTCGGCGAACTGCTCGGTCGTGGCTCCGAGGCCGGAAATCCATGCAGCCCAATTGAATCCGGGCTCGTTCTTGACGAGGGTATCGAATCGAACGAGGTTGTAGCTCTTCTCGGCATCACGCCTGGCGACAACATCCCAGTGGCCTGCCGCGATTTTCTGCTCGAGGTCGAACACCGTCTGTGCGTCGTACTCGATACCGCTGAGCGCGAACATCTTCGAGATGTGCGCGATGTAGCTCGTGCGAATCTCCGCGTATTCGTCCTGGCGGTAGTACGACTCGTCGGGCAGACCGATACCGGACTGGCTGAAATGCACGAGGTAGCGATCGGACTGCTTGGCGTCGGTGTCGACGTACTGGCCGATACCGCCGCCCACGCCGGTGCGTTGCAGTGAGCCGAGAACGCCTGCGAGCGTGACCAGGTCGGCCGCGTCGGCGATGGCGGTGAGCTCGTCGGCGATGGGGGTGACGCCGAGCTGCTCGGCACGATCGGCGTCCATGAAGCTCGAGAACAGGTCGCCGATCTTCTGCGCGTCGCTGCCCACGGGGGGATTCGCGGCGGCGGACTCCTCGATGATGGTCTGCACGTCCACCTCGGCGCGGTCGTACAACGTTCGGAAGGCCCCGTCGACCGCACGGTCGGCCGGGATGTCGTAATCCTCCAGCCATTTGCCGTTGACATGCACGAAGAGGTCGTCCTGCGCCCGTGTGTTCTCGTCCTGGTAGCTGAGATCAATGCCCGAGTTCACTACTGAAGTCATGCGTCCATCTTTACACTCTTGCGCTTGATTGAACGGGTGTTTAATGTGTTGTACATGCGTACAGCAACCGAGGATCTCACGACCAGGGCGAGGATCCGCGATACCGCGATCGACGTCTTCGGCGCACAGGGCTTCACCGCCGGGTTGCGGTCGATCGCCACGGCGGCAGGCGTCTCACCTGGGCTCGTCAACCACCATTTCGGATCCAAGGAGGGTCTGCGAACGGCCTGTGACGAGCACGTTCTGCGGGTGATCCGGGAATCTAAGACTGCGTCGGCCGGCCCCGCCGGGATGATGGAGCAGCTCGCTCGCATCGACGAGTACGTGCCGCTCGTCGCCTACATCGTGCGCAGCTTCTCGGCGGGCGGCGCACTGGCGCGAGAGTTGTTCGAGCACATGGTCGACGACGCCGTCCGCTACATCGACGACGGTGTCCGCGACGGCCGGTTCACGCCCAGCCGAGACCCCGCGGCACGCGCCCGATTCATGACCAGACAGAACGTGGGCGGCCTGCTGCTGTACGTGCAGATGGCCGGCCCCGACGTCGACTTCCGTGAGGCTCTGACCGCGCTCGGTGACGAGGTCATGCTCCCGGCTCTCGAGCTCTACACCGACGGACTGTTCACCGATTCACAAGCTTTGGACGCGTACCTGGAGGCCAAGAAATGACCGAGGCAATCGAAGTCGACGGATTGGTGAAGACGTTCGGTTCGGTCCGGGCGCTCGACGGACTCGACCTGCGCGTCGAAACCGGGGAGGTGCACGGCTTCCTCGGTCCCAACGGAGCAGGAAAATCCACGACGATTCGCGTGCTGCTCGGGCTCGTCCGGGCGACGTCCGGCACCGTGCGACTGCTCGGCGCGGACCCGTGGGCCGACACCGTGGCGTTGCACCGACGTCTGGCCTACGTCCCGGGCGATGTGACGCTGTGGCCGTCACTGACCGGCGGTGAGGTGATCGATCTGCTCGGACGGATGCGCGGCGGCATCGACGCCACGCGCCGCGCCGAACTGCTCGAACGATTCGCTCTCGACCCCGGCAAGCGCAGCCGAACGTACTCCAAGGGCAATCGGCAGAAGGTTGCACTGATCTCGGCCCTGGCATCGAATGTCGAGCTGTTGATTCTCGACGAACCCACATCAGGACTCGATCCGCTGATGGAACAGCACTTTGCCGACTGTGTGAAAGATGCTGCCCGACGCGGAGTCACGGTGCTGCTGTCGTCGCACATCCTGTCCGAGGTCGATGCGCTGTGCAGCTCGGTGACCATCGTCAAGGACGGTCGAACGGTGGATACCGGCACGCTGGCATCGATGCGGCATCTCACCCGAACGACGGTGACCGCCACCGTCGATCGAGTACCGGACGACCTCGCAACACTCGCCGGAGTCACTGCGGTCGATGTGGATTCATCGGGTCGTTCCGCAGGGCCTGGCAGAACTACCGTCACCTGCACAGTGGAGAACGAGGCCCTCGCTGCGGTGATGCACGTCCTGGCCGATGCGGGAGTGCAGAGCTTGGTCAGCTCCGCTCCGACTCTCGAGGAGCTGTTCATGAGGTACTACGCATGAGCGGCCTGAGCGGGACGGGGGCACTGCTGCGGTTGTACCTGCGCCGCGATCGCCTGGTAGCGCCGATATGGGTCGTTCTGCTCGGAGCGCTCCCGCTGCTGTACGCGGTCAGCTTCGAGGGGCTGTATCCGACGGCGGCAGACCGGCAAGCGTTCTATCTCGGCACCGAGGCAGTGCCGGCACAAGCAGCGCTCGTCGGACCGATCTTCGGCAGCGACCTCGGTGCCCTGGTGGCGTGGCGCGCCGGCCTGATGCTCACCCTCGTTCCCTTGGCGGCGATCCTCACCGTCGTGCGGCACACCCGCGGTGAAGAGGACGCGGGGCGCACCGAGCTGATCGGGTCGACTGCAGTGGGCAGGTACGCAGGGCTGACAGCGGCCGTGTTGCTTGCCGGCGGCGGCGTTGTGGCGACGGGAATGTTGGCGTTCATCTCGCTGTGGGCATTCGGTCTGCCGATGACCGGGAGCCTCGCGTTCGGTGCCTCGATCGTCGTCGTCGGTGCGGTGTTCGTCGGCTGTGCGGCGCTGGCGGCACAGGTGGCGTCCGGGGCGCGTGTGGCTCGCGGTTACGCCCTCGGCGTGTTGGCCGCAGCGTTCGTTCTCAGAGCGATCGGCGACATCGGCTCGGGAACCCTGTCGTGGTTCTCACCGATCGGGTGGTCGGCGCAGGTGCGGCCGTTCGCCGACGAGAGGTGGTGGCCGCTGCTGCTGTCGCTGGCGGCTGCAGCAGCGTTCTGCGCCGCGGCATTCGTGGCAGCCAGTCGACGCGATCTCGGCAGTGGTTTGCGGGCGGAGCGCCGCGGCCGGGTGGCTGCCGTTCCTTCACTGTCCGGTCCCGTCGCCCTTGCCTGGCGACTCTCTCGCGGAACCATCGTCGTCTGGACCGTCGGGCTCGCCCTGTTCGGCATCGTCATCGGATCGTCCACGGACGGGATCGGTGACCAGCTCGGCAGCAGCACTGCTATCAGTGACGCGCTCGGAAAATTCGGCGGCACCACACTCGAACAATCGTTCATTGCCGCAGTGCTGAGCATCGTCGGCATCATGGTGGCGGCCCACTCGGTATCGGCCCTGCTGCGGCTCCACAGTGAGGAAGAGGCGGGCCTGGCCGAGATCGTGCTGGCCACCGGTACCTCGCGCCTTCGGTGGCTGGCAGGGCATCTACTCCTCGCCGTTCTCGGCCCGGCGTGGCTGCTGCTGGTCGTCGGCCTCGCCGTCGGGCTGACGTACGGGTCGGCCACCGGCGATATCGCAGGCGAACTGCCGTCCGTTCTCGGTGGCGCACTGGGTCAGCTTCCGGCCGTGTGGGTGGTGACGGCCATCGGCGTGGCGTTGTTCGGTGCGGTCCCCCGGTTCGCGACCGTCCTGTGGGCGGTCCTGGGCGGCTTCGTCGCGCTCGGCCAGATCGCGTCGGTGGTCGGCTTGCCGCAGCCGTGGCTCGATCTGTCGCCCTTCACCCACGTGCCGCGATTGCCGGGAGGGGCCTTCTCTCTCGAGCCCTTCGGATGGCTCCTCGTGGTCGCCATCGTCGTCGGTGCCGTGGGATCGGGAGCATTCCGTCGAAGAGACATCCGAGGGTGACGACGGTCGAATAGCATTGTGGGTGGTCGATATGTCCGGCCCGGCCCGGGGGTGACGCGTCCGGTCCGGTGAATTCTGGGCCGGAACCCGCATGGAGGTAACGTGCAGTCTCCATTCCTGCGCACGTGGTGGAACCAGCCGCACAGCTACGAGTCGGTGGTGAGCTACCTCGATCTGCACGGTGCGCTCACACCGTATCGACTCGCCGCATCACTGAGCACCTTCTCCTACGGGCTCGGTGCGGCCGCACTGCTGCTGCTCACCGACACACCTCCGGCCTCGACGATCGCCAGGGCGATCTTCGTCGTCGCGATCGTCTCGACGCTCGTGGTCGGTATTGCCTGGCTGAGGGCCCCATGGCCCTCCAAGCGCGTGTCCGTGACGTTCGCCGCGTACTCGGACATCGGAACGACATCGGTTCTGTTGGCCTACGGATCACCTCAGGCCGCCATCTTGGCCCTCGCGATGCTCGCCGCCAACAGCGTCTACGTCCAGCTCTTCCACAGTCCGAGAGTCATGGCGCTGCATCTACTGTGGGCCGGAACGGCCGTGACGCTCTTCTTCGTGCTGATCCTGCTGTCACCCGACACCGATCACGGCCTGGCCGTCGCGCAGCTCGTGGTGCTGATACCCATCACGTTCATGGGCCCGACGTTCTTCCAGTACCTGCTGCTCAAGCTTCAGGTACAAGCCCAGGCGGCCAACTTCGATCCACTCACCCAGGTGCGCAATCGTCGAGGCCTGGACGAGGCATTACCGGTCTACTTCCTCGGTGCAGGCAACGTTGCAGTGATGGTCGTGGACGTGGACAGGTTCAAGTCGATCAACGACCGGTTCGGTCATCACCAGGGCGACACGGCGCTGCAGCTCGTCGCGCGTCGGTTGACGAAGGACGGTGTGTTGGTCGCCAGGGTGGGCGGTGAGGAGTTCGCGGTGGTGACCAAGTTGGCCGCACACGAGGCCAGAGCATTGGCCGAAGAGTATCGAAATGCAGCGCACTCGGCGGGGGACTCCGCGCCGCTGACGGTGAGCATAGGTGTCGCGCACTGCACGTACCCCAGTGCCGAAGGCTCCGGGATCGGTGCCGACGTCGTCGCACTCACCACGCGATTGTTACGACGAGCAGACGCGGCGATGTACGAAGCCAAGAAGCAAGGCGGCAACCAGGTGGCGGTGGCGGACCTGTCGGCCCGAGGTGATCTGACTACCTGAGGCCGACCGGACTGGCTGAGGCGACCGGGATGGCTGAGGCACCGAGACGCGAGTGCCTCAGCCCAGAATCAGTTCGGCGTCGAGTCGTCGTACTGGTTGTCGCCCTGCACACATGCCCCACGTGTTCCCGTGATCAAGTTGTCAGCGAACGTATATGTCAGCCACCGAGACGCGAGTGCATCTCCCAGATCAGCACCTCGGCCGGCTCGGTAGCGGTAATGCGTTGTCCGCCAGTCGAACTCATGCGGACGGCATCGCCCTCGTACAGTTCACCGACGCCCTCCATCGAGACGGTGCCGCGGGCGACGAAGACATGGACGAAAGGCGCGTCCGGCACCGTTACCGATTTCCCGGGCAACAACCTGGCGGCGTGCAGCGCCGCCGACTTCTGTGAGATGCCGATCGCGGCCTCCCCGCGGTGCTTCTCCATGCCCGACGCCACGGTGACCAGCCCGCCGCGCAGCAACTCGTCGCCGATTTCGAGTTGTTCGTATCCGGGCGTGGTGCCAGGACTGTCCGGCAACACCCACATCTGCACGAAGCGAACGGGTTCGGTGTGCCGATTGCCGTCGATGTTCCAGGAGTCGTTCTTCTCCGAGTGCATGATGCCCTTGCCCGCGCTCATCCGTTGCGCGAGTCCGGGATAGATGATTCCGGAATGGCCTATGGAGTCCTGGTGCACCAGCGAACCCTGCACCACCCAGGTGACGATTTCCATGTCGCGATGCGGGTGCGTCTCGAAACCCTGACCGGCAGTGACGATGTCGTCGTTGTTGACCAGCAGCAGTCCGTGATGGGTGTTGTCGGGGTCGTAGTGCTGGCCGAAGGAGAACGAATGTTTCGAGTCCAGCCAGGACACACGGGTTTTCAGTCGATCACCTGCGCGGTGCACATCGATGTGGGCGGTCAGTGAAGCGGACATGTGACCACTGTACGAGCATGTCGGTGCACCGGCGTACGACCTGCATAACGTTCGGGTGTCGTTGCCGTCGGTGTGTGAGCGGCGCCGGGAGTGGGTAGGTTTCGCTTCGTACGGTCACAGCTCCGCAAACTCCCAAGAAGGCGGCGAGAGATTCTCATGGTCGGTTCCAGCTCGAGTGCTTCACGCACGGTCGAACCTCAGCTCACGGAGGCGCTGGCGACATGGCTACCGGCGCAACGGTGGTTCGGTGCGAAGGGGTCGACCGTGGATTCCGTGCAGATCCTCGAACGCGAAGTTCTTCGTGACGAACCGCATTTCGCGGCCGAGCACCTGCTGGTGGAGGTGCGAATGACACAGGACGGCGCGGTGGTGACGCAGACGTATCAGGTGCCGCTGGGCTTCCGCACCGAGCTGACCGACGAGCTCCGGCCGTGGGTGCTTCCGGTGGTGGGCGAGGTGGCCGTGTTCGACGGTTTACGAGACCCTGAGATCATCGGCCTGTACGGTGACGCCTTCGCTTCCGGAAATTCCACGGGCAGCATCGAATTCAAGATCGTCGACGGTTCGAGTGTGCCGAGCGGTCTGCCCGGTCGGGTTCTGGGGGCCGAGCAGTCCAACACCTCGGTGATTCTCGGTGATCTGCTGCTGCTCAAACTGTTTCGACAGGTTCCGCCGGGCGTGAGCCCCGATGTGGAACTGCATCGCGCTCTGGCGGAGGCAGGCAGTGCCAACGTCGCGCCGCTGCGGGGCTGGCTGGAAGCCGTCGTCGGCGGTGAGCCGACCACTCTGGGCATGATTCAGGACTTCGCTGCGAACTCCACCGAAGGCTGGACCGCAGCGCTGGCAAGTGTTCGCGAGGTGTTCGATTCCCCCGATACGCCGATCGAAGAACTGCCCGGCGATTTCGCTCGGGGCGCGCACCGAATCGGAGCAGCCGTGGCGCAGGTGCACCACGACCTGGCCTCGGTGCTGGGTACCGTCGAACGCTCGGTCGAATCGACCGCTGTCGAGGAGATTCTGGCTCGTATCTCGGGCGTGGCGCGGGTGGTGCCGGAGATCGCCCAGTACATTCCGGCGGCGACGGCCCTCATCTCGCGGGCCGAGGCCTCGAACAGCACCACCGTGCAGCGTATCCACGGCGATCTGCATCTGGGGCAGGTGTTGGGTACTCCCGAGCGGTGGCTGCTCATCGACTTCGAGGGCGAGCCGGCCAAGACCTTGGCCGAGCGTAGGCAGATGGACAGTTCCCTGCGGGATGTCGCGGGAATGCTTCGCTCGTTCGACTACGCGGCGAACCATCTGCTGGTCGATCAGCCCGAGGACCCGTCTATGCGAGAGCGAGCCGACCAGTGGGCTGCGCGGAGCATCACCGCGTTCTTCGACGGCTACGCCTCGGTGGCCGGGCACGATCCGCGCGACGAGGCCGACCTGCTGCGCGCATACGAACTCGACAAGGCCGTCTACGAGGTTCTGTACGAGGCGCGCAACCGGCCGACCTGGTTGTCGTTGCCGATGCGTGCTGTGGAGCGGTTGGTGAGCTGATCGGTGAGCTGGGGGTGCACGTCGACGGGCCCGTCTACGACAAGTACCGTATTGCCTGACACGGGAGGCAGGACATGAACGGTATTTTGGCAATCTTCGGCATCGCGGTGGTCGTCATCACCATCCTCGTTGTGGTGGTGCTCGTTGCGGTGTTGTTCGTCGCGTCGATCAAGCCCAACAGTCTCAACATCGACCTGGACCGCAAGAAGCGCGCTCGGGAAGAAAGTTCCTCCAAAGCCTGAGACGTCCGTCACGTCCGAGACCGATGTGCCCGTGTTCGGAGTTGTATCGAAGCGAAGCGCCGATCGACGCTTCCGGTTCTACAACTGGAGATCACGTGAGCACCTCGCTGAAAGCCTCGGCTACGCCTGGGCCGTCGGGCTGTGCGCCCCGTATGAAGTCGAGGATGCTCGGAGAGTCGGTTCTCGCTCAGTTCACTCGGTTCGTGATCGTCGGGGTATCGAGCAACGGTGTGTACGCCCTGTTGTTCGTGGCCCTCGCATCCTTGGGATCGTTCACGGCCAATCTCGCGGGTGTTGCTGCCAGCACTGTCCTGGCCAACGAGTTGCACCGCCGTCACACCTTCCACGCGGCCGGCCGGGTCGGCTGGTTCCAGACGCAGTGGGAAGCCGGCGGGCTCGCCCTGATCGGTCTCGGTCTGAGTACCGCCTCACTGGCCGCGATGCACGTCCTCTTTCCTGGTGCAGCGGCCTACACGCAGGTTGTGGTGGTGATCGCTGTCAGCGGTCTCTTCGGGGCCGCCCGTTTCCTCGCCCTTCGCGGGTGGGTCTTCCGCGCACCGAACTTCTCCGGCCTCGAACCTGTCCAGCAATGACCTGTGAGGTCGCACCACTCGGTGTCGGCGTCGGTTGCTACCTCTAACAGAATCTCGGCGAGGCTCCACACCCGTCGCACTCTTGGCTCTAGGCTCGTGAGCTGACGTCGATGCGAGGAGACATGCCAATGGCGAGGGATCTGACACAGCTCGAGCTTCTGCAGGAGCTGGTACCCACTGCCGAAGACAACGTGAACCGTCACATCACGATGGCGCGCGAATGGCATCCCCACGACTACGTGCCGTGGGACGAAGGCCGCAACTTCGCCGCCCTCGGCGGCCAGGACTACGACCCCGAACAGTCCAAGCTCTCCGACGTCGCCCAAGCCGCGATGATCACCAACCTGCTCACCGAGGACAACCTGCCCTCCTACCACCGTGAGATCGCCGAGAACTTCTCCCGCGACGGAGCCTGGGGCACCTGGGTCGGCCGCTGGACCGCCGAAGAGAACCGCCACGGCATCGTCATGCGCGACTACCTCGTCGTCACCCGCGGCGTCGACCCCGTCGCCCTCGAAGAAGCCCGCATGATCCACATGACCAACGGCTACGCCTCCCCCGCCGGATCACAGGTCGGCCTGCTGCACTCGGTCGCGTACGTCACCTTCCAAGAACTCGCCACCCGCGTCTCGCACCGCAACACCGGCAAGGTCTGCGACGACCCGATCGCCGACCGGATGCTCCAGCGCATCGCCGCCGACGAGAACCTGCACATGATCTTCTACCGCAACATCACCGGCGCGGCGATGGACATCTCCCCCGATCAGACGCTGCAGGCCGTCTCGGACATCGTGACCAACTTCGTCATGCCCGGTGCCGGGATGCCGAACTTCCGCCGCAACGGTGTGCTCATGGCCAAGCACGGCATCTACGACCTGCGTCAGCACCTCGAAGACGTCGTCTGGCCGGTACTGCGCAAGTGGAACGTCTTCGAGCGCAACGACTTCACCGCACGCGGAGAGAACAAGCGCGAAGAACTCGCCGCGTTCCTCGAAGACCTCGAACGCCAAGCCACCAAGTTCGAGGAAATGCGAGACCGCTCCCTCGCCCGCGAACGCGCCAAAGCCGAAGCACGCGCGTCGTAGTGCCTGCGGCAGTGCCGTGGTTGAGTCCCCTCAGCGGCACTTAACCATGCCACTGCGGCGAAGCCGCATACTTGGGTGTGAACGAATTCTGGGACCGCATCTCCGCGGTGAGTCCTGATCCACCGGTGTGGATCGTCCAAGTTGCTGCTCTGGTTGCACTCGTCATCGTCGTGTTGCCGCAGACGTGGCGGATCGCACGCAACGTGGTCACCATTGCGCACGAGGGCGCGCACTTGTTCGTCGCGCTGATCACCGGCCGACAGCTGATGGGGCTGCGACTGCATTCCGATACCTCGGGCGTCGCGATTTCGAAGGGTAAGCCCACCGGCCTCGGCGTCATCGCGATGACCTTCGCAGGTTATGTGGGGCCGTCGCTGCTCGGGCTCGGTGCCGCGTTCGTGCTCGGCACCCAGCATGCGGTGGCGGTGCTGTGGATCGGCGTCATCTCGATTGCATTGATGCTGTTGATGATTCGCAACATCTACGGCTTGCTGTCGCTCGTCGTTGTGGGCGCTGCCCTGTTCGTCGTCTCCTGGTGGGGCACCGGCGAACAGCAGGTCGCGGCGGCGTATTTCATCACGTTCTTCCTGTTGATCGCCGGCCCGCGGCCCGTTCTCGAACTGCAGAAATCGCGCAGCGCCGGACGGGCACGGGACTCCGACGCCGATCAACTCGCCCGACTGACCTTCCTGCCCGGCATCGTCTGGGTCGGATTGTTCCTGCTCGTCACCGTCGGCTCATTGGCGTTGGGGGCGTGGCGCATTCTCGTTCCGGTGCAGTGACGCTCGTCTAGGTTAGGACCGTGACCCTCACCGAGGTATGGACCTTGTACATGGCGATGCTTCGTGAACGCGCGCCCGTCACTGCTGCGTCGATACGGCCGCCACGGGCCCCGGGTGAGCGTGAAGCCGCCGAACGTGCGACGACTCCGTGGCCGGATGAGTTGCGCGAGTTCTACGGGCTGCACGACGGGCAGAGCGAAACCTACGGCGAGCAGTACGTACCGGTCGGATCCGTGCTGCCGGATTTCACTCTTTCCTCGCTCGACCAAGTTGTGGATCGGCACAGGTTCAGCCTCGAAAGCCCGCACGAGATCGACGATTTGGGTCCCGACTGGCCGGCCATCGTTGCAGTTCAGGAGGCCGGGGAGACGGCGGAAATGTTCGTCCCGGCGTATGTTCCGTTCGCCGAGGACGGCGCAGGCGGAACGCTGTACGTCGACACGCGCGCAGGTGCCCGTGAAGGTTGTATCCGTATGTTCACCTACGACGGTGCCGACGGGGGCGCACCCTGGTACGACTCGCTGACCGAATACATCACCGCCCTGTATCGCAGCGTGGAGACCGGCTCCGAGATCTACGACGAGCTGACACCCACGTTCGTGGACGACGTGCTCTACTGGCGCGATCCTGCGTTGTCGGGGGGATCGATGGAATATGCGGCGACGCTACCGGTCGTCCGAATACCCTTTGCGCTTATCGACTTTCGACCATCCCAGCTGTCGGACGACGACGACTTGCTCGATCTCGACCAGGTACGCCGCACCGTCATCGCCACCGCTCGGAGGCTGCACCCGCAGGCCGTGGTCGAAGACGCCCGAGCGGTATATCGGCAGGTGCCGCGTCTGCGGGGTGCGAACATGAATTGGTGGGTGTGGATGGACGGTGCAGATGTCATCTTCACCGCGATCGTTACCGGAGAGGGACACGACGTCATCGTCCTGGAACTTCCGCCAGGGGGATGCAGGCTCGAAGTCGACGAGTGAGTTCGTCGAAGCCGGCCTAGAACACCACCCACAGCAGTGATGCGACCGCGAAGATTGCCAGTCCCAGTGTGGTTTCCATGACGGTCCATGTCTTGAGGGTCGTCTTCTCGTCCATGCCGAAGAAGCGGCTGACGAGCCAGAAGCCGGAATCGTTGACGTGGGAGAGCACGGTGGCTCCGGCGGCCAGTGCGAACACCAGCAGAGCGATCTTGAAGTTGCTCAGATCCAGCTCGGCGACCTGCACCGAGATCAACCCAGCGGTGGTGGTGAGAGCGACGGTGGCCGAACCCTGCGCGACGCGTAGCGCGGTGGCGATCAGGAAGGCCTGCAGCAGAATCGGCAGCCCGATGTCGGACAACGAGGCCGTCAGGGACTGCCCGATGCCGCTGGCTCGCAGCACTCCACCGAACATGCCGCCTGCACCGGTGATCAGGATGATCGAGCAGATCGGTCCGAGGGCCTGGTCCATGTACTTGGCACCCTCGGCCACCGGGAAGCGTCCGGGCGCGAGGATGAACAGCGCCAGCAGCAAGGTGATCAGCAGCGCGATGGGCGTCTGGCCGATGAGAGTCAGGGCAGCAGCCCAGGTTTCGTCTCCGGTCAGCACACCGGAGGTGGTCAGAGTGTTGACGACGGTGTTGAGCGAGATGAGCACCAGTGGCGTCAAGAGAATGAACAACACTGCGGCGAACTTCGGGGCCGGGTCGCGGAGCGCGGCCATCGCCTTGTCGTGTTCCTCGGTGTTCTGCGATCCGTCTGCGAAGAGGTCTGCAGGCATGGTGACGAATCGTTTGCCGAGCTGGGTACCGACGAGGTACGAGCCGACGAACCAGGAGACGACGGCGACGGGAACGCCGATGAGCAGTACCGAACCGATGTCTCCGCCGAGCAGTTCGGTGGCAGCGACCGGGCCGGGGTGCGGCGGGACGATGGCGTGCATCGCGGCAAAGGCCCCCGCGGTGGGGAGGGCGTACAGCAGAACCGATCCGCCGAATCGTTTGGCAACGGTGAAGATGATCGGCAGAAAGACGACGAGACCGGCGTCGAAGAAGATGGGGAAGCCGAAGATGAGCGCGGCGACACCGAGTGCGAGTGGTGCCCGTTTGGCTCCGAACCGGTTGATCAGAGTGTCGGCCAATACTTGTGCGCCACCGGTGATTTCGAGCAGACGCCCGACCATCACACCCAGTGCCACCAGTAGCGCAACCGAACCGAGGGTGGAACTGAAACCGGAGAGCAACGCATCGGGGACGTCTGCAAGTGGGATTCCCGCGGCGACGGCGGTGACCGCGCTGACCAGGACCAGGGAGACGAAGGCGTGCAGTTTCACCTTCATGATGAGGAAGAGCAGGATTGCCACGGCTGCAGCGGCGATCAGCAGCAGCGCCGTCGTGCCGTAGGCCGGTTCGATCGGATCCATCGGTGTACCTCGTTCGTTCGGCTCGAATTTCGACCATAACGGACAGGTGGGACGTCGCGTGGGGTAACGAGCGCTGGTTGTCGGTCGGCGGTGGACGGGTGGAGTACCGTGCGGGTATGAGTGATGGGGATCACGTAATGGGTGGGGACGGTGCCGGAGCATCGACGGAGGAGTCGACGAAGGAGCAGTTGCGCGAGCAGGCACAGCGCTACGCGGCGGCGGCCCGGCTGAAGATGAAGGAGCGTCGCGAGAAGGCGTCCGGTGGTCTCGGAGCGGTGGTTGCCGATCGCGCGGGCGGCTGGGACCTCGACGATCAGAACACCGTGGCGATGGACCGTCAGCAAAAGCTCTGGAACGGGGTGATGGACCGCTACTTCCGGATGGAGATCGACGGGTGGGAGACCATTCCCGAGTCGCCGGTTCTCGTCGTCGGGGTGCATTCGGGTGCGCCGTTCGTGTGGGATGCGTGGACCGTCGGCGCACAATGGTGGCGACACTTCGGCGAGAAGCGCATTCTGCACGGAACCGCGCACGATGCACTGATGGCGTTCCCGTTGATCGGCAAGGTCTTTCGATCCATGGGTGTGCTTCCTGCTGCGCCGGACTCGATGTCGACGGCATTGGCCGAGGGCCGCGATGTCATCGTGTGGCCGGGTGGTGAGGTCGATTCTCTGCGGCCATGGGGCAAGCGTGACGAGGCGACGCTCGGTGGCCGAACCGGCTTCATCAAGCTCGCTATTCGGATGGGCGTACCCATCGTTCCGGTGGCAACAGTGGGCGGTGCCGACGCCATGCCGGTACTCATTCGCGGAGACAAGCTGTCGAAAGCGTTGAAGCTGGACAAGATTGCGCGGTTGAAAGTCTTTCCGATCGCGATCTCGCTTCCCTGGATCATTGCGCCCGCGGCGCTCCCGCAGATTCCGTTGCCCGCGAAGATCCGTACCCGATTCATGCCGCCGATCGAACTCGACCACGATCCGGCACTGTGCGACGACGAGGCCTACATCGACGCGAAGTACGAGGAGGTGCGCTCGAGCATCCAGTCCGGGATGGATGCCCTGGCCCGCAAGCGGAAGTTCCCCGTTTTCGGTTGATTTCGCCTGTCCTGGCAACGCGGACCGAAGCTGACCGCGATCGTTCCTAACGTCTTTCTCGTACGGATTCACTCAGTGCGACGAGGGGCGTGGCAGATGATCGAAACTTCGGGACTGACCAAGACTTTTCGGCAGGGCAAGAAGACCGTGGAGGCGGTGCGCGGCATCGATCTGACGATCGGTGAGGGAGAGCTGGTGGCTCTGCTCGGCCCGAACGGGGCAGGCAAGTCGACCACTCTGCGCATGTTGACGACGTTGCTCGAACCGACGTCGGGCTCGGCGCGGATCGCCGGATTCGATGTGGCGAAGGATCGGGACCGTGTTCGACGCAGTCTCGGCTACGTCGGCCAGGGCAACGGTGCGGGGCACAATCAGCGAGTCCGAGACGAACTGGTGGTGCAGGGGTTGTGCTACGGCATGACTCGTGGACGATCACGCACTCGCGCAGACGAATTGATCGAGGCACTCGAACTCGGCGAGCTCGCGGCCCGCACCGTGTCCACGCTGTCCGGTGGGCAGCGGCGTCGACTCGACATCGCGTTGGGGTTGGTGCACCGGCCACCGTTGCTGTTTCTCGACGAACCGACCACCGGGATGGACCCGCAGAGCCGAGCGAATCTCTGGGATCACATTCTGCGGCTCAGACGGGAGATGGGCACCACCATCGTGCTCACCACGCACTACCTCGACGAGGCCGATTCGATGGCCGAGCGGGTGATCGTCGTCGATCGCGGTACCGTCATCGCCGACGACACCGCCACGGCCCTCAAATCGGAACTGGCCGGTGATCTGATAGTCCTCACCGCGTCCGACGCGTCGGCGCTGGGTGCGCTCCTGGGCGGTGTTGCCGGAGTCAGAGACGTGACGGTTGCGGGTTCGCGGTTGAACATTCGGGTCGAGCGAGCCGAGGTGGTTCTTCCGGATCTCCTGCGGCTCAGCGAGTCTCACGGGATCACAGTGCACACGGCGGACATGACGCGACCTACCCTCGACGACGTTTTCCTCGGCCTCACCGGGCGCAGCCTTCGGGAGAGCGCCGCAGCGGGCAGCTCTTCCCTCGAAACCGCAAGCACGGCAGGAGAACTCCGATGAACGTACTCTCAGGAAGCGCCTTGGTGATGGGCCGCGAACTGCGGCCGATGGTGCGCGATCCGTTCACGGTGATCTTCAGTCTCATCCAACCGCTGATCCTGCTGGCGCTGTTCGGCCCGCTTCTCACCGAGGTCCCAGGTCTCGGCAGCGGGAGTGTGTGGGACTGGTTCGTTCCAGGGGTGCTCGCAATGATCACCATCTTCGGGACGTCGATGACGGGCTCGAACCTGCTGGCCGAATTGCAGCAGGGTTCACACGAACGGATGTTGGTGACGCCGCTGCCGAGGTCGTCTCTGCTGGTCGGCCGCGCGTTCAAGGAAATGGTGCCGTTGGCCGCTCAGGCCGTGCTGATCGTCCTGGTGGCACTGCCGCTCGGGTTGTCGGTGAATCCCGTCGGCGCGGTCGTGGGAATCGTGCTGCTCGGTGTGTTCGGTGTCGGGCTCGGCGCGTTGTCCTACACGCTGGCTTTGGCTGTGCGCGGCCAGGATTGGGTGTTCTGGTCCATCCAACAGACATTGATGTTCCCCCTGCTCATCCTGTCGGGCACCATGCTTCCACTGACCGCGGCCCCGGGATGGATGCAGTTCTTGGTCAACATCAACCCACTCGGATATCTGGTCGATGCCGAACGTGCACTGTCCGCCGGTGACTTCGCGAGTTCGACGGTGATGGCAGGTGTGGTCGCAGCCGCCGCCACTGCGGCGGTCGGACTTGCCGTCGGGATCCGGGCCATGGGTTCCTCGCGGGTGTGAGGCCGGCTCGAACCGTTCGCGCTGCTCACAGCGCTGCACAACTGAGCACTCGAGCGCAGACTGGCAGTCGTCCAGGCAGGGTTCACGAGGAGTGCAACGCCGATGAACAGTCGATCGACCATAGGATGCGCGGTAGTTCTCCTTGCTCTCGCGGGGTGTTCGTCCACAGAAGAGAACCCGTCCACCACGGCTGAGCAGCCGGCCGCAACATCGGTGGAATCCGTGCAATCGGTGGAAGCGGATTCGGGTGAGTCGGACTTCTGCACGCTGTACGCCACCCAGGTGGCACAGGGTCTGGCCAACCTGCGGGAAGCAGAGGCGGGTGGTATCGAGGCGGCCGAATCCATTGCCGCAGAACTCGCGACGAAGGCCCCGGTGACACAGTCGGAGCTGCAGGCCGTCGCTCCACCGGAGCCGTTGGCGTGGCTACAGGCCATGGAAGAGGCCGACGCCAAGGGTGCGGCCGGCGACTTCAGCGCGATGGATGGTGTGTTCGAGAACCTCACCCTCCTCACCGATTGGTCGATCGCGAACTGCGGTCCCGAGTACGCGCCGATCTTCACCGAATACAAGGCGATCATCGGGTAGGCGATACGAAGCAGGCTTCGGGCCCGGCGGCACAGTTCGAACCACTAAGCTCGGTTCATGGATCGGCCAGCGGTAATTCTCGAGAACGATGTGACGGTGTACGACTTCTACCTGCGTCACCAGCAGAATCGTCAGGTCGCGAGGCTGGCGTACGCCACCTTGGCCAGGCGCTTCCGTCCGCGGGTGTCGTATCCCGACGGTGCCCGTGAGGAATTGCGTCGTCTGGTGTACGACAACACCCGTCTGCTCATCGCGGTCAATCATCTGACCGAGAACGATCCCTACACCCTCGCAGCGGCGGCCTGGGCGTCGCCGCTGCGTCCGGTGATCGGGCGCACGAGAGTGCTGGCCAAGGACGAATTGTTCCAGGAACCCAAGCAGCGCAGGCGAATCGACATGATGGGCGGCATCCCCGTCTTTCGTGGCAAGAACCACGGGATGCGAGCGGTCAGCGCGGCCGGCAACCGCATGATGGACGTCAGCGCCGAGCGTATGAAGCGGGGCGACGACCTCGCAGTGTTCCCCGAGGGCACCTGCAACCTGGAGGATCCGACGACGGTGCAGCACGTCGGCAGCGGCATCGGACACATCGCGCTGCGCGCACGCAAGCTCGGCGTCGAGCCGGTGCTGATCTGTATCGGGTTGAGCTACGGCCCTACGACGAAGGTCAAGCAGGCGAGCGTGTACATCGATACGCCCATCACCGAACTGCCCGAGAAGCCGATCGACATCACACGCGTGGTGGCGCAGGGAATGCAGAAGGCGCTCGACGGAGCGGTGGCTGCGTACTGACTGCGCCGCCGGGGTTGGTAGAAACAGATGACAGGTAATTCGATTCGGCGTGTTCCTAGGAGATATTCGTGAGCGATCAGATCAAGACGGCCATCGTCACCGGTAGTGCGCGTGGAATCGGCGCTGCGGTGGCGAAGCGGCTGGCCAAGGACGGTTTCGGAGTTGCCGTGGTGGACCTCGACGAGGCCGCGTGCAGCGACACCGTCGGCGCGATCCAGGCCGCAGGTGGGCAGGCAGTGGCCATCGGTGCCAACGTCGCCGACGAGGAATCGGTCCAGACCGCAGTCGATCGCATCGCGACCGAGTTCGGTGCGCCGACCGTACTGATCAACAACGCCGGCATCACTCGCGACAATCTGCTGTTCAAGATGACGGTGCAGGACTGGGATTCCGTACTCGGTGTGCACCTGCGTGGATCGTTCCTGATGACCCGCGCGGTCCAGAAGCACATGATCGACGCCAAGTGGGGCCGCATCGTCAACTTGTCGAGCACGTCCGCCCTCGGTAACCGTGGCCAGGCCAACTACTCGGCAGCCAAGGCCGGCATGCAGGGATTCACCAAGACCCTCGCCATCGAACTCGGCAAGTTCGGCGTCACAGCCAACGCCATCGCCCCGGGATTCATCGAGACCGAAATGACAGCAGCGACCGCAGAACGTGTCGGCATGCCGTTCGAGGACTTCAAAGCTGCTGCGGCGTCGCAGATTCCGGTCAATCGCGTGGGACACCCCGACGACATCGCGCACTTGGCCTCGTTCTTCGTCAGCGAGGGTGCCGGCTTCATCTCGGGTCAGGTCGTCTACGCCGCCGGTGGGCCGAAGGACTGACGTCTCCAGATGCGTGAATGGACCATTCACGAGCCCAGACGGGTGTGAATGGTCCATTCACGCAGAACGGATGTCGACTACGGCGTCGGCATGCCGCCGTTGACGTTCAATGTCTCGCCGGAGACGTAACCCGACTCGGCCGACGACAGGTAGACGTAGGCACCGGCGATCTCGGCGGGTTGCCCCGCACGTCCGAGCGGAGTTTCCTTGCCGAATTCCGGCAACGCCGACGTCGGCTGCCCGCCTGCAGCCTGCAGTGGTGTCCAGAACGGTCCCGGGGCAACAACATTGACGCGAATTCCCTTGGGTGCCAACTGCTGCGCAAGCGCCTTGCTGATGGTGTTGATGGCCATCTTTGTGGTCGCGTAATCCACCAGACCGGGTGAGGGTGTGTATGCCTGTATCGAACTGGTGTTGACGATGGTGGAACCAGCGGGCATGTGCGGCACCGCTTCCTGGATGATCCAGAACAATGCGTAGACGTTGGTTTTGAACGTCTGATCGAACTGCTCGGACGACAGGTCGGCCAGATCCTCGACGAACTGCTGCTTACCGGCAACGTTGATCAGCAGGTCGAGGCCACCGAGTTCGTCGACGGCGGTGCGCACGATTCCACGCGCGGCCTGCTCGTCGGTGATATCTGCCGGAGCCAAGACTGCGGTGCGTCCGGCGTCGCGTACCAGCTGAGCAACGTCCTGTGCGTCTTTTTCCTCTGACGGTAGGTAGTTGAGAACCACGTCGGCACCCTCGCGGGCGATGGCAATCGCTGCTGCTCTACCGATTCCGGAGTCGGCACCTGTGACGAGCGCTTTACGGCCGGTCAGGCGGCCGGAACCGCGATAGCTGTCCTCACCGTGGTCGGCGAGGGGCTGAAGGTCTGCGGCCAGACCGGGCGGATCCTGATGCTGCTCAGGGAATCCGTCCTGACGGTACTGCGTGACGGGGTTGGTGAAGGTGTACTGATCGCTCACTGTCGAATCTTCTCCGAATGCGGTGAAATGCGTGAAGAACCTTTGCTTGATCCTGTGTGCTTCACGCATGCCCCGAACCGGTCGGCCACAAACTGTGACCGATCGGACCGGCCTTACGGTGCCGCTGAGAGGGGCCCGTGAGGCCGGAACTCAGGGCAGTATCGAGTCGACGTAGCCGCCGTCGACGCGTAAAGCGCCGCCGGTGGTCGCGGAGGCTTGCTCCGAACTCAGGTACACGATCATGTTGCCGATTTCCTTCGGCTCGATCAGCCGTCCGATGAGCGATTGCGGACGATGTTCCTTCATGAATGTCGCCTGAGCCTCGTCCCACGGCAGTTCGTCGCCGACGAGTTCTGCGACGAACTTTTCGACGCCCTCGGTGTGAGTGGGCCCGACGATCACGGAGTTGACCGTAACGCCAGTTCCTGCAGCGGCTTTCGCGAATCCGCGGGTCACCGCCAGCAGCGCGGTTTTCGTCATTCCGTAGTGGATCATTTCCTCGGGAATCACCACCGCGGAATCGCTGCAGATGTTCTGGATTCTGCCCCAACCGGCTTCGGTCATCGCCGGCAAATACGTCCTGATGAGTCTGATGGCCGAGAGCACGTTCACCTCGAAGTAGCGACGCCACTCGTCGTCGTCGATTTCGAGGGCCGGCTTGGCCCCGAAGATTCCGAGGTTGTTCACCAGAATGTCGACCACCGGGACCGTGGCGAGCAGCGTTTCGACCCCTTCGGCCGTCGCGAGATCGGCTGCCACGACGATCACTCGTGCGCCGGGTACCTCGGTGAGCAGTTGCTCTTCGGCCGAATCGAGCGCGGATGCGCTACGACCGTTGAGAACGACGCGCGCACCGGCACGGGCCAATTCGGTGGCAATGGCCAGTCCGATGCCCTGGCTGGAGCCGGAGATCAATGCGGTCCGGCCGTCGAGATCGATGTTCATGAAGCCTCCCAATGTTGTGGAACGACTCCAGTGTGCGCCTCCCCGAAGACGTGAATGGTCCATTCACCGGCCCTGACGGGGGTGAATGGACCATTCACGCAGACTCGGGGGACTACTACGAATACGTGTAGAAACCCTTACCGGTTTTGCGTCCCAGCATGCCCGCGTCCACCATGCGCTGCAGCAGCGGCGGCGGAGCGTAGTGCGGTTCACGGAACTCTGCGTAGAGCGACTCGGCCACCGCGAGGGTGACGTCGAGGCCGACGGTGTCGGTCAGACGCAGCGGACCCATGGGGTGAGCGCAGCCGTTGACCATGCCCTCGTCGATGTCCTCGGCACTGGCGAAGCCGGACTCGAGCATGCGGATGGCCGAGACCATGTACGGGATGAGCAACGCGTTGACGATGAATCCGGCGCGATCTCCGGCGCGAATCGTCTTCTTGCCCAACGTGTTGCCCGCGTAGTCCGTCACCGCGGACACTGTCTCTTCGCTGGTGAGCAAGCTGACGACGATCTCCACCAACGGAAGCACCGGCACCGGGTTGAAGAAGTGCACTCCGACCACCTTGTCGGGACGCTTCGTCGCGTTGGCCATCTTGATGACCGGGATGGACGAGGTGTTCGTGGCCAGGATTCCCTCGGGCTTGACGATGGAATCGAGCTTGCCGAACAGGTCGAGCTTGAGCGATTCGATCTCCGGCGCTGCCTCGACCACGAGGTCGCGGTCTGCGAAATCGTTGATGTCGAGCGTCAACGTGATTGCAGCACGGGCCTTCTCGGCTGCATCGGCTTCGATACGGCCGGACTTGACGGCGCGAGCGAAGGACTTGTCCAGGCGGGCTTCTGCGGCGTCGGCCGTCGCCTGGCTCGTCTCGAGGATCAACACGGAACTGCCGGAGCGAGCGCACATTTCGGCGATACCGGCACCCATGGTGCCGCCACCGATGACGCCTACGAGTTCGATATCGCTCATTTGAGCAGCGCCCGCGACATGACGACACGCTGAATCTGGTTCGTGCCCTCGTAGATCTGGGTGATCTTGGCGTCGCGCATCATGCGCTCGACCGGGAAGTCGGTGGTGTATCCGGCACCGCCGAAGAGCTGCACGGCGTCGGTGGTGACCTCCATGGCTACATCGGAGGCGAAGCACTTCGCTGCTGCGGAGATGAACCCGAGGTTCTTCTCGCCGCGCTCGGCGCGGGCTGCAGAGCTGTAGACCATCAGGCGTGCGGCTTCGACCTTCATCGCCATGTCGGCGAGCATGAACTGCACGGCCTGGAAGCTCGAGATCGCGGTGCCGAACTGCTTGCGGTCCTTGGTATACGCGATGGCTGCGTCGAGGGCACCCTGTGCCAGGCCGACGGCCTGCGCGCCGATGGTCGGACGGGTGTGATCGAGGGTTTCGAGAGCGGTCTTGAAGCCGGTGCCGGGCTCGCCGATGATGCGATCGCCGGGGACCTTGCAGTTCTCGAAGTACAGCTCGGCCGTCGGGGAGCCCTTGATGCCGAGCTTCTTCTCCTTGGGACCGACGACGAATCCCTCGTCGTCCTTGTGCACGATGAACGCGGAGATCCCGTTGGCACCCTTGTCGGGGTCGGTCACTGCCATCACGGTGTACCAATCGGACTTGCCGCCGTTGGTGATCCAACACTTGGAGCCGTTGAGGATCCAGTCGTCACCGTCGGCCTTGGCGCGGGTACGCATTCCCGCTGCGTCAGAGCCCGCTTCCCGCTCGGACAGGGCGTACGACGCCATCGCACCGCCGGCGAGGGAGGGCAGGACCTGCTTCTTGAGCTCCTCGGAGCCCTTGAGAATCAGTCCCATCGTGCCGAGCTTGTTGACGGCGGGGATCAGCGAGGACGAGCCGCAGACGCGAGCGACCTCTTCGATGACGATGCAGGCTGCGACCGAGTCGGCACCCTGACCGTCGTATTCCTCGGGAACGTGGATTGCGTTGAAGCCGGAGGCGTTGAGGGCCTTCAATGCCTCTTCCGGGAAGCGTGAGTCCTCGTCCACCTCTTTGGCGTACGGAGCGATCTCCTTCTCCGACAGTGCCCGAATGGCCGCACGCAGTTCGTCGTGCTCCTCGGGCGATTGATACAGATCGAAGTCGGGATTACCGGCCATATCGGCCACGCTCCTTGAATGTAGGGGGATCAGCACTGACCGATCAGGGCACTCAGTGCCAAGGATGCACCCATCGTACGTCCGCAGCTCGCTCGTTTCAAGGGTGGGTCCACGTTATGCGGCACTGAGTGCCACAGTGTCGGTTGAGTCAGTCTGTTGTGTGATCGGCCAAGGCGTCGACGACTTTCGCGACGGACATGCCCCGTGGGAACGACGCGACGACGATCTCGCCGAGGAATTGCGCGCGTACCTGCGCCAGCGCGGACCGCAAGTCGCTGACCGACGTGGGCAGCCCGTCGCGAATCATCCGTCGGAGGATGTAGTTGTGTGTTGCGGTCACCGAAGCCGAGAACTGCAGAATCTCCAGGTGCGAATGATCCGGCCGCACTCGCTGCAGATATTCGACGAACAGTCGGTCGTAGCGAAACACGGTGACGATCTCTCGATCGCGCAGCGCAGGGTTGCGGTGCACCACCTGATAGCGCAGGCGCGACATCTCCAGCCAGTCGGAGAATCGCTCGTACACCTGCTGCGCGGCGTCGCACACCGCCTGCCAGGGATCGCCTTCGTTCGAGTCGAGAAATGCGCCTGCCTGCTCGAGCAGTATTTCGTGATCGGCGAATACGACGTCTTCCTTGGCACGGAACTGACGAAAGAACGTCCGTCGCGAGATTCCGGCGGCTCCGGCTATGTCGTCCACCGTCGTCGACTCGTAGCCCTTGACCGAGAAGAGGTCGAGAGCCGCCGTGGCCACGGTCAGCCTGAAGTCGGTGGATTCGTCGGGTTCTCCGCGCATGTCAGTGAAGGTAGCGGAGTTTCGGTAAGGGCAGGGATAGCACTCGTCGCGTCGGCTGATTGCTAGTGTTCGCAAGTAGCCTGCCGCGCGGCGGTGGGTGGCACGGAGGGACGTCATGGCCACGGATTCGAGTCGACCGCTGTACCGAATGAAGGCCGACTTCTTCAAGACGTTGGCGCATCCCGCACGCATTCGAGTGCTGGAGTTGTTGAGCGAACGCGAACACGCGGTGTCCGAGATGCTGCTCGAGGTGGGCATCGAACCGGCGAATCTGTCGCAGCAGTTGTCGATTCTGCGACGCGCGGGTCTCATCGAGGGAACTCGCGAGGGGCTGTCCGTGACGTACACGCTGACGTCGCCGAAAGTGGCAGACCTACTGGTGGTGGCTCGGGAGATCCTGTCCGGGGTGGTGGCCAACCAGGTCGAACAGCTGGACGGCGGGCCCGGATCGCGCACCTGACTCGACGGTCCGACACGGTGTCGAGCGTCTCCCTGTCGCGCTGATTCATTACTTGCTAAACTTAGCAATCAGCTAGATCAGGGTCGATGAGTTCTCAGGAAGCGTCGCATGTCCGAACCGACGAAACACACCCGCGGATACGACGCACTGACGGCCGTATCCGCGCTCCTGCCCCGGTGGAGCGAGTGGAAGCCCGCGTTCCGCGCTCCAGGCGCGGACCTGTTGGCAGGCCTGATCGTGGCGCTGGTCGCGTTGCCGCTGGCCCTCGGATTCGGCGTCAGCACGGGGCTGGGTGCCGCAGCCGGCCTGACGACAGCGATCGTCGCCGGCGTCGTCGCCGCGGTATTCGGTGGCTCCCGCTTTCAGGTGTCGGGGCCCACCGGCGCCATGACGGTGGTACTCGTACCGATCGTCGCCCAGTACGGGCCAACCGGTGTGCTCGCCGTCGGGCTCATGGCCGGGGTCATTCTGCTGGCCCTCGCCGGTGCAGGCGTCGGCCGAGCCGTCCGATACATGCCCGCGCCCGTCATCGAAGGATTCACCGCAGGCATCGCCGTGGTCATTGCGCTGCAACAGGTTCCGGCCGCTCTCGGCATATCCGACGCCGAAGGCGACAAAGTGTGGCAGTCCGCGTTCGACGCCGCCCGTTCGTTCGTCTCGCACGCGAGCGTCCTGACCCCGGCAGTCGCGATCGCCGTCGCCGTCGTCATGCTCGTCGGTGGCCGCCTGGCTCCGAAAGTCCCGTTCTCCCTGGTCGCGGTCGCCGCGGCGACGGTGGTCACCCAGCTCTTCGATCTCGACATCGCCCGCATCGGCACCATTCCATCGTCGTTGTCCGCACCCAGCCTGAGCTTCTTCCACCTGGGCGACGTGACGGCGTTACTGGCTCCTGCCTGTGCCGTTGCCGCGCTGGCGGCCTTGGAATCGTTGCTGTCCGCCACCGCCGCGGACTCGATGGGCGTCGGCGCACGACACAACCCCGACCGGGAACTGTTCGGGCAGGGGCTCGCGAACATCGCCGCTCCTCTGTTCGGCGGGATTCCTGCCACGGGCGCCATCGCCCGGACTGCAGTCAACGTTCGATCCGGGGCCCGGACCAGGCTCGCCGCACTCACCCATGCGGTGATCCTTGCCGCGATCATGTACTCCGCCGCAGGGTTGGTGGCCGATATTCCACACGCGGCCCTGGCGGGGGTGCTGCTGGCGACCACGGTGCGCATGGTCGAGACCGCATCCATCCGGGCGATCACCCGCGCAGGCCGCGGCGACACCGTGGTGATGTTGTCGACCTTCCTCGTCACGGTCGTCTTCGATCTGGTGACGGCAGTGGCTGTCGGGGTCGGGTTCGCTGCCGTCCTGGCCCTGCGTGCCGTCGCGCGATCCGCCACCGTGGAGCAGGTTCCCTTGGACGCACTCGACGCGGTCTCGGAGGAAGAAGGCGACCTGCTGCGCGAACACATCGTCGCGTATCGAATCGACGGCGCGTTGTTCTTCGGTGCCGCCCACAGCTTCCTGCTCGAACTTGCCGACGTCTCGGACGTGAAGGTGGTGATCCTGCGCATGTCGCGGGTGACCACAATCGATGCCACCGGGGCCATCGTCCTCAAGGACACCATCACCGAACTCGAACACCGCCACATCACAGTCCTGATCTCCGGAGCGAAGACCGAGCATCTGCGTCCTCTGACGGCGCTGGGCGTGTTCACCACCAAGGACGACGATGCTCGACGCGTCTTCGACACCACTCCGCAGGCCATCGCATACGCGCGCACGCTGGTGACCGAGGCAACCACTCCTCGCGGGTAGGGTCGTAGATCACACTTGCGTAGGAAAGGACCAGCTCACCGTGGCTCTTGTTGCCGGAATCGACTCCTCCACCCAATCGTGCAAAGTTTTCGTTCGTGATGCCGAGTCGGGGGAGTTGGTCCGCCAGGGCCGAGCCGGTCATCCCGACGGCACCGAGATCGATCCGCAGCGGTGGAAAGATGCGCTGGACGAGGCGGTCGCCGATGCAGGCGGGCTCGACGACGTGGACGCGGTGTCGGTCGGTGCGCAGCAGCACGGCATGGTGTGCCTCGACGACGCGGGATCAGTGGTCCGTAAAGCGCTGTTGTGGAACGATACTCGGTCGGCGGAGGCCGCGACGGACTTGGTGTCGGAGTTGGGGAAAGAGACCGGCGTCGACGGCGGGCAAGCCTGGGCCGACGCCGTCGGAGTGGTTCCATTGGCCTCGATCACCGTCGCCAAGTTGCGATGGCTTGCCGACCACGAGCCGGAGAACGCCGATCGCACTGCGGCAGTGTGCCTTCCGCACGATTGGCTCAGTTGGCAGCTCGGTGGCGCAGCGGGGCTCGACGCCCTGGCCACCGACCGTGGCGACGCCAGCGGCACCGGCTACTTCTCGGCGGCGTCCGGCGAGTATCGAACAGATTTGCTGCAGTTGGGCTTTCGTGGTCGCAATCCATTGTTGCCCCGCGTGGCCGCGCCGAACGAGGCGATCGGCCGTACACCGGCCGGGGCACTGATCGGACCGGGGACCGGGGACAACGCCGCGGCAGCGCTTGCCCTCGATGCGCAGCCCGGTGATGTGGTCGTATCGGTGGGCACCTCCGGCGTCGTATCGGCCGTGACCTCGGTTGCGGCAGCCGACGGTTCGGGTCTCGTCGCCGGATTCGCCGACGCCACCGGCCGCCAGCTGCCGTTGGTGTGCACCCTCAACGCTGCCCGGGTGCTCGATGCCACGGCGCGGCTTCTGGGCGTAGATCATGACGAACTGTCTCGATTGGCGCTGTCGACGACCAGCGAAGGCCTGGTGTTGGTGCCGTACCTCGAAGGCGAGCGCACCCCCAACCGTCCCGATGCATCCGGTGCGATTCATGGCCTGCGACTGAACAATTCGACGCCGGGTCACCTGGCGCGGGCAGCAATCGAGGGACTGCTGTGCGGTTTGGCCGACGGCATCGATCACCTGCGTGCACAGGGGGTGCAGACGAAGCGGGTGCTGCTGATCGGCGGCGGCGCAAAATCTTCTGCGTTGCGGGAGCTTGCCCCGGCGATTCTCGGCGTTCCGGTGATCGTGCCCGAGCCGGGGGAATATGTCGCCGACGGAGCCGCGCGTCAGGCGGCGTGGACCCTGGCCGGGACCAGCGAGCCGCCGACCTGGGCGCAGGCAGCGTCGAAGACATACGAGGCAGACCCGACCCCGGCGGTGCGCGATCGCTACGCCGAGGTGCGGGATCTGACCGAGGGCACCACCGCCATGTGAGCGGAAACTCGTAGCCCACTACGAAGTTCCACTCACATGCGGCGCAGCCGCTCTAGGGAATCAGGCGCGCGTCTCGGTATCGCTGGATCACCGAGGCGATGGCATCGGGCGTGGATCGGAAGCCGAGGAAGCCGGCCTTCTTGGACTTGTTCATGTCGGTCAGGCATTCCATGTCGCGGCCGAGGTCGCCGTCGGTATGCCACCACGATGCCAGCCGGGAGACGTCGCTCTCCACCAGATCGTGCTTCTCCGCGATGCGCTTCCACGCAGCAGCCGCGTCGGACATGCGGGGTTCGAGGGGACGCGGTTCGGTGTCGAATCCCTCGGGCTCGACGCCGAAGTGCGCTGCGAACTGCGGCCACAGCCAGCGCCAGCGGAAGACGTCACCGTTGGCGATGTTGAACGCCTCGTTGTGCGCATTGTCATCGGTTGCGGCCCAGACCATCTGCTCGGCGAGCAGGTCGGCGTCGGTGAGGTCGGTGAGTCCGTTCCACTGGGTTTCGGAGCCGGGGAAGACGAACTTCTCGCCGAGTTCCTTGCAGATCGACGCGTACACGGACAGCGTCAGCATCATGTTCATCGCGTTGCCGACCGCGAAGCCGGAGATGGTGTGGGCGCGGTGCACGCTCCAACCGAATCCGAACTTCTCGGCACCGGCGAACAGTTCGTCTTCCTGCGCGTAGTAGAAGTTCGGGGTGTCGAGGCGGTCCTCGGTCTCGTGGAACGGCGTCTCGGCCATCACTGCCTCACCGTAGGCATCGAACGGTCCGAGGTAGTGCTTGAGTCCGGTCATCAGCGCGACGTGCTTCACCGACTCGAGGGGCCCGAGAACATTCAGCACATTGCGTAGGGTCGCCGAGTTGACCTCGATGTTCTCCTGCTCGGAGTCCTTCTTCATCCATGCGGTGAAGAACACGACCTCGGGGCGAACGTCCTTCAGCGCCTCCTCGAGCGAGGTCACGTCGAGCAGATCCGCAGCCACCGGCACGACGCCGTCGACGGGGGTACTTCCGCTGCGACTCAGTCCGTAGGTGGTCCAGCCTGCATCGAGTGCTGCGTGGCACAGGGCCTGCCCGGAAATACCGGTGGCACCGACGATCAGCGCGCGCGTGGTGTTCGTAGTCATCGTGAGCGGTTACCCATTGCGACCGATGCAACACGTGACACGGCCCTCACATCAGCGCGAGTACCTGCTGGGCGACGAGAACGAGTGCGCCGGCTGCGGAGACACCGATCGCGGTGATGCGCAGGCGTCGACGATCGAGAACGCGATTGACCACGCGAGAGAGCAGGAAGCCGAGAACTGTCGCCGGGGCCAGGAACACGAACAGCGTCGCGGTATGGGCGTCCACTGCACCGGCCACCGCCAGTACCGCCAGCGAGATGAGTGATCCGACGAGGAAGAAGCAGCTCATGGTGCTGCGCAGTTCGGCTCCGGTGTTGCGTTGCCACACCAGGGCCATCGGCGGTCCGCCGATGGAGGTGGCCGTTCCCAGAATTCCCGACGCGGCCCCGGCCACCACCAGGTTTCGTCTGTGCGGCAACGGGACCCAACCGAAGGAGGTCAGGGCGACGCCACCCAACACCACCAGTGCTAGCAGGATGGCCAATCCACGCTCGGGCAACAGGACGAGCAGCAGTGCTCCCACCGCCGATCCGGGTAGGCGACCGGCCAGCGCCCACCCCGCGCCCGAGAGGTCGAGGGCAGTGCGATCACGAACCAGAACGAGCACACTGACGACCACGGCGAGCATGATCAGCGTCGCTGGGATGAGGCCGGGGTCCACGATTGCCACGATGGGTGCGGCGAGCATGCCCATGCCGAATCCGATGGACGCCTGCATCGCCGATGCGAAGAAGATGGCCAGCGCGACGACGACGAATCCGGTGACGCTCAGGTCTGTCGCCATCACGTCCCGGCAGCGACGAGGCCGAGATTGCCTGCGGCGAGTGGATAGTGGCATTCGGCGATGTGATCGGCCTCGTCGGCGTCGAGCGCCACCGGGGGTGCCTCACTGGCGCACAATTCGGTTGCCTTCCAGCAGCGTGTGCGGAACCGGCATCCCGAGGGTGGGTTCAGCGGTGACGGAACCTCGCCCTTCAACAGGATCTTCGTCCCACGGGTCGACGCGTCGAGGGTGGGTGCGGCCGACATCAACGCCGCTGTGTACGGGTGCGCGGGACGCTCGAATACTGCTTCGGTAGCGCCGGATTCGACGATACGGCCCAGGTACATCACCGCAACACGGTCGGCGACGTGCCGAACGACCGACAGATCGTGCGAGATGAACACGTAGGAGATGCCGAGTTGCTTCTGTAGGTCGTTGAGCAGGTTGAGCACCTGCGCCTGGACCGAGAGGTCGAGTGCGGAGACAGGTTCGTCGCAGATGATCACATCGGGGTTCAATGCCAGGGCCCGAGCGATGCCGAGGCGTTGGCGTTGACCGCCGGAGAATTCCTGCGGGAATCGATTCTCGTCGCTCGGTCGAAGGCCCACCAGATGCAGCAGCTCACGCACTCGGGCGGAGCGGTCGCGTCGAGTCTTGTAGAGGCTCTTGTGGGTTCGCCACGGCTCGCCGATGATGTCCCCGGCCGTCATCCTCGAGTTCAACGAACCGTAGGGGTCCTGGAACACCATCTGTACTCGTCGACGCCACGCGAGGAGTTCCTTGCCGCGCAGAGCGAAGGGATCGATGCCGTCGAAGGCGACGGTGCCCGAGTCGGGCCTTTCGAGCATCATCAGGGTGCGCGCGAGAGTGGACTTGCCGCAACCGGATTCGCCGACGAGGCCGAGGGTCTCACCGCGTCGCAGATCCAAGTCGATGGCGTCGAGGGCGCGGAGCTTGCCGCGGCCGACATCGAAGGTCTTGTTCAGGCCGCGCACGGTCAGCAGTTGCTCAGACATGGCTGGTTACCTCGTTCGGGAAGTGGCAGGCCGACATCCGGCCGTTGCCGACGGATTCGAGCTGAGGGCGAGTGCTGATGCAGATCTCGCGGGCCAGGGGGCAGCGGGCCTGATAGACGCACCCGTCGGGGATGGAATGCAGATCCGGTGGGGTGCCGCCGATCGACTTCAGATCTTCACCGCGGACGGCGTGTACAGGCACCGAGTCCAGCAAGCCCTTGGTGTACGGGTGGCGCGGTTCGCCGAACACCTCGGACACCGGTCCGGTTTCGACGACGTTGCCCGCGTACATGATCGCGACCCGGTCGGCCTCCTCGGCCACCAGGGCGAGGTCGTGGGTGATGAGCACGACGGCCATGTCGTGTTCGGTACGCAATTCCTTCAGCAGAGCCATGATCTGGGCCTGCACCGTGACGTCGAGCGCCGTGGTGGGTTCGTCGGCGAGCAGTACCGACGGGCTCAGTGCCACGGCCATTGCGATCAGCAGGCGTTGACGCATCCCGCCGGAGAACTGGTGCGGGTACGAGTCGGCGCGTGATTCCGGCTCGGGGATGCCCACGCGGGCCATGAGTGCAATAGCTTCCACCCGAGCCTGTTTCGCCGACATGCCGCGATGGATCCGAAACGGCTCGGCCAGTTGAGTTCCCACGGTGTAGACGGGATTGAGTGCCGTCAGTGCATCCTGGAACACGATGGCCAGTTCGGTGGCCGCGATGGTGCGTCGAACCTTGGTCTTGGCGGTCACCAGGTCGACCTCACCCATCTCGACCGAGCCGCCGGTGATGTCGGCGATCGGCTCGAGCAACCCCACGATGGCCTGTGCCGTCATCGACTTGCCGCAGCCCGATTCACCCAGCAGAGCGAGGGTTTCACCGCGGCGGGCGCTGAAGGTGACGTTGTCGACGGCGCGAATGACACCCGACGGCGTCCGCAGATCGACGGTCAGTCCGCGTACGTCCAGGGCGACGCTGCCGGTGTCCGGTCGCTGTGGTGCAGTTGCCGGTGCGCTCATGAAACGACCTTTCGTACGGGGAGCAGGCGGGACCGCTTGGAGCGGGGGACATTGAGTCGCCAGCGCTGCGCCGGGTCGGTGGCGATGCGCGCCCAGGCGGCGAGCACGGTGGCCGAGACGGTCGTCAACACGATGGCCAGGCCGGGGAAGAACGAGAGCCACCACGCGGTCTGCAAGTAGGTGCGGCCCTGCGAGACCATCAGGCCCCACGAGACGTCCGGCGGCTGAATGCCGATGCCCAGGAAGCTCAGTGACGACTCGGCGAGGATGACGAAGCAGAAGTCCAGGGTCGCGACGGTGAGCAGGGTCGGTAGCAGGATAGGGGCCACGTGGCGTCTGATCACCGATCCGCTCTTCGCGCCGAACGTGCGGGCGGCGTCGACGAACAGCCGGCTCTGCAGTTCTGCTGACTCTGCGCGGGCGGTACGCAGGTAGATCGGGATACGCGTGACCGTCAGGACCAGAACGATGTTCGCGGCACTGGGCGAGAAGACGTAGAGCACGACGACGGCCATCAGCAGGGACGGGAAGCTGAGGATGACGTCGGCGACGCGCATCGCCGCGGTCTCGCGCCAGCCGCGGTGGAAACCGGCCCACATACCGATGAACGAGCCGATGATCGCCGAGAGGATCACGGCCGGAATGGCCACCGACAGTGTGGTTCTGCTGGCCACGATCAACCGGGCCAGCATGCTGCGACCCAGGGGATCGGTGCCGAGGATGTTCATCCAGCCGGTGTCGAGGGTGAACGGCGGTAGGTTCGAGCGGTCGAGATCCTGATCGGTGGCGGCGTCACCGACCAGCATCGGGCCGAAGATCGCGGTGAGGAAGACCAGCACCAGGATCGCGGCGGCGACGGTGGCCACCCTGTCGCGTAGGAGCAACTTCCACAGCGGAGCCGACGCCTTGCGGGCTTCCACCGGAGCCGACGGCGGAACATCCTCGGGCTCGGATGTTTTCGGTGCTTCGAAGTCGAGTGACATGTTCTTACCTAGACCTTCACCTTGTCGCGAACCCGGGCGTCGAGCAGTGCATAGCAGGCATCGATGACGATGTTGAGCACGAAGATGCTCACCGCCGTCAACAGCACGGCCGCCTGCAGAACGGCGAAGTCGCGCTGCAGGATGGCGTCGATCATCAGTTTTCCGATGCCGGGCCAGCCGAAGATGGCCTCGACGACCACTGCGCCGTTGACGAGCCCGACCATCAGGTCGCCTGCGACGGTCAGCGCCGGTGCGGCAGCGTTGCGCAGAGCGTGGTGGGTGACGACCCGAAGATCGCCTGCCCCTTTGCTTCTCGCGAGCCGAACGTACGGTGCCGACAATGCCGAGACCATCGCACCCCGCACCACCTGGGTCAGTACTCCGAGCGGGCGAATGAGCAGCGTGGCGATCGGCAACACCCACGAGAGCATTCCGCTGTCCACGCCGGAGGTGGGCAGCCAGCCGAACACGATGGCGAAGACGTAGACGCCCATGATGGCGAACCAGAAGTCGGGGATGGACGCGGCCGTCATCGACAGCAGGCTCGAGATGCGATCGGCCAGCGAGTTCGGTCGGTACGCAGCCCAGCAGCCGATGATCACGGCACCGAGGATGGCGAGGAACATCGTCGCGAAGGCGAGCTGCAGCGTTGCGGGGAAGGCGCGCAATGCCATTGCCGACGCGTCCTCACCGGTACGGAGCGACTGCCCGAAATCGAGTTGCAGGACGCCCTTGAAGTAGTCCAGTAGCTGCGTCAGCACCGGCTGATCGAAGCCGTTGGTGGCGCGAAACGCCTCGCGCTGTGCCTGGGTTGCCGACTCGGGCAGGTACAGGCTGGTGGGGTCGCCGGTGAGACGAGCGAGGAAGAATACGCCCAGCAGGACGACGAACAGTGGGATCAGGCTGGTGTAGATCCGTCGGCGCAGAAATCTGAACATGTCAGGGCCTCTCGGTATCGGCGCGCGTCATCGCGGCCAGGTGCATTTCGTCGACAGTGGCCGAGTCCGGCGTGTAGTCGACCGAGGCGGCCTTGGCGAGCACCCCGTTCATGTGTGCGATGTAGGCCATCTGCATGATGTCTTTCGGTTCGTCCGCGAACACCTGCGCGTACGCGGCCTGCCTGTCTTCTCCGGTGAGTGCGCCGGCAGCAGCGATCTCCTTGTCGAAGTCCGCTGTGCCGTAGGCACTCTGGAATCCGTCACTGGTGAAGTACTGGTCGACGGTGAAGGCCGAGTCGCCGGCCTGATTGCCGTGCTGAATCACCAGTAGATACGGCCCGACGTCCGGGAACGGGCGTTCCTGGTATTCGGCGGTACCGGCGGCGTCCATCATCTCGATCTTGACGTTCATGCCGATCTTGGACAGCGAGTTCTGGATGACCTCCACTGTCTCGTTGATCTTGGGGAACTGTCCGGTACGTCCGATCAGGCGGATCTCGGTGTCCACCGGTACCCCGTCTGCCCGCGCCTCGTCGATCAGCGTGCGGGCCTGGTCCATGTCGTAGGGCCACGGAGTCAGGTCCTCGTTGAAGCCCACGACACCCTCGGAAATCAGTTGTGCTGCAGGTGAACCGAGTCCGCGGAACAGGGCCTTGACGATGCCGTCGCGATTGATCGCGTAGTTGATCGCCTGCCGCACCCGGATATCGTCGAGTGGCGGTTGAGCGGCCTGGATGCGCAGCGCCGTTGTCTCGTTGTTGGGGTAGGCCACGCCGAGGTCGCCCGCACCGTCCTCCGGTCCGACCGACGTTGCGATCTCGGCCTCGCCGTTGGTCACCATCGATGCGCGGACGCTGCCCTCACTGCGCCACTGGTACTCGGCCCTGGCGTACTCGGGTTTCGGGCCCCAGTAGGTCTCGTTCCGTACCAGGGAGAGCTTCTGGCCGTAGTCCCACCGCTCGATCGCGAACGGTCCCGTTCCGATCGGTTCACGCACGCGCTCGGTGTAGCTGGCTGTGCGCGGGACCATCTCCACGAACGAGAGGCGCAGCGGCAGGATGGGGTCGGGTTCGGGGGACTGCACGGTCAGCGTCATCGGGTCGACAGCCGTGACCACCAGGTTCGCGTCGCCGAACACGTACCCCTCGACGTTGCAGCCCAGTTCCGAATTGACCGTGCGGTCGATGGAGAACGCGGCGTCCTCGGCTTCGAAGGGGCTCCCGTCGCTGAACGTCACGCCGGGGTGGATGGCGAACGTCCATTCGGTATCGGAGGTTTGTTCCCACGAGTCGGCGAGCTTGGGTTCGAGATCGCCGGTGCTGGGATTGCGCTCCATGAGCGGCTCGGTGATGTTCGAGCGAGTGACGACTCCGACCGACGTGAGCGAGACGTCGCAGGCCTCGAGGGTCGGAGGTTCCTGGGGCAGGACGATGCGCAGAGTATCTGCGCGGGCGGCTCCACCGTTGTTGGAGTTGGCGACGGTGCAGCCGCTGGCGATCAGTGAAAGTGACAGTGCGCCAACAGCAATTGCCGCGACGCGGTGGGTCCGTCCCTGCTGCACGAAGAGTGCAGGGCTCATGGTGGCCTCCAGTGGGAAAAGGATCCGCGTCTGCGAGTTGCAGCCGAATCTGTGACGGTAGACACACGGTATGAGCGGGCTGTCTTCATCGTCAACCGGACGAAATGCCCTTTCCGGCCAGTTTTGTGGGTCACAAAGACAGTTTTGATGAGGCCTGAATCACATCCGTAGGGGGCTGACCAGGCCGGATGTGGGGAAGACTGGACAAGCCTGCATCGGCAATGCGTCGTTCATGCCGTTTGGGTATCGGTCCATGTTATTTCCGTGTTGGACAGGTATTCGAGAAGCGGCATACCGTACAGGAAACGCGCACGTTCCACCATCTCGCGAGGAGAACAATGGTCACCGTCAGCTCGCAGAGTTCCTCTGTGTCTCAACCGGATTCGCAACAGGGCGGTCGAGTGCTCCGAGTCGGACCGCTCAAGCCGTCGCTGATGGACACGTTGGTCACCGAGTACGACGCGCTGGAACTGCCCGAAGGGGATGGTCGCGACGAATTCCTCGATGCGCACGGCGAATCGATCACCGCAGTGGTGACCTCCGGCCGCACCGGCGTCGATGCCGCGTTGATGGAGCGATTGCCGCAGCTCGGAGCTGTGGTGAACTTCGGCGTCGGATACGACACCACCGATGTCGGCGCCGCAGCAGACCGCGGCATCGCCGTCAGCAACACTCCCGACGTGTTGACCGACTGTGTGGCGGACCTCGCCGTCGGTCTGGTGATCGACACCATGCGTGGGCTGTCCTCCGCCGAGAGGTTCGTGCGTGCCGGCCGATGGCCCGCCGAGGGCAACACGCCGCTGACGCGCCAGGTCACCGGCACGCGCGTCGGCATCATCGGCCTCGGGCGCATCGGCTCGGCAATTGCCGATCGGCTCAACGGGTTTCGCTGCGAGATCTCGTACCACAATCGCAACGAGATCGACGGTTCGCCCTACGTCTACGCGGCCAGCCCAGCAGCGCTCGCCGAGAACGTCGACGTCCTGATCATCGCCGCATCGGGCGGCTCGGGAACTGCGCACCTGGTCGACCGCGCCGTGCTCGAAGCGCTGGGACCGCAGGGCTATTTGATCAACGTGGCGCGCGGCAGCGTCGTCGACGAGGAGGCGTTGATCGAGTTGCTTGCCGCCGGGCAGTTGGCCGGTGCCGGCCTGGACGTGTTCGCACAAGAACCGAACGTGCCCGACGCCCTGCTGACGATGGACAACGTGGTGCTGTTGCCGCACGTGGGCAGCGCGACGGTGGAGACGCGGGCCGCGATGGAAGCCCTCACGCTCGAGAACCTCGATCGCTTCCTTGCCGACGGCACCCTCGTCACGCCGGTGACCAAGTGACGGTCGTCGTCGGCTACTCGCCGACCATCGAAGGAAAAGGCGCGCTGCCCTTCGCTTTTCGCGAGGCGCACATGCGTGGAACGGATCTGATCATCGTCGCCGAGGACAGCAGCGCAGCCGACGCCGAGTTCGGTGCCACCGTCGAATCGGCTCGCGAAGAGAGCTCGGCGCTCGGTGTCACGACGAAAATCCACGACAACGAGGCCGGTCGCTCGCACGCCGACAATCTGATCGACCTGTCGTTCGACGAGCAGACACAACTGGTCGTCATCGGTATCCGACGCCGATCGCCCGTCGGAAAGTTGTTCATGGGCAGCATCTCTCAGCGCGTTCTCCTCGAGGCGCACTGCCCGGTGACGGCCGTCAAGCCGCCGGTGGGGTTGCCGCGATAGTTCGGTCGGGCGGCCTGCGTTCGTGCATTCGGTAGTGAGGTCGGCGGCGGCAGGAAACGTCCGGTGGGTAACCGCTGATCCATCTCGCCAAGAATCTTGGCGTAGCGGTTTCGAGCCGTGGTGACACCGGACGACCTGGCGGAAACCGACCCAAACCGGCGACAATGGAGATTGACGGAGAGACGGAGGGCCCTCGATGACCACCACCGAGAATCGCGCCACAGGCCGCGGACGCTCGTTGAAAGTCCGATCCGCAGCCGCCGAAGCCTCCATCAAACTCCGCGAATATGACAACAAGCCGGTCCCTCAATGGCTCCGTGACGTCGCCGCTGGCAAAGACACCAAGCCGCCCAGAGACTGATCAACCGACGAACCCACGCAGTACGGCACTCGCGCGGCCACCATCCCGCACGCAACTCGATCAGCGTCGCATCATGACCACTCCCGCGTCGGCAGCACATCGGTCATGAAGCGGTGCAGTGCCGGGTTGTCGTTGTCCACGCGCCAGGCCGCGTCGAGCTCGACGGGGCGCTCCTTCACGGTCCGAACCGGCCGAAACACAACACCCTCCGGCCGCATGGTCGACGCCGACTCCGGTACCAATGCCAATCCGATGCCGGAGCGAACGAGCACCAGCATCGTGTGCACCTGGGTCACGTACTGCACGTAGCGCGGGGACACCCCGACGATGGTGAAGGTGCTGATCAGCAGTTCGTGGAAGTACCGCGCATCGACGGGTGAGTACATGATGATCGGCTGCTCGTCGAAGTCCTCCACCGACAGTTCGTCTTTCTCGGCCAGCGGGTGATGCTCGGGCATCGCTGCGATCAACGATTCGTGCAGCACCGGCCGGGACGCGATGCCCGGTCGCTTGAGTGGTGGCCTGGCCAACCCGAGATCCAGATCGCCGACGGCCAGCGATTCCATCTGCACCGCCGAGACCATCTCGCGCAGAACGAGTTTCACGTCCGGTAGTTTCTCGCGCGCGGCGTCGAGCAACTGCGGGAGAACTGCATGCGCCGATGCGCCGGTGAATCCGACGACTACCGTCCCCAGGTCGCCGGTTGGGACCCGTCGAACAGTGAGCAGTGCGCCCTCGGCGAGGTCGAGGATGCGTCGGGCCTCGGGTAGGAAGGCCAACCCCGCGGCCGTCAGGGTCACCGACCGGCTCGTGCGGTCGATCAGCTGCACACCGACCTCGCTCTCGAGCTGTTGGATCTGCCGGCTCAGGGGAGGCTGCGTCATGTGCAGCCGCTCGGCTGCGCGGCCGAAGTGCAGCTCCTCGGCGACGGCGATGAAGCAGGAGAGCCTGTTGAGCGAGAACATCGATTCATTCCTTGCATCGAGGAGTGAGTTTGTTGTGCCTCCGTATATGAATCTAGCTCACCAGTCGTGCCCTGACGATTGACAACCTTCTCTCCGGTAAGAGTAGAGTTGCCCGCGGAGTGGACGCCGTACCTGTCGCAGTCCCTCGCACCCATCGAACGGAGTTGTCGTGTCTCGAGCTGCCCAGGTGCCTGCCACCGCCGTCGAAGACGTCTCGGTGCTGGGTGCGCTGCGCTCACCGAGGCGGCTCAAGACCGAGGTCCTCGCGGGCCTGGTGGTGGCATTGGCGTTGATTCCGGAAGCCATTTCGTTCTCGATCATCGCTGGTGTCGACCCGCGCGTCGGGCTGTTCGCGTCGTTCACCATGGCCGTCACCATCTCCATCGTCGGTGGACGACCGGCGATGATCTCCGCTGCGACCGGTGCCATTGCGCTCGTCGTAGCCCCGTTGGCGCGGGAGTACGGCCTCGACTACCTCATCGCAGCGGTCATCCTCGGCGGAATCCTGCAGGTCCTGCTCAGCGTTCTCGGCGTCGCCAAACTGATGCGGTTCATCCCGCGCAGCGTCATGGTCGGATTCGTCAACGCGCTGGCGATCCTGATCTTCACCTCGCAGGTTCCGTACCTGATCGGGGTGCCGTGGTTGGTCTATCCGATGGTTGCCGTGGGGCTGCTCATCATGTTCTTCCTGCCCAAGCTCACCACCGTCGTGCCGGCACCGCTGATCGCCATCGTGATATTGACCGGCGTCACACTCGTCTTCGCGCTGGCCGTGCCCGACGTCGGCGACGAAGGTGAACTGCCGTCCTCGCTGCCGTCGTTCCTGATCCCGAATGTGCCGTTCACCGTCGACACGCTGAGCATCATCGCACCGTTCGCGCTGGCCATCGCCCTCGTCGGGCTGCTCGAATCGCTGATGACGGCCAAGCTCGTCGACGACATCACCGATTCGCATTCCAACAAGACCCGCGAGGGCTGGGGCCAGGGTGTGGCCAATCTTGTCACCGGGTTCACCGGCGGCATGGGTGGTTGCGCGATGATCGGTCAGACCATGATCAACGTCAAGGTCTCCGGTGCGCGCACTCGGATCTCGACGTTCCTCGCCGGTGTCTTCCTACTGATTCTGGTGGTCGGTCTCGGCGACATCGTCGCGCTCATTCCGATGGCCGCGCTCGTCGCGGTGATGATCATGGTGTCCATCGGAACCTTCGACTGGCACAGCATCAACCCGAAGACGTTGCGCCGCATGCCCAAGAGCGAGACCCTCGTCATGCTGGCCACCGTCGCGGTCACCGTCGTCACTCACAACCTCGCGTACGGGGTCGTCGTCGGAGTGATCACCGCGATGGTGCTGTTCGCCAGACGGGTCGCCCATCTGACCGAGGTGGTCGACGTGGCTCATCCCGACGAGGACACCCGCGTCTACGCGGTGAGGGGCGAGTTGTTCTTCGCGTCGAGCAACGATCTGATCTATCAATTCGACTACGTCGGAGATCCGAAGAACATCGTCATCGACATGTCGGAGTCGCACATCTGGGACGCATCGACCGTGGCGACCCTCGACGCCATCACGACCAAGTACGCGGCGAAGGGCAAGACGGTGGAGATCGTCGGGTTGAACGCGCCGTCGACCGAGCGGCACGATCGTCTCAGTGGAAACCTGGGCGGCGAGCACTGACTAGGGTGGACGCTCGGGCGAGGAGAGGCGGCACATGGCAGACGACGGCGTACACATGCAGATCGGGCAGGTAGCTCAGAAGACCGAGCTGTCCATCCGCACCGTTCGTCATTACGACGACGTAGGCCTGGTCACGCCCTCTGCCCGCTCCGCAGGTGGATTTCGGTTGTACACCGAGACCGACGTCGAACGCCTGCTCGTCATTCGCCGGATGAAGCCCCTCGACTTCACGTTGGCCGAGATGAAGCAGCTACTGGAATCCCTAGACATTCTGGGCGACGAGAACGCGACCGACGACGCGAGGTCGTCGGCCGCGGCTTTCGTTCGTGACTGTCATACCAAGGCCGAGGACAGCTGCCGCACGTTGCGGCGGCAGCTCGCCTACGCAGAAGAGCTGACCGAGGTGTTGTCGACTCGCGGAGCCGCAGCCCGGAGCGAGTAGGTTCGGCTCTAGCGGCCGAAGCTACTGCATCCGGGTCGAACCGGAATTCCCGCGAGGCGGTCGTCCAACCACGCGAACGCAGCGGGAGCTCCGCTGCCGGCAACGATGCTGTGCTCACCCAGATATTCCTCGAGGCGGACGTCGGCTCCGCGTGAACACCACTTGTCGAACACGGCCTCGGGACCTTCCTTCGGAATCCAGAACTCCTGCTGTCCGTGATACAGGAACACCGGTGCCGTCGGGGTTCCGCCGTCTCCCAATCGATTCTGATCAGCAACCGCGAGCGCCAGTGGAGAATTGAACGCATCGGGAGTGATGGACAGTGACTCGATACGGATCGGAGCAACGAGTCCGAACGGTGCAATCCCGACGATGCACAGGTCCTTCGACGTCTGTGCGAGCCGCCACCCGTCGTCGTTGTAGAGCGACAGCATCTCCGGGTACTCGCGCGCCACGCCCATCGCTGCCGCGAGGAACACCGCCGACGCCAAGTTGCCGTTCATGGACTGACGTAGCAGCGCGAAGTCGGTGGGCGTTCCGCCGAACGCTGCGCCGACAATGTTCAGTTCGGGGGCGTAGGCCGGGGCCTCCTGCACGGCCCAGCCCGATGCGATCGCCCCACCCGAGTAGCCCGTAAGACCCAGGGGCGCAGTCGGATCGAGGCCGACAGCGGCGGTCGTGACCGCGCCGCGCAGGCCGTCCAGTACGGCGTGCGCCGCCATCGGTCCGACGGCGTACGCATGGCGTGGCCCCTGATGGTCGGTGACGACGACGGCGTAGCCCCTCGCCAGAAGCAGCTGCACGGGTGCCAATTCCGGAGCGATGCCGCGTTGCATGGTCCACGATGGCTCACACGTGGCGCCGAGCGAATCGATGGCCATGTTGTAGGCAACAACAGGGCGCGGACCGGGCGAGGTCCACGGCGCAGTGGGGACGATGACGCTGGTGACGATGGCAGCGGGGCGGTCCTTCGCGTCGGTCGAGGCGACCAGCAGTTGGGTGGTGGTGACCGGGGTGAGAAGTGGTCCGACGGTGACGCTGCGGGTTCGCAGAACTGTTCCGGGGGCGGCCATTTCGTATCCGGGCGGCGGAACGACCCACGGATCGTCGAGCGGTGTTGCGGCGATCGATTCGGCGGTGCGCGGCGGGTTCTGGAAATCGCCGAGTGGATCGGCACCCGCCGACCATTGCCCGCCCGACACCACCAGTGAAACCGCAGCGACCACCGTCGCATACCGACGGCCGAATTTCGTGTACTTCCCCATCGAGACCCCCCGGTCTAAGTTCCGGATCGTTACCGGAGCTTTCCAAACGACTCTAGGGGCCGGAACCATCTACAGGGGCCGAACGCAAAATTTGCTCGGATCGGGCGGGGACTGGCGTACCGGGCAGGAGCCGTTCTACACGCGGCTTTCTTGTGGTCACGTCACCTCGCCACTGAGAAGACGTGCTCTAGCCGTCGACGACCACCGGGACGATGAGGGGCTGACGGCCCAGGGTCTGCTTGGCCCACCGGGCCGATTCCTGGACGATGCGCTTCTCGATGTGCTCTCGCGAGGCAACGTTGACGTCGCTCTCGCGGGTCAGAGTCTTACCGATCGCCTTGGCCAACGAGTCGAAAGCGTTGGCCTCGTGCGCGAACCCGCGTCCGATGAAGTCGACGTCGTCGACCAGCAGGCCGGTGTCGGGATCCACGATCGCGATGACGGTCAGGACGCCCTCGTTCGCAAGCAGGCGACGTTCGGCCAGCGAATCCTCGGTAACCCCGCCGACGGCACTGCCATCGACGTAGATCAATTCGATGGGGACGCTTCCGGTGATCTGCGCGACGCCGTCGAACAGGTCGATGACGCTGCCGTTCTCGGCGATCAGCACGCGATCGCGAGGAACGCCGGTCCTGATCGCGAGATCGGCGTTGGCGCGCAGGTGCCGCGACTCACCGTGTACGGGAAGCACATTGGCGGGTTCGAGGATGTTGTAGCAGTAGACCAACTCGCCTGCACTGGCGTGGCCGGAGACGTGCACCTTCGCATTTCCCTTGTGCACCACGCGTGCACCCTTGTCGACGAGACCGTTGATGACGCGGTAGATCGCGTTCTCGTTTCCGGGGATCAGGCTGCTGGCCATCAGCACGGTGTCGCCGTCGCCCACCTTGATCTGATGCTCACCCGAGGCCATCCGCGACAGCGCCGCGAGGGGCTCGCCCTGCGAACCGGTGCAGATCAAGGTGATCTTGTTCGCCGGAAGCCTGTTGAGCTTCGGTAGATCGACGACGAGCCCGTCGGGTACATCGAGGTAGCTCAGATCCGTCGCAATCTTCATGTTGCGCACCATCGATCGCCCCACGAACGCGACTTTGCGGCCTTGCGCATGCGCGGCGTCGAGTACCTGCTGGATTCGGTGTACGTGACTGGCGAAGCTCGAGACGATCACGCGTCCCGTTGTTTCGCGGAACACCTTCTCGATGGCCGGGACCAGATCGCGTTCCGAGACCATGAACCCGGGAACCTCGGCATTTGTCGAGTCGACGAGGAGGAGATCGAGCCCTTCCTCACCGAGGCGTGCGAAGCTGCGGAGGTCGGTGATCCGACCGTCGAGCGGGAATTGGTCCATCTTGAAGTCGCCGGTGTGTAGCACCAGCCCGGCGTCGGTACGAATGGCGATGGCCAGACCGTCGGGAATCGAGTGGTTGACGGCAATGAACTCGAGCTCGAACGGGCCTTCCTGGCGCGTTTGCCCTGCCTCGACCTCGATCAGCGTGGTCGAGACCTTGAACTCGTCGAATTTGGCCGCCAGGAAGTGCAGTGTCAGCCGCGACGAGATGACGGGGATGTCGCCACGCTCGCGCAGCAGGTAGGGGACGCCGCCGATGTGGTCCTCGTGTCCGTGGGTGAGGACGATCGCAACGACGTCGTCGAGACGGTCGCGGATGCAACTCCAGTCGGGGAGGATGACGTCGACGCCGGGCTGGTGCTCCTCGGGGAACAGGACGCCGCAGTCGACGATGAGCAGTTTTCCGTCGTACTCGAACACGGTCATGTTCCGGCCGATCTCGCCGAGACCGCCGGTTGCGATCACGCGAAGGTGCCCGGCCTGGAGTGCGGAAGAGGCTCGCTTTCTCGGAGCGGCGGGGGATTTCCGGTTACGTGGTGATCGCGACATGCGTCCAACGCTACGGGGGGTTCTCGTCCCGGTCTCGACCCCGGTCCGAAGATTCGCAAATTCTTCCCCGTCGAGGGTGTGCTGCCCGGTGCTTACCGGCCTCGGCTTCTCGGCCGGTGTCAACCCAGGTCGGAGGGATCGGAGTTCGCTCCGCAGAGGATGATTGCGACCTTTTCGCCAGGTTTCGGTTCGTATCTTTTCGCTCTGATCGCAGCGACCGCAGCCGCAGCCGCATGCTCGACGACGAGGCGCCGCGAATCCCACAGGTGTTGTCGCGCTTCGACGATGGCGTCGTCGTCGACGAGTACGGAGGTGGTGTCCGACGCCGCGGCCGCAGTCAGTGCGAGTGGCGTGACCCGGCGCGCGCCCAGGGAATCTGCGGCAATCGAGTCCACCGGTACGTCGACAGGGAAACCTGCCTCCAGCCCCGCTGCGAAGGCTCGACACTTCTCGGGTTCGACGGCCACCACCCGAACACCTCGTTGCGCCGCGACAGTCGCGATGCCGGCGAACAGTCCGCCTCCACCGACCGAGACCACGACGGTGTCGAACGCGTCGGCGGTCAGCATGTCGAGCAGGAGCGTTCCGGCCCCCGCAGCGATCAGCGGGTTGTCGTAGGCGTGGGAGACCAGAGCGCCGGTGTGCGCGGCGTGGTCCATCGAGGCCTCGAGCGCCTGCGCGTACTCGGTCCCGACGGCTCGAACGTCTGCGCCGAGGGCGATCAGTTTCGCCTTCTTGAACTCGGGCACCGTGGCGGGCACGAACACGGTCGCAGGCACGTGGCACTTCGTCGCCGCCCACGCACAGGCCAACCCTGCGTTTCCTCCCGACGCGATCACGATCCCCGCGTCGGGCATCGTTCCCGCCTGCCGGTGCGCCGTGACGAAGTTGACGGCTCCGCGTGCCTTGAAGGTTCCCGTGTGCTGCATGAACTCGGCCGCGAACAGCAGGTTCGGGGGCTCGGCCGCGATCATCGTGACCGGTCTGACGGTGCCGGCAATACGTGATTGGGCGTCGACGACGTCGTCGTACGTGATCGCAAGAGGCACTCACCCATTGTGGCCCTCTCACGTGGACGTCCGGCGAAGGGGACATCGACTGCCGAAACCATTGCGGAATCACGCGTCATCACTTTAAAGTGATGACGCGCATCATCGGATTGCGTTTCGTGCAGGAGGGGTTCGTCAGCATGCATATTCACACCGTGGTGATCATCGGCAGTGGCTTCGGTGGCCAGTGCGCAGCGAAGGCATTGCTCGATCGAGGCATCGACGACCTCGTCATTCTGGAGAGGCGATCCTTCCTGGGTGGCACGTGGAAGCAGAATCGCTACCCGGGGGCGGCAGTCGACGTGCAGAGTCCGCTGTACTCGATCGCGTCCGAACCGTTCGAGTGGTCGCGTATGTTCGCCGAACGCGAGGAGCTCGAGCGGTACACCGACCACGTTCTCGAATCGAACGGTCTGCCGGCGCGAACGCATGTCGACACCGACGTCCGGAAGATCGAATGGGCGGGAGACCACTGGACCATCTCCACCTCGCGAGGCGACTACGCGGCGAAGTTCGTCGTCAACGCGTCGGGACCACTCAGTACACCCGTCATACCGCCGTTCCCCGGCCGGGAGAAGTTCCAGGGCACCCAGTTCCACACCAACGACTGGCACACCGAATACGACCACGCAGGCAAGCGAGTAGCCATCGTCGGCAGTGGTGCCAGTGCGGCGCAGGTGATTCCCGCGATCCAACCCGATGTGGCGCAGCTGCACGTCTTCCAGCGCACTCCGCACTGGGTGATGCCACGTCACGATCGCGAATTCACGCCGTTGCAGCGCAGGCTGCTGAAGCTGGAACCGATCCGCAGGCTGGTCCGCGCCGGGATCTACTGGAGTCTCGAAACTCGCATCCTCGGCTTCAAGTACTCACGGACGATGTTGAAGGCGGTGGCGCAGCGAACTGCGGTGAAGCACATCGAGTCTCAGGTCCCGGATTCCGAGCTTCGTGCGAAGGTCACCCCGGACTACGTCATCGGGTGCAAGCGGGTTCTGCTGTCCAACACGCTCTATCCCGCGCTGGGGCAGGCGAACGTCACTCTGCACGACAAGAACGACGGCATCTCGGAGATCACCGAAACCGGAATCGTCACCACCACCGGCGAACACGTCGATGTCGATCTGCTGGTGTGGTCCACGGGATACGACGCCACCGACGGCGTCATCTCGTACCCGGTGATCGGACGGGACGGCCGGGCCCTGTCCGACGTCTGGGATCCGTACCCGCGCGCGTACCTCGGGACCACGATTCCTGGCTTCCCCAACCTGTTCGTCGTCACCGGACCGAACACCGGAATCGGGCACACTTCCGCGATCTTCCTCATCGAGGCACAGATGGAGTACATCGTGCGGGCCGTCGACGCCGTAGAGCAGACGGGTGCAACGGCCATCGAGGTCACTGCCGCCGCCGAGCAGGATTACACCGACACCATTCATCGCGAGATGGAAGGCACCGTCTGGAAGGACGGCGGCTGCCACAGCTGGTACCAGTCCAAATCCGGACACGTGGTTGCCATGTTCCCGGGATTCAGCTTCACGTTCCGCCGGTGGGCCAAGCGTTTCCGCCCGCAGGAGCACCACATTCACATGGCACCGACGGTGACCACCACACGGGACGAGGTTTCGGCATGAGCAAGCACACCGGACAGGTAGCGCTGATCACCGGAGCGGCAGGCGGTATCGGTTCCGCCGTGGCGACCGCACTGCATCGACGCGGTGCCTCGATCGTTCTGGTCGACATGGAGTCGACCGATCTCGAGTCGGTGGCGGCGAAGCTGGGCAACCAACGCGTGGCGATCGCGTACGCCGACGTCACCGTGCGGGAGCAGCTCGACGCGGCCGTCGCCGTCGCGATCGACACGTTCGGCAAGCTCGATGTCGTGATGGCCAACGCTGGAATCTCCAGCGGTGCACAAGCATCGACCGTTCGATCGATCGAGGACGGCGTGTTCGAGCGGGTCATCGGCGTCAACCTGATCGGCGTGTGGAACACGGTGCGTGCCGCCCTTCCGCACATCGTCGAGTCCGGGGGCTACGTGCTACTCACCTCGTCTACCTACGCGTACCTCAACGGCCTGGCGAATGCGCCCTATGCGGCGTCGAAGGCGGCGGTCGAACAGCTCGGCCGTGCTCTGCGTACGGAGCTGGCCGGCACGAAAGCGACGGCGGGAGTGCTGTATCCGGGATGGGTCGCGACGCCGATCGCCGAAGTCGCGTTCGGCGGCGACGACGTCGCGACAGCCATGACCGCCCGCGCCTTCCCCACGCCGCTGCTCCGCCCGATCACCCCCGACAAGCTCGCCCGCGTGGCTGTTCGAGGTATCGGACGGCGAGCTCCGCGAATCGCCGTGCCCGGTCGCTGGATTCCGATCTCGATACTGCGCGGCATCGTCAACCCGATCATGGATGCCACGATGGAGCGGGACGCCGAATTGATCCGGCTCACTGCCGAACTGGATGCCCGACGGTCATGAGCACAGTGTCCGAAGCAGCCGGCCGCGCCTACGGCGGTGAGAGCGCGGCCGACCGCGACGACCGCAGGCGGAGGCAGCTGCTGGATGCGGGACTGCGGGTGTTCGGCAGTATCGGGTATCGAGCCGCGACCGTGCGCGGATTGTGCCGCGAGGCCAAGATCGCCGATCGGCACTTCTACCAGTACTTCGACAAGACCGAGGATCTACTGCTCGCGGTGTACGCGGAATGTATTGCACAGCTGACCGACTCGGTGTCCGAGACCATCACGGAGGTGGATTCGGGCAGCGAGATCAGGGCCGTTGCCGAGCAGCTGCTCGAACCGTTCTTTCGGGTGGTCGAGGACCCGCACCTCGCCCGGGTGGTGTGGATGGAGGTGCTCGGGGTCAGCCCTCGCGTGGAGCAGACCTACCTGACGGTGATGCAGCAATTCGGGACGCTGCTGCTCGGTTACCTCCGCACGTTCGCGGGCGATGTACCGTCGGGCCCCGATATGGATGTCGACCTGCTCGCGACCGCCGCCATCGGCGGCATCAGCCACACCGCAATGACGTGGTACCAGAGCGGCTATGCGGCCGAGCGCCGCGTGGTCGTCGCCACCATCGCCACCATGCTCGCCAATATCGTTGCGCCGCTGACTGACACTGAGTCCTAGTATCGACAGACTCAGCCCACCGGCACAGTCTTTTTCAGGAACTCGAGCTGCTCCTCGACGATGATCGGGAACAACGGCTGCACGTACGGGTCGAAGTGACCACCCTCGTGGATGTGCACGGTCACGTCGGAGATCGTGCGCGCGACTTTCTCTGCCACCGCCGCCGGAGTGACGGCGTCCTCGGACATGATCTGCATCAGGACCGGGCATGCGATGTTCGACGCGGTCTTGCCCGGCGAGTACAGCCCGATTCGCAGAAGGACCCGTGCGGCAACGGTTTCCGGGTAGTCCCCGGCCTTCAGTCCGGACTCGGCGAGGAGCAGGTCGCGACCGGGCGCGGCGTCGGGGGTGGACATGACTGCGACATCCCCTGGAGCACCCACTGATTCGACGTAGCGAGGGGAGCGTCCGAGCAGTGCTCGAACCTGGTCGACCACGGCAGATGGAGCAACTCGAACGGTGCGCCGAAGTCCGGTCGCGCGCACGGCTGCGAATCCGTCGACGTGCGGAACCTGTGCGATCACGGCGGCGAAATTCTCTCCCGCACCTGCCCTGGTGAGCACGTGCCCGCCGGCGAAGGAGGTACCCCAACCGACGATGCGGGTGGAGTCGATGCCGTCCAGGGTCCGGGCGTACGCGACGGCGTTGGTCCAATCGACGAGCTGTTTACCGATGTCGAGGAGTTGACGCGGCTGTCCGTCACTGTCGCCGAAATGGCGGTAGTCGAAGACGAGAACCGCGTAGCCGGCACGGGCGAACACCTCGGCGTAGGCATACAGGCGTACTGCGCGCGGGGTGCCGAATCCGTGGGCCATGACCACGGCCGGAGCGTCGACCGACGTGCCGGTCGGTCGATACACCGCGACGGCGCACCGGACTCCCTCCGAATCGAACCATTCGTCGCTACGGCGGTATTCGGGTTGCTGCTCGGCGCTCATACGGTCGTCCTCTTCCGGGTCCTTGATCGGCATTCAAGAAGCTAGCACTGTCTTGATTGCCGATCAAGATACGATGGGTCGATGCCTCGTAACCGTCGACCGGTCGATCGCGCCGAGAAGCGCTCCGAGATCGTGAACGCTGCTCGGACGCTGTTCGTGAACGACGGCTACGAGCACACCCCGATGGGGCGGATCGCCGCCGCTGCCGGAGTGACGACGAATACGATCTACTGGTACTTCGGCGACAAGGACGAACTGCTTGTCGGCGTGCTCAACGACATTCATGCCGACGCACTGAACCGTTTCGCCGCGCTCGCGGGGCTCACAGTGAACGATCGGGTTCTCTGGGTGGTGAACGAGCTCGAGAAGTACCACCGACTGGTCGACACTGTGCACTCCCGTACGTCGACGGCCGCCTGTATCGACAAATGGCACAACGACTTCCATGCCTTGTGGGAGAACTGGATCGCCGCCGAGCTGCGCAGCGAGGAGGTCGGTGACTCCGAGATCGAACCGACGACCCGCATGATCGTCTTCGTCGTCGAAGCCATGCTCACACACCCGCAGGACAAGGCGTCGAAACGGGCGATCATCGATTTGCTGTTTCGCAAGGTCGGCGTCTCGCGTTGACCTACTCGTGGACGGTGGTTCGGTTTCGCCCGAGATTCTTCGACTCGTACAGCGCTCGGTCGGCGCGCGCGAGGGTGACACGGGCGGCTTCGCCGTCCTGCCTGCTGGCCACACCCACCGAAATCGTCAGGTCCTTCGGTAGCTGCGTCCGAACGCGATCGACGGCGTCGCGCAGTTCGGCGGCTGTGCCAGTGATGCACAGCACCGTGAACTCGTCGCCGCCCGAGCGACTGAGCAGATACTGCGGAGGCAGGCAGTTGCGCAACGCGGACGAGACGATCTCGAGTGCGTGATCACCGGCCGCATGACCGTGGTCGTCGTTGATCACCTTGAAGCGATCGATGTCCACCACCGCAATGGCGTCGATCTTTCCGCTCGCCACCGTTCCCGGCCGAGCGTCCAACTCTCGGGTGAGGCGTCGTCGGTTCGCGAGTTGGGTGAGGTGGTCGATCTCGGAGGTCGAGGCCACGCTCTGGACCCAGGCCGCGGAGATCGCGATGGCGACGAGCGCGAGTTGGGCGTTGATCACCAGGGCGGGATGGATATCGCCGACGACGGCACCCAAGTACGCGATGTAGACGGCATTGAGAACCGTCGTGCGCCGGGCGATGCGGTTGGGCAGCACGATGAACGCCGGCGTCACCAGAAGTAGCTGGAGGAAGATTCCGGACATGGCCGGAATCTCCCCGCCCGCCGCGGTGCAGAACAGGGCGATGCTCGTCAGACCCGACAGGTGCATTGCCAGGTAGAGGCGTCGAGAAAGGACCGGCGCGGCCGCGATCATGTAGATGCCGAGGGCACACCACGACACCGCCAACACGAGCAGCACAGTCCCGGCGCGAGGCGATGCGCCGACGACGGTGACGACACCGACCAACCCACTGACGAGGCAGTTGACCCCTGACGTTCGCGCGACCGGCGCGGGGGAATACTGCCAACCGGTGTTCACACGACAAACCTCTCGCACGGATCCCCACGACCCGAAGCGAGCTTAGCCGTTACCAGCGCGGGCAGGTGTTTTCGAAGCTCGAATCGATGCTCTGCATGTATCCGGTGTCGTCGCGGTCGCGGATACCGCAGTCGAGGTACTGCTGATGCAGCGCCGCGAGTGCGTCCTCGTCGATCTCGACGCCCAGGCCGGGACCGGTGGGGACTGCCACCGCGCCGTCGACGAAGTTCAACACTCCTGGAACGACGACGTCCTCGTGCTTCCACGGCCAGTGCGTATCGCAGGCGTAGGTCAGGTTCGGAGTGGCTGCGGCAAGGTGAACCATCGCGGCAAGACTGATGCCGAGGTGGCTGTTCGAGTGCATCGACAGTCCGAGCTCGAAAGTGTCACAGATACCTGCGAGCAACCTCGAGCGCTGCAGGCCACCCCAGTAGTGGTGATCCGACAACACCACCTGCACCGAGTCCTTCACCACGGCCGGCTTCAGATGATCGAACGCGACGACGCACATGTTGGTCGCCAGAGGCATCTTCGCCTCGCACGCGACCTCGGCCATCCCGTCGAGTCCGGGTGTCGGGTCTTCGAGGTATTCCACGATGCCGTCCAGCTCGGCGGCGACTCGGATGGACGTGTCGACAGTCCACGCGGCGTTGGGGTCCAGCCGCAACGGCAGCTCCGGGAACGCCTCCCGGAGCGCCTTGATTCCGGCGATCTCCTCATCGGGTGGAAAGACGCCACCCTTGACCTTGATGGCCTCGAAGCCGTACTCGTCGATCATCTTTCGGGCCTGTCGCACCAGACCGGCCGGGTCGATTGCCTCGCCCCACTCGTCCGGCTGTGCACCGGGATGCGCTGCCCACTTGTAGAACAGATACGCGCTGAACGGAACCGAGTCCCGAACTTTGCCGCCGAGCAGATCCGACACCGGCCGACCGAGCACCTTGCCCTGCACGTCCATGCAGGCGATCTCGAACGGCGAGAACACGCGGTCGGTGGTACTGGCCGTGGTGATCATTCCGGCGACACCGTCACCGCCGGTGATCGACAGTGTTCCCAGCACGGAGTCGATGGCATCTCGAATCTCGTTGAGTGCGAATACGTCCAAGCCGGTAATGGCCTGAGCTGCCGCATCGAGTCGGGCGAGATGAGCGGTGTCGGCGTAGGTCTCACCGAGGCCGACGACGCCGGCCTCGGTGTCCAGCTGAATGATCGCGCGCAGTGCGTAGGGCTGATGCACGCCGACGGTGTTGAGCAAAGGAGGGTCGACAAAGGCGATCGGAGTGATTCGAGCGCCGGTGATCAGGACCGGATCCTGCATCAGTGCACCGCGAGCTCGTCTGCCAGCACGGCCCGGCCGGCGGCAACGATTGCGGTGAGTTCCTCGAGGTGCGGTGCGCTGATGTCCACCAGAGGCGGGCGAACGGGCCCTGCCTCGATGCCCTCCATCGTCACGCCGGCCTTGATGAGGGAGACGGCGTAACCGGGCACCTTGTCGCGCAAGCGCACCAGCGGGTGGAAGAACTCGCGAAGCAGTGCGGCAGTGAGCTTCTCGTTACCACTGTCGAGTGACCGGTAGAACGCCAGCGCCAGTTCGGGTGCGAAGGCGAAGGTCGCAGAGGAGTACAGCGTGACACCGATCGCTCGGTACGCCTGCTGGGAGACCTCGGCGGTGGGCAGGCCGTTGAAGAACTGGAAGGGCTTGCCCGACGGCTCGAGTGCATCGAGCACCGCGCGGACGATACGGCTGACCTGATCGAGATCGCCTGTGCCGTCCTTGAATCCGACGACGGTGGGCAGCTGTGCAACCTCGACGGCCGAGTCCTCGGTGAAGCGGGCATTGCCGCGGTTGTAGACGATCAACGGCAGATCCGACGCGGCGGCAACGGCCTTGGTGTAGTTGACCAGACCGGCCTGCGGCATCGTCACCAGGTACGGAGGCAGCAGCAGGATGCCATCGGCTCCGTTGCTCTTCGCGCTCGCCGCGAACGCCTTTGCCTGGGCGACGGATCCGCCTGCGCCGGCGTACACCGGCACACGGCCTGCGACGACGTCGACTGCCGTGCGCACGATCTTGCCGAACTCCTCGCCTTCGAGAGCATGGAATTCACCGGTGCCGCAGGCGATGAACACTCCACCGGGTCCGGCGTCGACACCCTTCGCGATGTGAGCAGCCAGCAGGTCGTAATCGACCTCACCGGAGGCGGTGAACGGGGTGACGGGGAAGAACAGGACTCCGTCGAGCATGGTGGTCTCCTCGAGAACTAGGTGGGGTGAGTCAGTCTTGGGTGAGCTGGCCGTCGATGCGGCGGAAGATGCCGTCCGGGTTGGCATCGGCAATTGCAGTGGGCAGCAGTGATTTCGGAACGTCCTGGTAAGAAACGGGACGTAGGAAGCGCTCGATGGCGAGAGATCCGACCGAGGTGGTGCGGGAGTTGGAGGTGGCGGGGAAAGGGCCGCCGTGGACCATTGCGTGGCCCACCTCGACGCCCGTCGGCCATCCGTCGAACAGAATGCGGCCGGCCTTGAGCTCGAGAACCGAGAGGAGCTTGCCTGCCTCGGTGTGATCGGACTCGTCGGCGTGAATCGTGGCGGTGAGCTGACCTTCGAGCAGGGCGGCGACGTCGCGAACCTGCTGCGCATCGGTGCATCGAACGATGAGACTCGACGCGCCGAACACCTCGGCCTGTGCTGCCTCGGAGGTCAGGAACGTATCGGCATCGGTATCGAACAATGCTGCGCGGCAGGCGTTCGGGGCATCAGAGTCGGATCCTCGCGCGACCACGGTGACTGCATCGGACAGTGTGGCGACGCCCTCGCCGTAGCTCGTGGCGATGTTCGGGGTGAGCATCGTGGTGGGGGCGGATTCCTGTACCGCCGTCGTTGCTGCTTCGGTGAAGGACTGCAGTCCGGGCCCGTCGACGGCGATGACGAGACCGGGGTTGGTGCAGAACTGGCCCGAGCCCATCGTCAATGATGCGACGAAGGCGCGGCCGAGCTCGGCTCCGCGGGTGGCGAGAGCGCCGTCCATGACGAACACCGGGTTGATGGAACTCATCTCGGCGTACACCGGGATCGGCTCACGCCGACCGGCCGCGGCGGCGACGAGAGCCGTTCCACCCGAACGTGATCCGGTGAAGCCGACTGCCTTGATACGAGGGTCGGTCACCAGAGCGGTGCCGAGTCCACGGCCGGAGCCGAAGAGCAGAGAGAATGTGCCCGAGGGCATTCCGGTGGAGGCGACGGCGTCGGCGATCGCGCGACCGACCAGTTCGGACGTTCCCGGATGGGCATCGTGTGCTTTGACCACAACGGGGCATCCGGCCGCGAGGGCGGAGGCGGTGTCGCCGCCGGCGACGGAAAAGGCGAGTGGGAAGTTGCTGGCTCCGAACACGGCAACCGGGCCCAGCGGAATCTGCCGCTGGCGGATGTCGGCGCGGGGGAGTGGCGTGCGATCGGGCTGGGCCGGATCGATGCGGGCACCGTTCCAACTGCCCTCGCGCAGAACGGAAGCGAACAGGCGGAGCTGCCCGGTGGTACGGCCGACCTCGCCGGTGATGCGGGCCAACGGAAGTCCGGACTCGATGACGGTGCGCTCGATCAGCGTGTCGCCGAGAGCTGCGATGTTGTCGGCGATGGTGTCGAGAAACTGTGCGCGGGTCTCGGAGGAGGTGGCACGGTAATCGGCGAATGCTTCGGCCGCTGCGGCACAGGCTTTCTCGACGTCGGTATCGTCGCCGTGACCGTAGGCGGGTTCGAGGTTCGCGCCGGTGCTGGGGTCGATTCCGTGAATCTGCGTGCCGCCACCGAAGACCGGGACGCCGGCGATGATCATCCGGCCGGTGAGGTGGGTGGACTGTGTCGTCGACGCTGTCATGGGGTGACTCCTAAGGCTGTGGTGCGGTGCGTGCGCTGACGCCAGGGCGTGACCTGGCTCATAGGTCACCACGCTAGAAGGCCGATCGATACATGTCCAAGTCTAAAAAAGTCGTATTTGATTCAGTCTCGGTATCGATCTTGCTGCCAGGCGCGATGAGCACCGACTGCAGTTGCCGATACCTCTACTGCATCGGTCGATGCGTAGATGGTCTTGGACATGCATCGATCCGGAGTCCTACTGTCTCATGTGAGCCCAATCACTGGGTCGATCCATGCCTGTGCCGGTCACACTCGCGCATCGGGTAGCGGGAAACCGCTCGAGCCACAGAACGGAGCGATCGATGTCGATCACTCTCCCGCCGACGCCGGCAGTCGATTCTGCCGTCGCGAAGATATTCCGGCGAGTCGTGCCCTTGTTCATCATCATGCTGATCTGCAATCAGCTGAACCGATCGAACATCGGCTACGCCCGCGAATACCTCGAAGCCGACGTCGGTATCGGAGCTGCGGCATACGGATTCGGAGCAGGCGTGTTCTTCATCGCTTACGCGCTCTTCGAGCTTCCGAGCAACGTGATGATGGAGAAGTTCGGTGCCAAGATCTGGCTGACCCGCATCATGGTCAGTTGGGGCACCATCTCGTTCGCCATGGCCTTCGTCAACGGTCCCGAGATGTTCTACATCCTGCGATTCCTGCTCGGAGCGGCCGAGGCCGGATTCTTCCCGGCGATCATCTTCTACTTCGCCAAGTGGTTGCCCAACAGCCACCGTGGCCGTGCCACCGCGCTGTTCGTCGCAGGGTCCTCGGTGGCCGCGGCGATCTCCGGCCCACTGTCGGGTCCGCTGCTTTCTCTCGACGGACTCTTCGGGGCCCGAGGCTGGCAATACCTGTTCGGCATCGAGGGCCTGCTGTCGGTCGTCGTCGGCATCATCGCCTACTTCCTCATCGACTCGCACGTCAAAGACGCGAAGTGGCTGACCGCCGAGGAGAAGCACGATCTCAACGCTGCCATCGCCGTCGAGGAAGCAGAGAAGGCACGTACCTCCGGCATGGGCGACGGCAGGTCGCGCTGGAAGATGCTGCTCGATCCCAAGCTGCTGCTGTTCATCTGGATCTACTTCGCAATCCAGCTCTCGATCTACGCCAACACTTTCTGGCTCCCGTCCATCGTCCGACGGATCGACGGAACCAACGACATCACCGTCGGCTTGCTCTCGTCGCTGCCATGGATCTGTGCCGTGTTCGCCATGTACTACATGTCCAAGATCGGCGACCGCACCGGAAACCGTCGGCCACTGTTGATCATCGCGTTGCTGACCGCTGCGGTCGGCACACTGTTGGCCGCCGTCGCGACGCCGTGGATCGCGCTGATCTTCCTGTGCATCGCAGCGATGGGATTCAAGAGCGCAAGCCCGCTGTTCTGGTCCTTCCCGCAGTCGACTCTGCATCCGATGGTGCTCGCGGCCGCTATCGCCGTCATCAACTCGGTGGGCAACCTCGGCGGCTTCGTCGCACCGTTCGGCTTCGGATTGATCCAGGAAGCAACGGGTTCGGTGACCTGGGGCCTCTATGCGCTGGCCGGCGCATCTGCTCTCGCCGCGCTGTCCGTTCTGCTCATCAAGAAGCCGCGCGGGGTGGTGGCCGAGACCGAGGGCCGCGACGCGCCCGTCACCCTGACCAAATAGCATTCGATACCACCGGCCGAGAGGGTCCGATCATGAACTCCCAGAACAGCACCCCCGTCGTCACCGAGATGCGCGTCATTCCGATCGCGGGGCACGACGACATGCTGCTCAACCTCAGCGGAGCCCACGCCCCGTACTTCACCCGTAATCTGGTGGTGCTCACCGACTCGGACGGGCGCACCGGCGTCGGCGAAGTGCCGGGCGGAGAGGCGATTCGGCAGACTCTCGAGGACGCTCGTTCGCTCGTCGAGGGTCAGGGTATCGGCCGCTACAACGCTGTGCTGGCCGAGATGCGTCGAGCGTTCGCCGATCGTGATGCCGGGGGACGCGGGGCGCAGACCTTCGATCTGCGGGTCGCGATCCATGCGGTGACCGCAGTGGAATCGGCATTGCTCGATCTGTTGGGTCAACACCTCGGCGTCAGCGTCGCAGCGCTGTTGGGAGAAGGCCAGCAGCGTGAGAAGGTCCAAGCTCTGGGCTATCTGTTCTTCGTGGCCGATCGGAACAAGACCGATCTCGCGTACCGCAGCGCAGCGGACGAGGCAGCCGGAGCCGACGACTGGATGCGCATCAGGCACGAGGAAGCGATGGATCCCGAGTCGATCGTCCGCCTCGCCGAGGCGGCCCAAGCCCGATACGGGTTTCAGGACTTCAAGCTCAAGGGTGGTGCACTGCCCGCGGCCGAGGAGGCTGCCGCGGTGCGCGCGCTGGCCGAGCGATTCCCCGAGGCTCGAATCACGTTGGATCCCAACGGTGGCTGGCTTCTGAAGGATGCGATCGACACCTGCCGTGGCCTGCGTGACGTGCTGGCCTATGCCGAGGACCCCGTCGGACCGGAGGGTGGATTCTCGGGCCGCGAAGTGATGACCGAATTCAAGCGCGCCACCGGATTGCAGACCGCCACGAACATGATCGCCACCGACTGGCGCGAGATGGGCCACACCATCCGATCCGGTGCGGTGGACATCCCACTCGCCGACCCGCACTTCTGGACGATGGCTGGTTCTGTCCGGGTAGCGCAGTTGTGCGATGCGTGGGGTCTGACATGGGGTTCGCACTCCAACAACCACTTCGACGTTTCACTGGCCATGTTCACCCACGTCGCCGCGGCCGCTCCCGGGACGATCACTGCCATCGATACGCACTGGATCTGGCAGGACGGACAGCGAGTGACCAAGGAGCCGTTCACGATCGAGGATGGCTACCTCACCGTGCCCGACAAGCCGGGTCTGGGTGTCGAACTCGACTTCGAGCAGATCGATGCGGCGCACGAGCTGTACCAGAAGGAAGGTCTCGGTGCGCGCGACGACGCCATCGGTATGCAGTATCTGATCGAGGGTTGGACGTTCGACAGCAAGCGGCCGGCTCTGGTCCGATGAGTTCCGGTGCGCCGATGAAGATCGTCGTCGGCGACCGAAACGTGCTGCCCCATCGGGAGCAGTTCGAGGCGGGCCTGCCCGCCGACGCCGAGGTGATCTGGTGCGTGCCGTTCGACGAGGCTCGGGCCATCGCCGAACTCGCCGACGCAGACGTCTACGTCGGTGGCAAGTTCAGTGCGGCCATGGGTGCCGCAGCGCCGAAATTGCGGATGGTGCACGTCGCGGGTGCCGGAACGGACAACGTCGATCGCTCCGGATTGGGTCCCGATGTGCAGGTGTGCAACACCTTTCATCACGAGCAGTCGATCGCCGAGTACGTCGTGGCGGCGACCGTGATGCTGCGCCGCAAGTTTCTGGAGCAGGATCGCGCACTCCGCTCCGGAGTGTTCGCTACTGCCGTCTACGACGCGACCATCGTGCAACCGTTGTCGCTGAGCGGTGCCCGCATCGGATTTGTCGGCTTCGGGCACATCGGCAGGCGAACGTGGCAGCTGTTTCGGGCATACGGCGCCGTGGGTGCTGCGGTCACCGGAAGCGGGCGGGCCCCGGATGAGGGGCTCGAATGGGTTTCGGGAACAGATGATCTGGGATCTCTGGTCGATTTCGCCGACGTCCTGGTGGTTTCCGCACCCCTGAACGAGCGGACGCGCGGCATGATCGGTGCCGAGGAACTGGGCAGGCTCGGTAGCGACGGGGTACTCGTCAACGTCGGTCGTGGGCCATTGGTACAGGAGCAGCCACTGTTCGACGCGTTGTCTCGCAACGAGATTGCCGCGGCCGCGATCGATGTCTGGTACCGCTACCCCGGGCCGGACGGCGTGGGAGAGCCGAGTGTGTTGCCGTTTCGCGATCTCGACAACGTGCTGATGACCCCGCACTCGTCCGGCGTCACGCATCACACGTTCGTGGGCAGGGTTGCCGATATTGCATCCAACATCGATGCACTGGCGGCATCGATCGGCCGATAAATGGTGTTGGACGTGCATTGTTCGTCGAAATAGGCTGTGAAGCAACACAATCGACGATTCGAGGAGTCACAGATGACCATCGGCACTGACGCACCGACCAGCGGACTCTCTGCCCCGGATGCTGCGATCACGGCGCTTGCTCCCGGTGCGGCGACCATCGACCGCATCGTCGAGGTGACACTGTCCTCGATCGTGTTGCCGCTGAAGAATCCGATCAGCGATGCCAAGGTGCTCACCGGTCGGCAGAAGGCGATGACCGAGGTGGTGTTCCTGTTCGCCGAAATCCGCACCGAACAGGGCCATGAGGGAATTGGATTCGGGTACTCCAAGCGGGCGGGCGGGCCGGCCCAATTTGCGCATGCCCAGGAAATCGCTCCCGTACTCATCAGCGAGGACCCGAACGACATCGGCAAGATCTGGACCAAACTGGTGTGGGCCGGAGCCTCGGTGGGTCGCAGTGGTGTTGCGACGCAGGCGATTGCCGCAATCGACATCGCACTGTGGGATCTCAAGGCCAAGCGTGCCGGGTTGCCGCTGGCCAAGCTGATCGGCTCGGCGCGTGATTCGGTGCAGACGTACAACACCTCCGGCGGATTTCTGCACACTCCGATCGAAGAGGTCATGGAGAATGCCGCCATCTCCCTCGCAAACGGAATCGGTGGCATCAAACTGAAGGTGGGTCAGCCGGATTGGCGCACCGACATCGCCCGCGTCACCGCGGTGCGCGAGTTTCTCGGTGACGACGTCCCACTGATGGTCGACGCCAATCAGCAATGGGATCGGCCGACGGCGCAGCGTATGGGCCGCATACTCGAGCAATTCGATCTCGTGTGGATCGAGGAGCCCCTCGATGCCTATGACGCAGAGGGGCATGCGCAGCTCGCTCGCAGCCTCGACACCTCCATCGCGACGGGCGAGATGTTGGCCAGCGTCGGCGAGCACGTCCGCCTCATCGAGACAGGCGCGGTGGACATCCTGCAGCCCGACGCTCCCCGCATCGGCGGAATCACGCAGTTCCTGAAGTTGGCGACTCTGGCCGAGCACCACAATCTGCAGCTCGCCCCGCATTTCGCCATGGAGATCCACCTGCACCTCGCGGCGGTGTATCCACTGCAGACGTGGGTGGAGCACTTCGACTGGCTGGACCCGTTGTTCGACGAGCATCTCGAGACACGAGATGGACGCATGCATCTGTCCGCTCGCCCGGGATTGGGCTTCACGTTGAGCGAGCAGGGGCGTGCGTGGACCGTCGCGAAGGCTGTGGTGCGCTGACCTGGTGCGCTGACCTTGAGCGCTGACGCGCAGGTGAGCGAAAACTCGACCCCCACTACGAGTTTCCGCTCACGTGCCGCGAAGCGGCTCTACCGCACTCCTTCGGCTCGTAGCTCGCGGGCCCAGGCGGCGGCGTGGTCGGTGAGCACCCCGGCGATTCGTTCCAGTTCGCCCGGGTACGAGGCAACTTCTGCGGGCATCGAAACACTGAGCGCATCGGTGGCCGGGATCCGATAGGGCACTACAGTCGCTATGCAGACCACGCCGGCGGTGCCCTGCTCCTGTTCCAGCGACCAACCGCGACGGCGAACCTGCGCGAGTTCGGCGATGAGGGCATCACGATCGACGATGGTGTTCTCGGTGTACCGCTCGAGTTTCTTCGGCAGCAGCTGTGTCACCTCGTCGGTCGTAAGTTCGGCGAGCAATGCCTGACCGAGGGCGGTGACGTGGCACGGCAACTTGCGTCCGACGCGGTGCATGCGCCGCACCTCGAGCTTGGAACCGCGGCTGGCGAGGTAGATGACGCAGTCCTCGTCGCGTCGGGCGAAGTGGACGGTGTGCCGAACGTCCGAGCGCAGCGTCTCCAGTACTGCCGCCGCTCGACCGACGACGGAATCCTTGTCCAGGTAGGACGTGCCGGTGAGCAAGGCATGGGTGCCGATGCCGTACCGCGAGCCGGACTCGTCGGCCTCGATCCAGCGCAGGTCCTTGAGCGTCCTCAGCAAGGCATGCAGACTCGATCGGGGATACCCGCATGCCTCCTGCAGTTCGCCGAGGCTCATGCGCGTGGGGGATGCAGCAAGCGTCTCGAGGATGTGGATCGTGCGCTCCGCGGATTTCACCGGCTGGCTCTCGGACACTGCTGCGGCCGTGACATCGTTCACCATGGAGACAGTGTCCCTCATGATGAACGATGCTTCATACGCGGACACGGATGTCGCCGACGGACACTAGTACTCGGCGATCAGATTGTTCGAGATGTACTCCAGGTCGATGTCCTCACCCAGGCCTGGTCGCGATGGCATCTGCACCATCCCGTTCGCGTCTATCGGATCGACGATGGACTTCAGGTGCGGCGGCACCCAGTCGTAGTCGACCAGTGGATGCAGCAGGCCACGTTCATACCACTGGATGTTCGGAGCGCCGCCCACCAGTGCGAGATTGGGGGCACCGTTGCCGTGGATCTCGCACTCGAGCCCGAAGCCGTCGGCCATGTGCACGGTCTTCAATGCCGGGGTGATTCCGCCGCCGTTCATCGCACCGACGCGCAGGATGTCGCAGGCATCGTCGGCGATCCAGTCCGCTCGCGAACGATGCCGACCGGGAGTGGTCTCCGGGCCGATGACGGGAGTATCGATCTGATCCGCCAACCACTTGTACGAGCGCATCGAGAATTCGTCCATGGGCTCCTCGAACCAGTCGAATTTCAGTGCGTCGAGTTCCCGGCCGAGCTTGAGGGCGTCGGTACGTGAGTACCAGTGATAGCCGTCGAGCATCAACGAGAACCCGGGTCCGACGGCATCTCGCACCGCCGCGCAGGCCTCGATGTCCCGCGTGAGGCTCGGTGCCCCTTCCAGCGGCGGCATCCAGGTGTGTAATTTGATTCCCTGGTAACCCTGATTCTTCAGCGCCACAGCGAAATCCGCGTACTCCTGCGGACTCGACAGGCCACCTTCGATGGTATCGCCGCACATGGTGCTCGCGTAGGCCTTGACCTCGCTGCGCGCTCCGCCCAGCAGCTTCCACACGGGGGTATCGAATCGGTTGCCCGCCAGGTCCCACAGTGCCTGATCGAGGTAGCTGCAGGTGTGTTCGGGGAGCTCGACGGCTCGTGTGCGTTGCCGAATTGCGAATTTGCGGTCCATTTCCTCGCGGTGCAGCGGATCGGTGCCTATGAGGACCGGTCGAAAGTGTTGCTCCACTTGATCTTCACGCAGATAGTTGGTCTTGCCCAGGACGTAACCGCTGACGCCGTCGGAATCTGTGATGCGCAGCAGTGCCTGAGTGGTGGGTATCGACGGTCCGGGGTGTCGATGCCCGTAGGAATCGACGGCGGTGCGAGCCTCGGTCTTGAAGACCTGGACGGCAACCTCGGTGATGACGCTGGACATGGTGATGAGTCCCCTATTTACCCTGTCGGGCATCGTATTTGGCCTTGGAGCGGTTGAGCTTCTCGGCGAAGTCGTCGGCGAAATCCTGGGCGCTGAGCTGCCCGATGAGGACCTTCTGCCACTGACCCAGCATCTGGACCTGCACGATCTTGCCGAAATCGGGCAGATAGTCCGGCGGGGTGACCAACACGGTCTCCGGATCGTCGAGGGCGGCCTGGGCGGCTTGCACGGACGGCATCGCCTCGAAGGCGGGCGCGGAGCGGGCGTCGGCGTTGACCGGGATCTGCCCCACGTTCTCGTTCCAGTAGGCCTGCGACTCCGGAGAGGTCATGAACTCGAGGAACTTCCAGGCCGCTGCCTGGTGCTGGCTGCTCTTGAACACCGTGTACGACGGGAACGGGTCCGTCATCACGGTGCGGACGCCGTTGTCCGCGAGAGGCAGGGCAACGGCCCCGACCTTGTCGCCGAGCGCCTTACGGTGATTGCTCAGTGATCCGAGGTTGTGCTGCATCATCGCCACCGAACCACCACCGAAGCTGGCGACCATCTGGGGGAAACCGTTGTTGACATCGGCGGTAGGTGTGTCGACGTCGTAGAGGGCCGCGAAACGTTCGATGGCTCTGACCATCTCGGGCCGGTTGACGGTGGATTCGCTGCCGTCGAAGAAATTGTCGATGCCGGTGACGGCGAACATGTGTTGCAGCAGTGGATAGATCGAGCCGGCACCGCCTCGGATGGTGAACCCGTATCTTCCGGCGGACTTGTCGGTCAGTTCGTCTGCGGCGTCGTAGAACTCGTCCCAGGTATCGGGTGGCTCGATTCCGGCCTCGTCGAACCAGTCCGCTCGATACCACAGGGTGGCGTTGTTACTGGTGAACGGCAGACCGTACAGGTTCTCGCCGCCGCCGGACTCCATGGCCGATTCGATGATCTTGGGATCGTATTGGTCCTTCTGAGGAGAGGATGCCACGAAGTCGTCGAGTGGGATCACGGCGTTCTGCGCGACGAGGGGCGCGAGATATGCGGTGGAGACGATGCCCAGGTCGGGTGCGGACCCACCCGCGAGAGCCGTCTGATATTTCTGCTGCGCACTGTCGGATGGTAGGCCGACGTACTGAATGTCGATGCCGGGATTGATCTCCTCGAAACGTCGAATCAGTTCCTCGTACAACGGGGTTCGATCCGGCCCGGCATTGTTGTCCCAGAAGGTGAGGGTGCCGCTGTTCGGATCTCCGAGGGCACCGTCGGGCAGGGAGGTTTCGGAACTGCAGGATGCCAGCACGAGCGTGGCTACCGCACCGACGAGGGTGGTGCGTAGCAGGGTGCGTCGATTCATGTCGATTCTCTTTCCGTACGTCATGATCAGCCCTTGACCGCGCCGGCACTGAGGCCCTGGACGAGATACTTCTGGATGACGGCGAACACGGCGACCACCGGCACGGCGGCGATCAGGCCGCCCGCCGCGAGCACGCCGAAGTCGACGTTGTACGAGCCGATCGTGTAGCTCAATCCGACTGGGAGGGTGAACTTGTCCTGGCTACTGATGAACATCAGGCCGAACAGGAAGTTGTTCCAGCTGCCGATGAACGCGAAGGAGCCGACGGCGATCAGGCCGGGCCGCAGCAGCGGCAACATGATGATGCGGAAGGCCTTCAGGCGTGAGCAGCCGTCGACCATGGCTGCTTCCTCCAGTTCCACCGGGATCTGAGAGATGAACCCTGCCATCAGCATTGCCGCCAACGGTAGTTGGAAGACGGTATCGGCGACGATGAGTCCGAAGAGGTTGTTCACCAGTCCCATCTCGCGGAACACCTGGAACAGTGGGATGAGCAGCATCGCACCGGGGACGAACTGGCTGCACAGCAGGGCCATCACCAGGGGGATCTTGGCGCGGAACTTGAAGCGTGCCAACGCATAGCCGGTCGCCAGTGCGACGAAGGTGGTGAGTACCAACGACAGACCGGCGACGATGAGGCTGTTCTTGAAGAAGAAGCTGAAGCCGAGGGTGTTCCAGACGGTGTCGAAATGGTCGAGCGTGATGGGCCAGGGGAGCATCGAATTGGACCCGGCAGGCCGGAACGCGAAGACGATCATCCAGTAGAACGGGACGAGGGTGAACAGCAGGTAGACGGCCAACGGGAGGCCGACGCTGAACACGCGGGGCTTGGTGCGATGCACGCGCACCTTCTCGGAGTGGTCCTGCGGCGGAGTGGTCACGACGGGACGGTCTGCGGTAGTGGTCATGTGCGTCAGGCCTTATCGCTGTTGAATTTGCTGAGGCGCAAGTAGAGGATCGAGCAGAACAGCAGGATGACGAAGGCCACGGTGGTCAGAGCCGAGCCGTATCCGAAGTCCTGCGCGGTGGTTGCGAGCTGAGAGACGTAGAGCGGCAACGTGGTTGTCACGTCGGCCGGTCCGCCTGCGGTGAGGGTGTAGAGGAGATCGACGTTGTTGAACTCCCAGACCCCGCGCAGCAGGGTGGACAGAATGATCACGGCTTTGAGATGCGGCAGCGTCACGAACCGGAAGCGTTGCCAGCGGTTCGCGCCGTCGACGTTCGCAGCCTCGTACAGATCCTTGGGCGCACTCTGCAGTTCGGCGAGAATGAGAATGGCGAAGAACGGAACTCCGCGCCAGAGCTCGGCAACGCTGGTGGCCCAGAACGCGGTGTCCGGATCGGCGATCGGCGCAGCGGTACCGTCGCCGATGCCCATATTGCCCAGCAGTTTGAACAATCCGGTCGACGGGTTGTAGATGAGCAGCCAGATGCCGGTGGTGAGCACGCCGGAGACGGCCCAGGGAGAGAACACCAGGGCACGGGCCAGGCCGCGTCCGCGGAATACCTCGTTGACCAGCAGGGCCAGTCCGAGGCCGAGGATCAGCTGGAACACGACCTGCACGCCCACCCACTTGGCGGTGACGACGAGGCTGTTCCAGAACAGGTCGTCGGCGAACATCAGCTTGAAGTTCTCCAGGCCCGCAAAGCCGTTGTCCCACGGCGTCGTCGGGTTGTAGAACTGCAGGCTGTAGTAGAAGACGCTGCCGACCGGGTAGAAGATGAACACTGCCAGCAGGATGACGACGGGCGCGATCAGGATGTACGGGGCCGAGATGCGGCGCTTGCGTTTCGGTCGAACGGGAGGGACGGCCGCGCTCGGCGCGCGGGTACCCCCCGACCGGGGTGGTGTGGTGGTGACCATGGGGACGCTCCGAAGCGTTCGGGGCCGGATGGAAAGCCGGCGAGCGGGTCTGGCGGGATGTCTTCCGACCCTGAGTGAGCCGGGCCGTGCAAGTTTTGTCTGTTCACATATCTGAACGGTCGTCTTCTATGTGAATTTCTTGGACCAACTATGACGGCAGTCACAAGCGCTGTCAAGCATTCCCGGTCACACGTGCAGGCTCAACCAGCCGGCCGCCGCGTCCTGCATGGTCGTCGTGAATCGATGCGGTTCCGAAAACCATTGTGTGAACAGTGTTTCCGATTCTCCGTAGTCGCGGCGGAGCGCCGCCTCGGCGTCGCGCATACCGGGGAGGCCGAAATGGGAATCCAGCTCAGCGAATTGGACCAACAACGGGGTCGGGGCTGCTGCCCCGGCGATCTCCGGCCAGTCGCACACCGCAGGCAGGCCCGGGGTGATCATCAACCAGGTGGTGTCGTCCGCGTGACCGTTCGCGATATCGGTGAACGTGCTCATCGATGCCGTGATCACCCCTGCCCGTAAGCGATCGCTGCACGCCAGTAGATGTGCGACGCGCACTCCGCCACCGGAGAAGCCGGCAGTGGCGATGCGGTGTGCGTCCACCTCGGGGCACTCCGCTAGTGCCTGCAGCGCGATCAGGTCCTCGCTCAGCACCTGCCCGGCCAATGAACTGCCCTGCAGCGCTGCCACTTTTGCGAGTCCGTGCTCGTGCTCGCGGGCGGCCGCCTCGTATCTCGGCAGCCCGTCCAGCTGGGCACCGGCCCGGCGAGCCCGCTCGGGAAACTGCTCCCACGGCACTCGGCGCGAGCCCCACGGGAACACGTCGTGGACCAGTACCGCGAAACCTGCTGCCACCAGGCCTGCTGCGGGCGAACTGTCGTCGTACCCCTGCTCGCGCAGTGCGGCGATGCCGGGCGCGACGCCGTCGGGGCCGTCGGCCACCTTCTCCTTGCCGTAGAACTTCATCCCGTCGTGACCGTGCATGAGCAGGATCGCGGGCAGTGGAGTCTGTGCGTCCGGGGGCGTCAGCAGCCATGCGGCCGTGTTGTCCCAGTTCAGCTCCACGCCGGAGATGCCATCGCGTGTCCAGGTCCGACCGCGGGTCACGTGCGGACGCGGAGGATCGTCGAATGCCCCCAGGGCTCGCCGGATCTCTGCTCGCCGCGTGAATCGTGGACAGTTGGGCTCGAATTGTGTTCCCATGTGTGAACTCAGTTCTCTCTATCGAACAAATCAGCCATCGAAGGATGATCTTCATGACCGTCGACCGCATCGTCGCGCACGCCTACCCCTGGGACGTCCTGGGCGATCCACATTTCGTCGAACGCGCCAACAGACTCGGGGTGCGCGAGATCTCGCTCGCCGCGACGTACCACTCCACCAGGGCGGCAACCCCGCTGCATCCGCAGCACAAAGTGGTCGACGCCCACCACGCAGCGCTGTATCGACCGGTTCGTCCTGACGCTTGGGCCGGGCACACGATCACTGCGCGGACGGCCGCCTGGGGCGGTGCCGAGGACGCGTTCGGCGAGGCAGCGGGTGTGCTGCGGGAGGCCGGATTCCTGGTGAACGCGTGGATCGTGCTGACACACAGCACAATTCTCGGCCACGCCCATCCCGAGGCGACCGTCGTCAACTGTTTCGGAGATGCCTATCGCTATGCCCTCGCACCGGGGCATCCCGACATCGTGCGGTACAGCGCCACGCTCGCGGCCGAAGCGATCCGCGGCGTCGAGGTACACGGGGTGTCCGTCGAGGCATGCGGGCAGCTGGGCTTCGCTCATGTCGGACCACACGAGAAGACGGACGGCGCGTTCCCGGGCATCGGCGACACGCTGATGTCGATCAGCTGCACACAGCGCGAGCTCGACGCCTGGGCCTCGCGAGGCGTCGACTCGGCCAAGGTGACGCAGAAGCTGCGCGACGGCATCGATGCCCTGTCGGCCGGAACCTTGCCTGCAGGTGCGGCGATCACGGACGTGTTGGCCGCCGACGAGATCGACGCAGTGCTCGCCGTCCGACACGCCGACGCCGATCACCTTCGCGCGGAAGTGCTTGCCGCCGTGCGTGAACAGGCTCCGTCGGCACGCGTGACGCTGCACGGTCACCCGGATCCGTGGAAGACCGGACCGTCGCCTGCGCTGACCGCCTCCGCGCCCGCCGATGTCGATGCGGTGCTCGTGTCGGCCTGGCCGGGAACTGCCGAGACGGTGTCGGTGGTGCAGGCAACCCGCGCGGCAGTCGGCGACGGGGTGGACGTCGGTGCCTACGTATCGGTACTGCCGCCGAAGAGACTCGACGAGGTGGCCGCGCATGTGGCCGCGACCGTCGACGTCGGGGCGAACGAGCTGCACCTCTATCACCTCGGTCTCGTCAATCGACCCCAGCTCGATGCGCTGGGGTCGATCGTCACAACGTATTCGTAAGGTGGACTGCAACAGCCGCTCCACTCGACCGTCCGCGGCGCGGAATCCCCCGCCCGAGGACGTCGAGTGGAGCTGAGGGTGCGTCAGCGCATTCGCTGGCCGAGCGGGTGATCGCAGAATGCGCCGCCGACTCGTTGCAGGATCGGATCGCTGAACGTCCACTCGTGTTCGGCCAGGAACTGCTCGGCGAACTGTTCCGCGTCGTCGCGAGGCAGGTATCCGATCTCCGCGCCCTCGTTGCCGGACCACCACGCGCGCGAGTTCTTCGAGATGCCCCACACGGTGTGAAAACCCTTGGCGCTGTCCGACAGTGACGCCTCGATCAGTCGCGCAGTGTCGGCGGGCGACATCCAAGTGGCCAGTCCGCGGTAGTTGGGCGGCGCGTCGAAGCTCGAACCGATACGCAGATTGATGACGTCGATGCCGAAGCGGTCGTGGTACATCCGGCCCAGGGCTTCGACCGCGGCCTTGCTCCACCCGTAGAAGCCGTCGGGTCGCGGAGCGGCGTCGCCCGGAAGTGGCGAGTCGCCCGCCTCGTCGTGCGTCCAGAATCCGACTGCGTGATTGCTCGACGCCACCACTATCCGAGAAACCCCCTGCGCCACTGCGGCTTCGAAGACTGCCTGAGTGCCGTCGACGTTCACCGACAGAATGTTGGCCCACGAGTCCTCGGTGCTCAATCCCCCGAGGTGAAGGATTGCATCGACACCGTCCACCGCGGCGGCCACGGCGGCGCGATCGGTGACCGATCCCTGTACGAATTCCTCGGTGGCCGAATCGATGTCGGTGATCTCGGCGATATCGAACAGGCGCAGTGTGCGGCCGGGAGCCGCCGCCAGCAGAGGCCTGAGCATCGCACCCATGTTGCCTGCGGCCCCGGTGATGAGCACTCGTGAAACGGTGTCGGTCATTCTTCTCGAACTCCTTCGATAGAAACCTTGTAATGGGCATCACAGTAATACATACTTCTAAACGAAGTCAGCATTCTGGCATCCATTCACATATATGAACCCCACTCGGATCGTCCGGCACGTTCCTGCCGGTGAAGGGACCACCATCATGGCCACCGTTGCATTTCAGGGCGTCACCAAACTGTTTCCCGGCGGCGACAAGGCTGCCGTCGACCAGCTCGATCTCGACATCCAGGACGGTGAATTCCTCGTCCTCGTCGGCCCGTCCGGCTGCGGGAAGTCGACGTCGCTGCGTATGCTCGCCGGTCTCGAAGAAGTCGACAGGGGAGCCATCACCATCGGCGGCAAGGACGTCACCGACCATCAGCCCAAGGATCGCGACATCGCGATGGTCTTCCAGAACTACGCCCTGTACCCACACATGACGGTCGGCGAGAACATGGGATTCGGACTTCGCATCGCCGGCGAGGACAAGGCCGAGATCAAGCGTCGCGTCGAGGACGCTGCCAAGATCCTCGACCTCACCAAGTTTCTCGACCGCAAGCCCAAAGCGCTCTCCGGCGGCCAACGTCAGCGAGTGGCCATGGGCCGCGCCATCGTTCGCAAGCCACAGGTGTTCCTCATGGACGAGCCGCTGTCCAACCTCGACGCCAAACTCCGGGTACAGACCCGCGCGCAGATCTCCGCGCTGCAGCGTCGACTCGCCACGACGACCGTGTACGTCACCCACGATCAGGTCGAGGCCATGACGATGGGCGATCGCGTGGCCGTCCTCAAAGACGGTGTGCTGCAGCAGTGCGACTCGCCCAGGCGCATGTACGAACACCCGAACAACGTGTTCGTCGCCGGCTTCATCGGATCGCCTGCAATGAATCTGCTCGAGCTTCCCCTCGTCGACGGCGGCGTCCGCTTCGGCGGCGAAGTGGTTCCGGTTCCCCGCTCCGCCATCGCCGGAATCGGGGAGAGTTCCGTGACACTCGGCGTGCGGCCCGAGGACCTGCAGATCACCACCGGGGCAGGCCTCGAAGTGACCATCGACGTCGTCGAAGAACTCGGAGCCGACGCCTACGTCTACGGCCAGGCCGATATCAACGGCACGCGTCAGCCCATCGTCGTCCGCGCCGACGGCCGCATCCCACCGGAACGCGGATCGAAGATCACGCTCTCCTACGCCGCTGAGCGCACCCACCTGTTCTCCACGGTGACCGGGGAGCGCTTGGTCGACTGATGGAGCGCTGACGCGCAGGTGAGCGGGAGTGGAGCCTGCGGAATGACCCAGGTGCACGGAAACTCGACCCCTGCTACGAAGTTTCGTGCACGTGCCGCGAAGCGGCTCGTCCCACCGGTACTGTCTGCCGAGTGACAGACGCTCGCCCGGCATCGCGATGGTCCACGGTCTTCCGGCTCACGCCGGTTCGGCTCATGGCGTCGGGATTTGCACTGGCCATCTTGCTCGGTGCAGCGGTGCTGATGCTTCCGACGGCCACCCAGTCCGGGATCGCGTCCGGGTTTCTGCAGGCGTTGTTCACATCGACCTCGGCGGTCAGTTTGACCGGCCTGATCGTGGTGGACACGCCGGTGTACTGGTCGGGTTTCGGGCAGGGGGTGATCCTCGGCCTGATCCAGATCGGCGGATTCGGGATCATGACGATCGCGTCGTTGGTCGGCTTGGTGCTGGCCGATCGAATCGGGTTGCGAAGCAGGCTCAACGCGGCCGCCGAGGTCCGCACATCCGGGCTGGGCGACGTCAGGAGTGTCGTCGTCGGTGTGTTCCGCACCAGCCTGATCATCGAGAGTGTCGTCGCGATCGTCCTGGCGGTGCGCTTCGTCATCGGCTACGACGAGCCACCGGGTCGCGCACTGTGGCTGGGGATCTTCCATGCCGTCTCGGCGTTCAACAACGCCGGATTCGCCCTCTTCAGCGACAACATGATCGGGTTCGCCACCGACCCGTGGATCTGTGTGCCGCTGTTGATCGCGGTTGTGTTGGGAGGCATCGGATTTCCGGTTCTCTTCGAGATCGCCCGTCACCTCCGCGCACGTGCCGGCGGTGTTCGGGCACGCAAGCGATGGTCACTGCACACTCGAATGACGCTGTCGGTCACCGGGGTTCTGTTGATTCTCGGACCGACGGTGGTGTTGCTCTTCGAGTGGTCGAGGACCCTGGGCGGATTCGGCTTCTGGGACAAGATGCTCGTCGCGACGTTCCAGGGCGTGATGCCTCGCACCGCAGGATTCAACAGCGTCGACTATGCGGATGTGGACAACGCGACCCTGCTCGTCACCGACGTCCTGATGTTCATCGGTGGTGGCAGCGGCGGCACGGCGGGTGGCATCAAGGTCACCACGTTCGCCCTACTCCTGTTCGTCATCCTGGCCGAGATCCGCGGTGACCGTGAGGTGTCGGTGTTCGGTCGTCGAATCGACGCGCGTGTGCAACGTCAGGCGCTGACCGTCGCGTTGATCGGCGTCGCGTTGGTCATGCTGCCGGTCGTGGCGCTGTTGGCCGGCACGAATTTCGATCTCGACGTGCTGCTCTTCGAGGTCGTATCGGCGTTCGCGACGGTAGGCCTGTCCACCGGAATCACCGCACAACTACCCGGCTGGGGTCAGGTGGTCCTGATAATCCTGATGTATCTGGGCCGAATCGGTTCCATCACTCTGGTCAGTGCCCTCGCCGCCCGCGACCGCGGACGGCGATACACGCTTCCCACGGAAAGGCCGTTCGTTGGCTAGGAAACCATCCTCCGATGTCGTCGTCGTTCTCGGTCTCGGCCGCTTCGGTAAGTCTCTCGCACTGGAACTGATGGACCAGGGGGTAGAGGTGCTCGGCGTCGACAGCGACGAGGCCGTAGTGCAACGCGTGGCAGACCGTCTGACGCATGCTGTGGTGGCCGATACCACCGACGAGGAGTCTCTTCGGCAATTGTCGGTGCACGAGTACGACCGTGCCGTCGTGGGTATCGGGTCCAATCTCGAAGCGAGCCTGCTCACCGCATCGGCACTGGTGAATCTGTCGATGTCGACCATCTGGGCCAAGGCTCTGAGCAACGCACACGCCAAGATTCTCAGCCAGATCGGCGTCCACCACGTCGTGAGGCCCGAGCACGACATGGGTAAGCGAGTAGCTCACCTGGTACGTGGTCGGATGATGGACTACATCGAGTTCGACGACGGTTACGCCATGGCGAAGACCTCGCCGCCGGCCTCACTGATAGGAAAGACTCTGGGCGAGAGTGGAATCCGCACCAAGCACGGAGTAACCGTCGTCGCGGTCAAGCGTCTGGGTGAAGGGTTCACCTACGCAACAGCGGACACGGTGATCGGTGCGGGCGATACCGTCATCGTATCCGGTCAGGTCCGAGACACCGAGAAATTCAGTGAGTCGACCTGAGCGCCTCCAGGGTTGCGCGCGCACCGTTCTCCTGCAGTGATGTCAGCTGTTTCGTGTATTCGGCAACGAAGCGTGCGTTGTCGATCAGATCCCCGAACACCGCGCGGTTGGCGATGAAGGCCGTCGGATTCTCCCGCTGGCTCTGTGCGATCGGAACGAGTGAATCCTTCAGCTGGTCGACGATGTCGATGGGATCACCGGATTCGTCGACCGCCTCGGCGTAGCGGGCCCAGCTCGCGACGACCGCGGTGGACCGGACGATCTCACCGCCGGTCTCGAGGTTCTTGCGAATGACGGGCAAGAGCCACTTGGGAATTCGATCCGAGGACTCGGCGCACAGTCGCGCTACGGTGTCGCGTATCTCCGGGTTGGAGAACCGCTCGATGAGCGTGTGCTTGTACTCGGTCAGATCGATACCGGGCACGGGCTGCAGTGTGGGCGTTGCCTCCTCGTCCATGTAGGCCAGCAAGAACGCCGCGAACTGCGGATCCTGGCAGACTTCGTGCACCAGTCGGTAACCGCTGAGGTAGCCGAAATATGCGAGGGCCTGATGGCTGGCATTGAGCAGGCGCAGCTTCATCAGCTCGTAGGGAGTGACGTCCTCGACAACCTGCACGCCCACATCCTCCAGGTGTGGACGGCCGAGGGTGAAGTTGTCTTCGAGTACCCACTGCGTGAACGGCTCACCGGCGACAGGCCACTGGTCTTCGATGGCGTATCGCGACGAAAGTTGTTCGATCACTTCCGGTGTCGTCACCGGCGTGATGCGATCCACCATCGAGTTGGGGAACGCGCCTTCCGCCGTGATCCAGTCGGCCAACGTCGGGTCCTTCAGGCGCGCGAACGTTGTGAACGTCGATTGCGCCATGTGGCCGTTGCCCTCGATGTTGTCGCAGGACATGATCGTGAACGGCTTCATGCCACGATCCTTCCGACGCGCCAGTGCTTCGACGACGAGTCCGAAAGTTGTCGACGGCACGGCACCGTCGGCGAGATCCGCGACGATCGCCGGATTCTTCTCGTCGAACTCCCCGGTGGTGGCGGAGAAGTTGTACCCACCTTCGGTGATGGTGAGCGAGACGATCTTCACCGCCTCGGATGCCATCTTCTCGATGACGGACTCGGGATCCTCGGGGGCGAACAGATACTCGACGATCGACCCGATGACGCGAGTTTCCCAGGTGCCGTCGGCGTGCTTGAGGGCGAGGGTGTAGAGGCAGTCCTGCTGGTCCATAACCTCTTTCATCTTCTTGTCGTGCGGCAGTACACCCACACCGCAGATCCCCCAGTCCGACGCCTCGCCGCGCTCGAGCAAACGGTCGACATACATCGCCTGGTGGGCGCGGTGAAAGCCACCGACGCCGAAGTGCACGATCCCCGTGGTGACTGCGGCTCGGTCGTAGGTCGGTACCTCGACGTCGGTGTGGATTTCTGCCAGAGTGCTCGCCCGAAGCTTCATGCGTTCTTTCCTTCTCCTCGAAAACCAGGTATCACAACAGCTTTGATGCTTCCGGCCAGCTTGTCCGCGTTCAAGGCATCTTCGACGCCGTCGAGTCCGAACCGCGCCGTCACCATAGCGTCGAGATCCACCATGCCCGACGCCACCAGGTCGCGTGCGATGGGCCACGTGTTGGCGTATCTGAAGACTCCGGTGAGCACCAACTCCCGGTTCTGAATGACCGAGATCGGCAGGGGGTAGTCGGATCCGCCCATGCCGACGAGCACGACGGTGCCGGCCGGCCGGACCGCATGGATGCCGTCGAACACCGCCCGCGCCGCACCGGAGGCGTCGATGAAGGCATCGACCGACAACGCACGCACGTCCTCGGTGGTGGGGTCGAGGACTCGTGTTGCGCCGAAAGTTGCGGCGTTGGCGCGGCGGGAGGCATCGAGATCGGTGACGATCACCTCGGTGGCTCCGAAGGCCCTGGCCACCTGTGCTGTGACGATCCCGACGGGGCCTGCGCCCGCGATGAGCACGCTCGAACCGGCCGAGATTTTCGCCTTCTGTACCGATGCGATGCCGACCGACAGCGGCTCGAAGAGAGCTGCGGCCTCGTCGGAGATGCTGTCCGGAACGGCGTGCGCGAACGTCGATTGGATCAGCACGTATTCCGCCAGTGCGCCGTCGATGGGCGGGGTCGCGAAGAATTCCATGGCCGGGCACAGGTTGTATCGGCCGGCGCGGGATTGGGCGCTGGTGGGATCCGGTCGTTGCGGCTCGATGGACACGCGCTGCCCGACGCGGGTGTCGGGGATGTCGGACCCCACGGCCACGATCACGCCCGCAGCCTCGTGTCCGAGCACGAGGGGGCCGTCGACCACGTAGTCGCCGATGCGTCCCTCCCGGTAGTAGTGCGCATCGGATCCGCACACCCCCACGGCCGTGACCTGCACGAGGACCTCATCGGGCGCGGGTGTGGGGACGGGCCGTTCTTCGAGTCGGATCTCGTGCACGCCGGTGAGCACGCTGGCCTGCATGGACTGTGGCACGGATCGCTGATCGCGAGGGGGTGTTGTGTAGATCACACCTTAATGTTAGCTTAATGAGCAGATGAACACGAGCTGAGCATTTGCTCACTGGTTAGGGAGGCGTCATGGACGGATCGGAGCCCAATGGGGCAAAGTCCACGCGGTCCGGAGAAGATCTCCGGCTGGCTCTGCGCGCCGCCACCATGTACCACCTCGAAGGTGCGACGCAGGCCGAGATCGCCGTGAAGCTGGGTGTCTCGCGCCCGACCGCAGGACGGTTGGTCGCACGGGCCCGTTCCCAAGGGCTCGTGACGATCGAGATCAACGTGCCCGACGATTTGCAGGGCACCGTGCACGCGGACGTCGAGCGTGAGCTCGAGGCGCAGTACGGACTCACCGAGGTACTGGTCGTCTCGGACGTCATCGACGGAACGGACGCCGGCTACGGGTCTCTCGGCCGTGCGGCAGCGACGTTGCTCTCCCGTCGACTCAAGGATCAGGACGTTCTCGGTTTCACCTGGGGTCCCGAAACGGTGGCCGTCGCGAGTTCGCTCAAGACCAGGTCCACCAAATGTGCTGCGGTGGTGCAACTCGACGGTTCCATCACCTCGGCCGACTATCAGACCGGTGTCGAGTACACACTCGGGCGGTGCGCTGCCTATCTGCAGGCGACGCCCATCCGGCTCAATGCTCCGTTGTACGCCGACCAGGCGACAGTGGTTGCGCTGGAGCAGGATTCCGTGATCTCTCGCGCCCTCAAAGCCGGGGCCGATGCCGACGTGATGATGTACGGCATCGGTCCCGTTTCCACCTCCACCACGTTGTTCGAGGGCAGCTTCATCGACCTCGAGGTTCTCGACGAAGTGCGCCGCCTCGGCGCGGTGGGCGAGATCGGCGGGCGGTTCTACGACGCCGACGGTCAGGACACCGGAGGATCGCTCCCCGGCCGAACCGTGTCGGTGGGGCTCGACGCCATCAGGGCGTGTGACCGGGCTGTGCTCGTCACCGGTGGACAACGTAAACACGAGGCGCTGCTCGGTGCTCTGCGCGGCGGACTGGCCTCGATCCTGGTGACCGACATCGAAAGTGCACGTTGGCTCGTTGCGCAAGCTCCTGCAACGGCAACCTCCAATGGAAGGGTATTTCAGTGAGGGTTTTACCGAAAGTGGCTGTCGCGGCCTCGCTCGCGACAACCTTGGTGCTGTCCGGATGTGCCGGAGCCGGCTCGTTCGGTGGTGACGGTGATGGCAAGACGATCACCGTTGCGATCGTCTCGAATTCACAGATGTCCGATGCCATTTCCCTTGCTCCGGAGTTCGAGGCGGAGAACCCGGGCATCAATCTGAAGTTCGTGTCGCTGTCCGAGAACGAGGCGCGGGCGAAGATCACCGCCTCGGTGGCCACCGGCGGTGGTGAGTTCGATGTGGTGATGATCAGCAACTTCGAGACCCCGCAGTGGGCGGAGAACGGGTGGCTGACCAATCTGTCCGAGTATGCCGACGCCACACCGGGTTACGACGAGGACGACTTCATTCCCACACTGAAGGAATCACTGTCCTACGAGGGCAGCATGTACTCGGTGCCGTTCTACGGTGAGTCGTCGTTCCTGATGTATCGCAAGGACCTGATGGAGGCCGCCGGCATCACGATGCCCGAGGAGCCCACCTGGCAGCAGGTCGCCGATGCTGCAGCGAAGCTCGACAGTCCCGATGTGTCGGGCATCTGCCTGCGCGGAAAGCCCGGTTGGGGTGAGGTTCTGGCACCACTCGACACCGTCATCAACGCCTTCGGTGGACGGTGGTTCGACGAGAACTGGAACGCCCAGCTCAACAGCCCAGAGGTGGAGCAGGCCGTTCAGTTCTACGTCGACCTGGTCCGTGAGCACGGGCAAGCCGGTGCAGCGACAAGTGGTTTCAGCGAGTGTGGAACGCAGCTCTCGCAGGGAAACACCGCGATGTGGTACGACGCAACGTCCGCGGTGTCGGTGTTGGAGGATCCCACCTCGAGCAACGTCGTCGGCAAGATCGGCTACGCCAAGGCGCCGTCGGCAGCCAAGGGCGACAACGGGTGGCTGTACTCCTGGGCACTCGGTATCCCGAAGACATCCGAGAATCCGGACGACGCCTGGAAGTTCGTCTCGTGGATGACCAGCAAGGAGTACCTGAACAAGGTGGGCAACGAGTTGGGTTGGGAACGGGTACCACCCGGTAGCCGCCTGTCCACCTACGAGATCCCCGAGTACGAGGAAGCATCCGCGGCTTACGGCCAGGTCACCCTGGATTCGATCAACGGTGCCGACCCGAACAACCCCACGGTGGATCCGGTGCCGTACACCGGTGTGCAGTTCCTGACCATCCCCGAGTTCCAGGACCTGGGAACCCGTGTCAGCCAACAGATCAGCGCCGCAGTGGCAGGACGAATCAGCGTCCACGATGCGCTCGAACAAGCGCAGCAGTACGCCGAAGTGGTCGGCAAGACGTACCAGGAGGGCCAGGGATGACCACCACCGAAACACGATCGGCGCAAGCCGATTCCGAGGAATTCGTACCGAGACCCAGGACGATCTCGAAGGCGGAAGGGTGGCGTCGCCGCGGCCCGCTGCTGCCGGCCATGGTGTTCGCCATCCTGGTCACCCAGGTTCCGTTCCTGTTCACGCTGTACTACTCGACGCAGTCGTGGAACCTCGTTCGACCGGGTTCGCAGAAGTTCAACTGGCTCAACAACTACGTGGCGGTCTTCCAGGACAGTCAGTTCCGTGAGGTCGCCCTCAACACGGTGATCATGATCGTCGGAACCGTCATCATCTCGGTGGTTCTCGGGTTGTTCCTGGCTCTGCTGCTGGACCGGAAGTTCATCGGCCGCAGTCTGATCCGCACGCTGCTGATCACGCCGTTCCTGATCACCCCCGTTGCCGGCGCGTTGATCTGGAAGACCACGATGTTCGATCCGGTCTTCGGCCTGATCAACTTCGTCCTGAGCCCGTTCGGAGTTGATCAGATCGACTGGGTCTCGCGTTACCCATTGCCCGCCGTCATGGCGAACCTGATCTGGCAGTGGACCCCGTTCATGATGTTGCTCATCCTCGCCGGCCTGCAGTCCATGCCCAAGGACATCGCCGAGGCGGCACGGGTCGACGGTGCGGGCCCGGTCAAGCTCTTCCGTGAGCTCACCCTCCCGCATCTGCGCCGATTCATCGAGCTCGGTGCGGTTCTCGGAGCCATCTATCTCGTCAACACCTTCGACGCCGTCTACATGATGACCTCGGGTGGACCGGGTGTCGCCAGCGCGAACCTGCCGTTCTACATCTATCAGCGTGCGTTCCTCGGCTTCGACATCGGGCAGGCCGCCGCCATGGGTGTCGTCACCGTCGTGGCCACCATCATCGTCAGCACCCTGGCGCTGAGACTGATCTTCAAGAGCTTCAGCGGAACCGAGGAGGCTGCGTGATGAGCACCGCAACTGTAGACAAGAAGTCGACCGACGCCGCGCCGATCAAGCGCAAGAGCAAGTGGGGACCGGGCTCGATCTGGTCCTTCGTGGCCTGGGTCGCGGGTATCGCGTTCTTCTTCCCGGTGCTGTGGATGGTCCTCACCGGCTTCAAGCAGGAGGCCGACGCCTACTCCGATCCGCCCAAGCTGTTCTTCACGCCGACCCTGGATCAGTACCGCGGCGTGCTCGAGAGCGGCATCGGCACCACCTTGCTGAACTCGGCGTTCGCGACGGTCGTCTCGACGATCTTCGTTCTGCTGCTGGGTGTTCCGGCTGCCTTCGCACTGTCACTGCGACCGGTCAAGAAGACGAAGGACGTGCTGTTCTTCTTCATCTCCACCAAGATGCTCCCGGTCGTCGCGGCGATCGTCCCGCTGTACGTCATCGTCGGCGACATCGGAATGTTGGACAACATCTGGACCTTGGTCGTGCTGTACACCGCGATGAATCTTCCCATCGCCGTGTGGATGATGCGCTCGTTCTTCCTCGAGGTGCCGAGCGAACTGCTCGAGGCCGCGAGTATGGACGGGGCATCGCTGTGGACCTCGGTGCGCGAGGTGATCCTTCCGCTCGTCTCGCCCGGTATCGCGGCGACGTCGCTCATCTGCGTCATCTTCTCGTGGAACGAGTTCTTCTTCGCGGTCAACCTCACTGCCGTTCAGGCCCAGACGATTCCGGTGTACCTCGTCGGATTCATCACCGGCCAGGGCCTGTACTGGGCCCAGCTTTCCGCTGCTGCGACGTTCGCAGCACTTCCCGTCGTCCTTGCCGGATGGTTCGCGCAGAACAAGCTCGTGCGCGGTCTGTCCTTCGGCGCAATCAAGTAGGAGAAAGTCTCATGGCTGCAATCACGTACAAGAAGGCATCCTGCGTCTACGAAGGTGCCGACAAGCTCGCCGTCGATTCACTCGACCTCGACATCCAGGACGGCGAATTCGTCGTTCTGGTCGGGCCTTCCGGCTCCGGCAAGTCCACCGCTCTGCGCATGCTCGCCGGCCTCGAGGAGATCGACGGTGGTGCCATCGAGATCGGTGGCAAGAACATGGTGGGTGTGCCGTCGAAGGACCGCGACATCGCGATGGTGTTCCAGAACTACGCCCTGTACCCCAACAAGACCGTCGGGGAGAACATGGGCTTCGCCCTCAAGATGCGCGGTGTCTCTCTCGAGGAGCGCACGAAGAAGGTGGCCGAGGCCGCGAAGATCCTCGACCTCACCGAATACTTGGACCGCAAGCCCGGAAAGCTCTCGGGTGGTCAGCGTCAGCGAGTTGCCATGGGGCGCGCAATTGTTCGTGAGCCGCAGGTGTTCTGCATGGACGAGCCGCTGTCCAATCTCGACGCAAAACTGCGAGTCCAGACGCGTACGCAGATCGCGGCGTTGCAGCGCCGGCTCGGCACCACGACCGTCTACGTCACCCACGACCAGGTCGAGGCCATGACGATGGGTGATCGTGTTGCCGTGTTGCGCGGCGGCAAACTGCAGCAGTTCGCCTCTCCCACAGACCTGTACGACAACCCCGTCAACGCATTCGTCGCCGGCTTCATCGGTTCGCCGGCGATGAACCTGATGACGGTGCCCATCGGCTCGGGTGGCGTGCAGATCGGTAGCTTCCTGCTTCCCCTCGAACGCGACGAGCTCACCAAACTCGCGAGCCTGGGTCTCGACAACGTCACCGTCGGGCTACGCCCGGAGCAGCTCGGCATCGTGCACGGCGGCGGTGAAGGCTTCGAGGGCAAGGTGGATCTGATCGAGGAACTCGGCAGTGAGTCCTACCTCTACGCGCACCTGGACGACCCGAAGGTCAAGGGTCTCGACGGGGGACCCGTGTCGCTGGTCGCCCGTTCGGCAGTGCGCGCACCGGCCAAGATCGGCGAAAGCATCGGCCTGACGCGACTCGACGGTGCGATCCACCTGTTCCACCCGGAAACAGGGGAGCGCATCTAGCGCGGTTGGTACGCGGCTTTTCTGGACAGGATCAGTGCCGTCAGAAGCGCTGCGCCCCAGAGCAAGAAGATGCCGTCGAAAAACAGGTGGCCGTATTTGACGCTTCGGTTCTCGTCCGAGGCGATCAGGCCGATCACCGCACCGACGAACGATGCTCCGCCCCAGAGAATCAGCAGTACAGAGCCGGGCCAGGATATGCCGAGGATCAATGACGGCACCCAGGTCCGGTTCTGTGCGGCCAGGCGGGGCCGGTTCATGTACGCGAGGGCCGGAAGAATTGCCGCTGCGAGTTTGACGAGTGCAAGCACCAGCAGTGCCGTTCGTGCCGATGTCGGTTCCGAGTCGACCCACTCCGTCGCGAAGGCTCCCACCGTGTCGAGCATCCATCGGCCACCTGCAGCCCAATAGGCGGAAAACGCGGCGTGGACTATCCCCAGTGCACATGCGATAGCGAAGTATCTGATGGTCACGGTGATCGAGGCTAGCCGAGTTGCCACCCCCGTTCAGGGGTAGCGAGGGATTGTTCATCTCCCTTACCGTGGCGGTGATGGGCATCACAGGCGCAGGAGGAAACATGGCCGAATCGGCGTACACGGCATTCAGGAACGCTCGCGATCTACTGCTCGACGCGTACGGCGACTACGACCGAGCCGTCGAAACTTTCGAGTGGCCATCGTTCGGCGATACCTTCAACTGGGCGATCGACTGGTTCGACGCGATCGCCCGCGGCAACGACGGCACCGCGCTGTGGATCGTCGAGGAGGACGGCAGCGAGGCCAAGTACAGCTTCGACGACATCGCGCGGCGCTCGGACCAGGTTGCCCGGTGGCTCGAGCAGCAGGGGATCGGTCGCGGCGATTCGGTGATCCTGATGCTGGGCAACCAGGTCGAACTCTGGGAGTCGATGCTCGCGGTGATGAAGCTGGGTGCGGTGCTGATGCCGACCACCACGGCCATCGGCTCCAGCGATCTGACCGATCGGGTGGTGCGCGGCAATGCCCGCGCCGTGATCGTGAACCCCTCGGACACCGGCAAATTCGACGACGTTCCCGGTGACTACCTGCGCATCGCGACCTCCGCACACGAAGGCTGGCTCGATTACGCCGATGCTCGATCCGCGGAGGCGCGGCCGTTCGAGTCCGTCACTGCACCCGACGACCGCCTGTTGATGTACTTCACCTCCGGCACCACCAGCAAGCCCAAGCTCGTCGAACACACTCAGATCTCCTATCCCGTCGGACATCTGAGCACCATGTACTTCCTCGGGCTTCGTCCGGGCGACGTGCACCTGAACATCAGCTCGCCCGGTTGGGCCAAACATGCGTGGAGTTGCTTCTTCGCGCCGTGGATCGCCGAGGCGACCATCTTCATCTACAACTACGGCAAGTTCGACGCGTCGGCATTGCTCGAGCAGATCCGACGCGTCGAAGTGACGACCTTCTGTGCGCCACCGACCGTGTGGCGCATGCTCATTCAAGCTGACCTCACCGGCGGTGGGGGTTCACTCCGTGAGGCAATCGGTGCCGGTGAGCCACTCAATCCGGAGGTGATCTCCACGGTGCAGCGGGAGTGGGGCCTGAACATTCGCGACGGATTCGGGCAGACGGAAACCACTGCGCTGGTGGCCAATACACCCGGCGCGATGCTCAAGTCCGGTTCCATGGGCCGGCCATTGCCCGGAGTGCCGGTGGTGATCGTCGACCCCACCACCGGTGAACTCGCCGACGAGGGTGAGATCTGCCTCGACCTGGCGCAGAATCCGTTCAACCTGATGACCGGCTACCTCGGGGACCCCGAGCGCAACGCCGCTGTCATGGCCGACGGCTACTACCACACCGGCGACGTGGCATCGCGGGACTCCGAGGGGTACATCACCTACGTCGGCCGCACCGATGACGTCTTCAAGGCCTCCGACTACAAGATCTCCCCGTTCGAGCTCGAAAGCGTTCTCATCGAACACCCCGCAGTGGCCGAGGCTGCAGTGGTGCCCGCTCCCGACGAGACGCGACTGGCCGTCCCCAAGGCGTATGTGGCATTGGCGTCGGGCTGGGAACCCAACGAGGACACGGCATTCGAGATCTTGAAGTATGCCCGGGAGCACCTGGCCCCGTTCCTGCGTGTCCGGCGTATCGAGTTCTTCGAGCTGCCGAAAACCATCTCGGGCAAGATCCGCCGAGTGGAATTGCGTGCCCGCGAGGACGCTGCCGTGGGACCACTGGAGACCGAGTGGCGTGACGACCAGTTTCCCGCGTTGAAGAGGTGATGTGAGCGTCCACTATTTGCTGTGGGAGGCGGAATCCCGTCTCTCGAGGTGAATTGTGGACGCTGACGTCACCTGTCCCAGAACCGTTCGAGGACTCCGAGCACCTCTGCGGACGCGGCCATCGTCGTCGCGTGATCGAATCCGCGGATGACGTGCAATTCGGAGTTCGGAACCAGCGCTGCGGCTGCCCGTGTGTCGTCGAGTCTCGTACCGTCCTGGCTGCCGACGTAGAACAGCGAGGGTTGAGTGAATCGCTGCAGCGCCTCGTCGGGTAGTCCAGGATCGGCATCGCAGGCACGGATGTACGCGGCCAAGGCCTGAGCATCGTTGGCGGAGAACACCGCTCGCGTTCCGGCGTCGATCGGGAACATGCGGTGGCTGGTCCAGACTTCGAGAAATCCGTCCATGCCGCGCTGCTCCAACACATCTGCGCACCCAGGGAAGAAGAGGCGGTCGAACGCGCCTGCCTGAGCGCCGTGACTACCGCCGCCGACGGCCAGTGATCGCACTCGCTCGGGCGCTGCCGCCGTCAACGCCAACCCGGCCCGTGCCCCGAACGAATAGCCGAGGTAGTCGACTGTCTGTGCGCCTACCGCATCGAGTACCGCCGTCAGATCGCCGACGATGTTGCCCATCGCATAGGCGTCGGGAGTATGCGGCTTCTCGCTGCGGCCATGCCCGCGACTGTCGATCAGAATCAATTGCCGACTTCCGCGCAACGCCTTCACATAGCCGAACGTCCGCCAAATCGTGTGCGTCAGAAAACTGCCGTGCACCATCAACAACGGCGGCCCGGACCCCACCACCGTGTATGCGATCCGTGTCCCATCGTCTGCATTCGAGGCGTACTCCACCCCGCGATTGTCTTCCTTCGAGTCCACTCAACGTGACATTGACCCCCGAAAAGGCCACCAAAAGTCACATTGAGACCCTACGGGTGGGCGCTTCTGCGGCGGACTCGGCGATTGGGGTGAGGTCGATCGTGCGGGTCGGGCCGATGGCATCCAGGAACGGCCGATCGTGGCTCGCGATAATCAGCGCACCCTCGAATGTCTCCAAGGCTTCGATGAGGTGTTGCCGGCTGGCGATGTCGAGGTTGTTGGTTGGCTCGTCGAGCATCAGTAGTTTCGGAGCAGGCTCTGCCAGGAGGATTCGCGCCAGTGCAGCCCGCAGTCGTTCTCCACCGGAGAGGGTGGCGACGACGGCATCGGCGTCGGACCCGCGGAACAGGAATCGGGCGAGTTGTCCCCGGATCTGTTCGGCCGTGGCGTGCGGTGCCACGTCGGCGACGTTCTCGGCAACGGTGCGGGATTCGTCGAAGACGTCGAGTCGCTGCGGTAAGTACTTCCACGGCACCACTGCGCCGGCCGCATTCAGAGTGCGCAACAGGGTGGTCTTGCCACTGCCGTTCGGCCCGATCAATGCGATGCGCTCAGGGCCCACGATGTGCACGTCCTCGTGCGTCAGCACCACCTGCCCGGGATGAACTTTGGTTGCCGGGAGGTCGACGCGGATCTCGCGGTCGTCGCGGAGCAGGTCCTCGGCCGCGGACAGGGACGACCGGGCATCGTCGACGCGATCGTTGTGGGTACCGTGGAGCTTTCCGGCCGATTCCTGGGCGGCGCGTTTTCGCGCACCCATGATGATCTTGGGTTCGCGTTTCTGCTCTTCCATCTTCTTGCCGTAGCGCAGACGCCGGTCGAGTTTGATTCGTGTGTCGATCAATTCGCGTTCCTGCTTGCGGACGTCGTTCTTGGCATCACGGACCGTCGCTCGTGCCGCATACTGCTCGGCGTCGACGACCGACCGATAGTGCCGATAGTTGCCGCCGAACATGCGCAGCCGCGAGACTCCGCTGCGCTCGGCCCGCACCTCGGCGACGGAGTCGACCCGCTCGAGCAGTTCCAGGTCGTGGGTGCAGACGATCAGCACACCCGAGTAGCCGTCGACAGCTGTGTACAAGCGTTCTCGCGCAACCCGATCGAGGTTGTTCGTCGGCTCGTCCAGTAGCAGAACATCGGGTTCGCCCAACAACTGCGCGGTGAGAGCCAACAACATGGCTTCGCCGCCCGACAGGGTGCCGACTCGTCGATCGAGGTCATCGATCGAACCGACGATATTGCCGAGTCCGAGCTTGTCCAGCAACGCCAGTGCGCGCTCCTCGATATCCCACGCAGATCCGACGACGGTGAAGTCGTCCTCGGTCGACATCCCGGATTCGATGCGGTGCAATGCTTCTCGGATATGGTCGATGGCCAGCACCGAGTCCACTGGGAGATCGGGATCGAGTGCGACGTCCTGGCGCAGATAGCCGAGTACGCCGGGAATCGAGATCGAACCGTGTTGCGGCGTCAAATCTCCGGCGAGCAACTTCAGCAGTGTCGACTTACCGGCACCATTGGAGCCGATGAGACCTGTTGTGCCGCTGGGAAAGATGGCCGACAAGGCGTCGAACACGGGGTCGCCGTCGGGCCAGGAGAACGTCAGGTTCGAGACAGAAAGGGAGGATGAATGAGGCATGGGCGCTCCAAAGGTGTGCATGCGGACGATCTGCAGGCGTCTAGAACCTTTGGAAGAGCAATGGCCTCTCCGAATCTGTGGGCAACAAGGCAAGGATCACGGTAACCCCGAGCCTGACGTTCGCGCAATCGAATTAGACCGACGGCCCCTTCTTGCGCAGCTCGTCGACCGTCTCCATGGCGCCGCGGAGCTCGTCCAGCCATTCCTGGGTGTGTTCGCCGACCAGCTTCACGGCCCAGGCCAACGCATCCGCGCGGGAGCGAGCGACCCCGGCATCGACGAGGGTGTCGAGGACGCGACGCTCGGGCTGACGCAGGCGCGTCATGACCGGAACGGCGAGATGGGTGAACAGGACGACCTCAGATTCGGTCCGAACTCCCCACGCGACCTTGCGGCCGTATCGCTTCTCGGCCTCGGCTGCGATCTGGATGCGGTCACCACGGGTCGTTTCCCGAAAGCGAGCGATGCGGCCCTCGACGGCGGCGGGTGAACTGTCCTGTTCGGCGGGCAGGGTGCCGACGACGAGGATCTCCTCGCGATCGACCTCGATCGAGGCGTCCCCGTCGAACCAGCTTTCGGGGAGTCTGCCGCCGAACCACTCGGCTGCATCGGTGGCATTCGGGATGTCTGCGTGCTGCCAGCCGCCGGGGCGTCCGAACGAGCGTCCGTTGGGTTTCATGAGGTCTCCTCGATGCGAAGTAATACTGATTACATGATTACTCGCATCTTCGGGATCGCGCCACCATCGGTTCGTCGGTGGCCTGGGGCATGATCGACTCCGTGCGCACAACGACAAGACCGACGACTCTGGCCGCGATCGTGTCCGTACTGGCATTGGTGCTCGCCGCCTGCGGTCAGAGTGGTCCCGATCAGCCGCAGACGGTCGCCGAGCAGTTTGCGGCCGCGGTCAACAGCTCCAACATCGAGCAGGCGGCCGCGCTGACCACCGATCCGGCCGGAGCGACGGCAGCGCTCACCGCGTTGTACGACGGGCTCTCGGGCGGCGGAACGGTGACGGCCACTCCGGATTTCGAGGCTGTCGACGCCAACGAGGATGCCGGCACGTTCACGTTGAACGCCGGCTGGCGTTTCTCGACGACCAGCGACGGCACCGCCGAACCGGACGGTGAACCGAAGGAGTGGAACTACACCACGTCGGCCACTGCAGCCGAGACCCAGCAGGGGTGGAAGATCACCTGGGATCCGGCGATGTTGGTGCCGGGCCTGACGGCCGACTCGTCGGTGCGATTCACTCCGACCGATGCTCTGGTGGCACCTCGTATCTTCGACGGCAACGGCGTCGAGCTGATGTCGCAGCAGGTGGTCACCCTCGTCAACGTCGATGCGACGGCCGATCCCGTAGCTGTCGCGAACCTCGTCGGATCCGTCGTTCCGGGTATCACGGCCGAGTCCGTCGCATCGAGTGTTGCTGCTGCACAGGGTAATTCAGCCACGATAGTCTCCCTCCGCCAGTCGGATATCGACCCCATCGGTGCCCAGCTCGCCACCATCCCCGGAGTCACGCTCGCGCCGCAGACGCGATTGTTGGCCACCGATCGCAACCTCGTCTCGCCGGTGCTCAGTGATCTGACGACGCTGTGGGAGCAGGAGCAGGCCACCAATCGTGGCTGGGCGATCCAAGCGGTCGCAGCCGATGGCACCGTCACCCAGCTCGCCGGACGCGATGCAAGCACCGGCGAGGACATCGCGACCACCGTCGACTCGGCGCTGCAACTCAAAGCCGAGAACGCCCTGGCGTCGTTGCCACAGCAGGCTGCGATCGTCGCGCTTCGGCCGTCGACGGGAAATGTTCTGGCCGTTGCCCAGAATGCCGCCGCGGACGCCGAGGGCCCGATCGCCTTGACCGGCCTGTACCCGCCGGGGTCGACGTTCAAGACGGTCACCACCTCGGCTGCCCTGCAGTCCGGTGCCGTCACCCCCGATACCGTGCTGCCGTGCCCGGCGACCGAGAACATCGAAGGCAGGCAGATCCCGAACGACGACAACTTCGAACTCGGTGACGTGCCGCTGCACACCGCGTTCGCAAAATCGTGCAATACGACGATGGGCCGCCTCGGCGTCGCACTCCCGCCGAACGGTCTGACCGACGCGGCGGCGCAGTACGGCCTCGGCGTCGACTACGTCACCCCTGGCCTGACGACCGTCACCGGCTCGGTGCCGTCGGCCGACACCCCGGCGCAGCGCGTCGAATCTGCCATCGGCCAGGGCCAGGTGACCGCGTCACCGTTCGGGATGGCGCTGGTCGCATCGTCCATCGCCAATAACGGCTTGCTTCCGCCGACGGTCGTCGCAGGTAAGCCCGGCGTGGGCAACATGCAGCCGGCAGCAGTGAACCCGCAGGTCACCGAGCAACTGAAGACGATGATGCGCGAGACCATCACCGGCGGAACGGCCACGGCGCTGAATGACATCCCCGGGTTGCTCGGCAAGACCGGAACCGCCGAATTCGGTGCCAACAACGAAGGCGCTCACGGTTGGTTCGTCGGAATTTCCGGCGATCTTGCGTTCGCGGTCTTCGTGAACAACGCGGGCAGCTCGACGCCGGCCATCGAAGCTGCGGGTCGCTTCCTGAGGTAGACCGGCCAGGACGTATCTCAATCGTGACCGGCTCGTATGAATACCGTGCTTGTTACTCGTGTGACTACAGTGAATATTGTGACTCATGAGTTCTATGAGTCGTGTCCGAGGTGGCCCGCGCAAGGTTCGCGGTCGCTACCTCGTCGCTGTGGCAGCCTCGGCGACATTGACGGTCTCGGCCGCGTTCTGGATGGTCGATCGGCCACCGAGCGAGGCCGAAGTGTTGGTCTCGAAGTTCGTCGATGCGCTGGACAACCGCGATGTCGCGGCCGCCGCCGCGCTCACGACCTACCCGAACGCCGCGACAGCAGCTCTGAACCAGATGTTCGACGGCTTGTCGGCCGACGGCACGTCCACCGGCGATTTCGACCTGACCCAGTACATGGACCTCTCCGACGAGAGCGGCTTCTTCACTCTGGCGTCGGCGTGGAACTTCGGCGAGGGCAAGGATTGGAAGTACAGCGCTCAGGGCTCGACCAAGAAACTCAGCGTCGGCTGGCGCATCGCGTGGGATCCGGCCACCCTGGTGCCCGACCTCACCTCAGGTGGCTCGGTCCGCTACACCCGCACCGACGCCGCGCCGCCGTTGATCTTCGACGCCGCGAACAACGTGCTGATGAGTGAGCGGACCATCAACGCCATCTCCCTCGACCCGGCGCAGACGAGTGATCCGGTTGCGTCTACGACGCAACTCGCCGACATCATCGATGTCGTCGCGCCGCTCATCACCTCCGAATCGATGTTGGCGGAGCTGAATTCGGCCGGCGGTGCGCCGATCACCGCGGTGACTCTGCGCGACGACGACTTCGCCGTTCTCGAGGACGATCTGCGCGCAGTGCCGGGTGTGGTGGTCTCCCCGCAGCCGAAGCTCATCGTCGACGACCGGCGCATCACCTCACCGGTGCTCGATTCTCTGCGCACCGCTTGGCAAGCCGGCCGCGACGCCACCGCGGGCTGGGCCGTGGACACCTACACCGTCGACGGAACCGGCGAGCGACGCGTCGGATTCCAGGGGCCGGGTGGGCCGGATCTGCACTCGACGCTCGATCCGCGCGTGCAACTCGCGGCAGAGAACGCTGTGGTGATGGCGGGGACGTCCGCGTCGATCGTGGCGTTGTCCACCTCGACCGGCGCGATCATCGGTGCGGCACAGAACAGTTACGCCAACGAGCAAGGAGACGTGGCCTTCGGTGGTTCCTACCCGGCCGGCACCGCGTCGGATCTGGTCAAGGCCGTGCAGTCCGATCGTGGTGACGACAGTGGCGAGGATGCAGCCGCGCGGCTCGGCCTGGGAATTCACTACTCCATGCCCGGGCTCGACGCCTACACCGGAACTCCCGCCGGAAGTCGTAGTGCAATCGACGGCATCCGCACCGTGTCCACGGCCTCCGGGGACGAGGCGACCGTGACGCCGTTCGGACTCGCGCAGATGGCAGCCGCGATCTCTCGGGGCAGCGCACCGACCCCGATGATCGTCGCCGGACAGACTGCGGTCGCCGATCGCGAAGCCGAGCCGATCGGAACGGACGCGACAAACCGGTTGCGCGGCATACTTGCCGACTCGTCGAGCAGCAGTGGCCTCGATACGTTCGATGGTGTCCAGGGCTTCGCCGGGGAAAGCGGCGACGATCGCTTCGTCCTCGCCACCAGTGGTGACGTCGCCTTCGCGGTGTACATCGAGGACGCGGACGGTGGAGATCAGGCAGTGCGCATGACGAGTCGGTTGCTGCAGGAGATGGCGAACCCCGTCGAGTAGTCAGGATCGTTAGTCACGGTAGTTTTGTTCGGTGACTGTGCTCGATTTCGGACTACTGGTGGTGGCCGGGTTCTTCGCCGGCCTCATCGGGTTCGTCACCGGGCTTGCTTCGCTCGTCTCCTATCCGGCGCTGCTGGCGGTTGGTTTGCCCGCGGTGTCGGCGAACGTGACGAACACGGTGGCGCTCGTCGCTGCCGGCGTCGGAGCGACGGCGAGTTCCTCGGCCGAGCTGGCCAAGGACGGCAAGCAGCTTGTTCGCTACGCGATCTACTCCGCGCTCGGCGGCACCACTGGCGCGATCCTGTTGCTCAACACGCCTGACGGTTCGTTCGAGGTAGTGGTGCCATTTCTGGTGGCGATGGCGGCCGTTGCACTGCTGCTGCAACCGAGCATCCGAAAGTTGTCCGGAGGCAAACAGTTTCCGACGCTCTACCCCTTGGCGCTGTTCGCCGTCGCGATCTACGGTGGCTACTTCGGTGCCGGAGCCGGCGTCATCTTCCTCGCGCTGGCGCTGATCTGCACGTCGGATACCTTCTGGCGCGCAAGCGTTCTGAAGAGCTTCTTTCTCGGCATCGCCAATCTCATTGCTGCGATCATCTTTTCGTTCTCCGGCCAGGTGCACTGGCTGGCCGCGCTCGCACTCGCGATCGGGTGCTTCGTCGGCGGAGCCTGCGGGCCACCGACGGTCAAGGTGATCTCGCCGATCATTCTGCGCATCGGTGTCGGAATTCTGGGTCTCGGACTCGCCGGATGGCTGGGCTACCAGGCGTTCGGCTGAGTGACTCCTTCGCCGCGGTACGACGATCAGCCGGACGCAGAACGGGTGACCGTCGCGGTGATGCCCCCGTGGGCGAAGCGCAGCAACGCTCGGTGCCGTTCGTCCATGTCGCGCGCATGCATCCGGCCCTCGGTGAGACTGTCGAGTCGGAGATTGTTGGAGTAGGTGTGCATCGCGGCGGCGACCAGATGTAGGTACGCGTCGTGAATTGCCACCTCGTTCGCGTGTGGGAACAGTGCGCGCATCCGGGTCATGAAATCGGTGGCGATGGCGTTGAAGTCGTCGACGATCAGACGACCGATCGGGTTGCCGGAGTTGGAGAGTTGAGCGATGAGCCGAAAGTAGTTGTCCCATCCGGGAGCACCGGCACGGCGACGCATCGGTTCGGTGAACGCCTCGATCAGTGCGCGTAGACGTTCGGGCTTGGTTCCACGCGTCGGTAACGCCGACAGGTAGGCGCGCCGATCGTCGTTGAGAGGGCGGATGCGCCGCGCCAGCACGGCCTGAAAGAGTGCTTCTTTACCGCCGAATTGCTCACTGACCGAAGCCAATCGGGTGTGTGCGCGGTCGGTGATATCGCGGACACCGACACCGAAGTAGCCGCGGTCGGCGAAGAGTTCCTCGGCTGAGTCGAGCAACCGGGTCTGCAGTTCGGCGCGATTGGCGTCCCGTTTCGAGCGAGCAGGCGGGTCTTCGGGGGCGGAGAACGTCACGAATCGAGTATGACGTGGCTGATGCTGCCGATCCCGTCGATGCTGAGTTCGACGGTGGACCCGGGGGTGAGCCAGTGTCCGGTTTCCATCCCGCTGCCGCCGGGCAGGGTGCCGGTGGCGAACAATTCACCGGGCCGGAGTATCTCGCTGCGGGATGCATGCGCCAGGACTTCCCCGATGGTGTGCTGCATCCCGGCGCTCGAGACGGTGGACACTGTGGTGCCGTCGATGGTGACCGTTCCCTGCAAGGAGTCGATGGTGGGCAGGATTTCGTCGGCGGTGACGGCCACCTCCGAGAGCGAGGTCGCGAAGTGTTTGGACTTCTGTGGCCCGAATCCGCTGTCCATCTCGGAGCGCTGGACATCACGGGCACTGAAATCGTTCAGGACGACGAACGCTCCGATGGCGTCGAGAGCTTCGTCCGCGGTGGCGTCGAACAAAGTCCGTGCCAGGACGAAGCCGATCTCGAGTTCGTAGTCCAGTGCTTTCGCATAGGACGGGGTAGCGAGCGCAGTCCCCGAAGGGACGAAGGTGAGCGCATTGGACATGTAGTAGATGGGCTGGGTGTAGAACAGCGGCTTGGGGCGCAGCAGCGGAAAGGGCCGTCGGGTCAGCGCTTCGACGGCGGCAACTGCCCGGCTCTGCTTCGGATGGAAACGCCGGAGCAAGCCCCGACTTGCGTCGAGAACATGTTGTTCGTAGAGCATGAAATCTCGGAACGACGCCGGTTGGAACGGTAATACCAGCGCACTGTGCTCGAGGTGTTCATCGGCGCGGGCCAGTTCCCACTCGGAGTCGAAAACGCTCCCGCCCAGGGCCGACCGGTCGAGTGTCGGCTGCCAGGACTCACCTGTGGTCGAACTCTGCAACTGCAGTCCGTCCGCGGTCCGTATCCGTCGCAGTTTCACCGCACCATTCCTTTCGATGACGGAACGAGTGTTCCGTATAGGGCGGTTCGATTCTAGCCTCGGAACGATCGTTCCGAAAGAGTGGAGGGTCCGAATGCAGGAAGTGGGAGCCCTCACCGCCGCAGTTCGATTCGCCCGTCGTAATACGAGCATCACCAACAGGATCTGACGGAAAGACCACGATGACCGGGGCCAATGTGTTGCAGAAGATGTTCGTCACCGCCTGCGCCATCACGCGCACCACCGATTTTGCGGCGCGCGCGACCGGCGTGGCACCGTTTCTGCCCGCGCTGTTCGCCCTGCGCTACGCCAACATGGGCGGGCTCGACCGCACCGAATTTGCCCACCAGTTGAGTGGCATTCGATCGTTCCGAGATGACCGCTGGTGTGGTTACTGGAACAGCATCGCGTCCAGTCATGCCAACCATGCCACCGGACTGCTCCGCGACCTCGCCGCCGACACCTCCGGAACCGTCCCGGATATCGGCACACCCGCGACCGTCACAGACGGTGAGGCCCTCGCCGATCTCGCCGATCTGATTGCCCCCGCAGCGGCACTGTTTGCCGACCACGGTCCACAACCGAGCTCGAGCGCAATCACCGACCTGGTGACCACCCACGCACCCGCGGTCGATCGACTCCGTGCCACGACAGCCTTCCGGGCACTCGACGCCTGGGTGAAGGCCATGACTTTTTACCAGGTCAGTGCCTTTCCCGGTCACAGTGAGCAGCGTATGCAAGCCTATGGGCGCTCACGAGAGCTGTTCGACGTCCTCATCAGCGCCGTGGCCCCACTGCTGAACCTCACCGTCGAGCTCGTCGAGATCGCAGTCTCCGGCGGGGAAACCGTCGCCGGCTATCTCGTTCTGCCGCCCGGACCGGGACCCCACCCAGTTGTGCTGACCACCAACGGGCTCGAGGGCACCGCCCAGGAACTGGCGATACCGCAGCTGCGATATCGCAACTCGGACATGGCGATGTTCCTGATGGAGATGCCCGGCAGCTACGCGTACACCAAGCCCATGGGCCCGGAGTCCGAAGCGATTTATCACGAGGTCATCGACCGCCTAGTGGCCGACGATCGACTGGACCCCCAGCGGATCGCCATGGTGGGGGTCAGCTTCGGTGGATATTGGACCGCCCGCCTGGCCGCCACCGACCACCGCATCGCCGGTGCCATCGCGTGCGGAGCACCTACGCACCGCTCATTCACCGGTGGGGCGCTGGGGACGCCGCAGATCATTCTCCACGCACTCGCCGAAACACTCGGCGCTCGACATCTACTGGACCTCGAGCGCAAACTGTCCGCTCTGTCCATCCAGGACCGTTACTCCGACATCTCGATGCCGCTGCTGGTGATCAACGGCGACAACGACACCCCTGATGAGCACCCAGGACAGCGTCGACCTCGCCGACACCGCTCCGAACGGCGCAGTGATCCTGTATCCCGACGACGATCACTGCGCTATGGGGCATTACCGTCAGTGGCTCGACGAATCACAACGCTGGCTCACCGAACTCTTTCCCTCCCCGAAGATGTAGCCGAGGGCTTCATCTTGTTCACCTCCCGGGTCGGCTGACGGTCAGATCAGTTGCGCCTCAGTCTCGCGGGGGACACTGCAGCAACCGCCGGTCGACGGCGCGTCGGGTTCGTCGAACAGGCCCGCGCCGCCGCAGACTCCGGTGTCGGGCAACGTCAGCTCCACCTTCCGTGCGCCCTCGTGGTCGCCGGCGAGTTCGGCTGCGATGCTGCGAACCTGCTCGTAGCCGGTCATCGCGAGGAATGTCGGCGCGCGACCGTAACTCTTCATACCCACCAGGTAGAAGCCGGGCTCGGGTTGAGTGAGTTCCTCGACGCCGTGCGGCGACACCGATCCGCACGAATGCATGTTGGGGTCCACCAACTCTGCGACGAACTTGGGTGCCTGCAGGGTGGGATCGAGATCGAGACGGACCTCGGACAGCCACGACAGATCCGGCCGGAACCCAGTGAGCGCGACGATGCGATTCACGTTCTCGATGCGAGCACCGGTGTCGCCCATGAGTGTCAGTCGATCACCCTCCACTGCAACGGTGTCGGTACGGAATCCGGAGACGACGGTGAGGAATCCGTCGTCGACCGCCTTCTTGGCGCGCTGACCGAGTGCGCCGCGGGCGGCGAGTTCGTCCGCTTCCCCGCCGCCGAACACATCGGCGGTGACGCCTCGGCGGACGGCCCAGGTGAGTGTCGTTCCTGGTTCCTCGGCGGCGAGTTCGGCGTAGGTGATGATGGCGGTGAGGGCGGAGTGGCCGCTGCCGGCGATGACGGTGTGCTTGCCCGCGAACTGGGAGCGAATCGCCGGATCGGTCAGATCGGGCACCCGGTAGTCGATCCGATCTGCGGCGGTCTTCTCGCCGATGGCCGGAAGTCCCTCGCTGCCCAGTGGATTTGGCGATCCCCAGGTGCCCGACGCGTCGACGACCGCGCGGGCGAGGACGCGTTCCTCGCTGCCGTCGGAATGCCGGATGTGGACGGACAGCGGTTCGGTGTCGCGGCCGGCGTCGACCACGCGGTCGCGTCCGCGGCGGGCAACGCCGACTACCTCGCAGTCCACGCGAACGGCGTCGCCGAGAACGGCGGCGAGGGGTGCGAGGTACTGCTCCACCCATTCGCGTCCGGTGGCGTAGGTGTCACCGTCCGGCTCGGTCCAGCCGGTGGGCTCGAGCAACCGCGCGGCCGCGGGGTCCACGACCTCGGACCACGGGGAGAACAGTCGAACGTGATTCCACTCGGACACTGCCGATCCAGCGGACGGCCCGCGTTCGAGAACGACCACGGCAGAGCCGGTTTCGGTGAGGTGAGCGGCGGCGGCGAGACCGATGGGCCCTGCGCCGATCACTACTACGGGGTATGTATTCATGGCTGATCCAACTTTCTTCCTCGAATGACGGTGTCCACGGCTGCCCGAGCGGTCCGGCCGACACCGATGAGCGTTGCCGACGCCGGGCCGGTCCAGTCGCCGTAACCGAGAAAAATCACGGTCGGCTCGTCTCGAACATGGTTGCCGTCCAGCACAATTCCCGACCCATCGGCGTGCAGGTGCAATGCCCGGAGGTGACGAAGTGCCGGGCGAAAACCGGTGCACCACACGATCGCGTCCAGCGTTTCGGACGTGTGCCCGTCGGTGACGCCGCCGCAGGTGAGTGCGGTGAACATCGGACGGGCCTGCAGTACTCCACGATCGCGGGCGTCTCGCACCGGCGGGACCATGACGATGTCTCCCAGGCCGGCGACCCCGCCGGAGTCCGCTTCGCCCTCGGCAAGAGCGCGAGCCCGATCGCTGGCGACATCGAACAGCACTCGGCCGTCCACATTGTCGGGTAGAAACCTGGGCTCGCGGTTGGTGAACCATAGGGTCTCGGCGACGGTGGAGATCTCGGCGAGTATCTGAGCAGCCGAGTTGCCTCCGCCGACAAGTCCTACGCGCTTGCCCACGAACGGATCCGGCACCCGGTAGTCGGCGGCATGCAGCTGGGTCCCGCCGAACTCGCGCATTCCGGGGTAGCTCGGCCAGAAGGGCCGAGACCACGTTCCCGTTGCATTGATGACGGCCGCGGCACCGTACGACTCGCTATCGGTGTCGATTCGATAGCCGCCCGCGACTCGATGCACGGACTTCACGTCGACGGGCCGGTGCACCGGCAGTTCGTACTTCTTCTCGTATGCCCGCAGGTAATCCACGACATGCGAAGCCGGAGGAAACCCGGCCGGCCACCGAGGCATCGGCCAACCGGGTAGGCGTGAGTATTCAGCAGGCGAGAACAGGTGCAGCGACGGCCAGTAGTCCTGCCAGGAGCCACCGGCATGCGTCTGGTTGTCAAGAATGACGAAGTCGATTCCGGCTCGCCGCAGGTAGTAGCCGGCGGCCAGTCCCGCCTGACCGCCGCCAATCACCACCACGTCGTACTTCATTCGAGTCAACCCTTGGTGCCGCGCAATCTGGAGGCGAGCTCCTCGACACGAGCGGCAATGTCGTCGCGTACCAGACGCATTCGTTCGATCCCGTCGATACCGCGCTCGGACGGCTCGTCGGTGTTCCAGTTCTCGAAGGTCGGACCGTCCACGGGTTCCACGTGCGCCTCGCTCCCGAGGGTCACTACGAAGTCCATGCGAGACAACAAGTCCGGGTAGATCGGCTTCGGCTGTTCACCGGACAGGTCGACGCCGACCTCGAGGAGGGCCTCGGCCGAGAGTGCATTGACCGTTCCACTCGGCTTCGTTCCCGCCGAGTGAACTTCTACCGAATCGCCGACGGCCTTGCGCATCAGGCCGGCCGCCATCTGAGACTTGCCGCCGTTCTTGACGCACACGAACAGGACGCTGGGGGTGTCGGACATCAGGACTCCTTGGTCACGGTGGTCGCGGACGTACTGGGGGAGAAGCGCTTACGCAGTGCCAGTGAGACGTAGACGAGGCCCACCAGTACCGGCACCTCGATGAGTGGTCCGACGACGCCGGCGAGGGCCTGCCCGGATGTCGCGCCGTAGGTCGCGATGGCGACGGCGATCGCCAACTCGAAGTTGTTGCCTGCAGCGGTGAACGCGAGGGTGGTGGTGCGCTCGTAGCCCAGACCCATCGCGGCACCGAGGGCGTAGCCGCCGCCCCACATCACCGCGAAGTACACCAGCAGTGGCAGCGCAATGCGTACTACGTCGAGCGGCTGCGATGTGATCCGATCACCCTGCAGCGCAAAGAGAATGACAATGGTGAACAGCAGACCGTACAGCGCCCACGGGGCGATCCTGGGGATGAACTTCTCCTCGTACCACGCACGGCCCTTGGCGCGTTCACCGAAGAAGCGCGACGCGAATCCTGCTATCAACGGTATGCCGAGAAAGATGAGTACCGATTTCGCGATCTGCCAGGGCGACGCCTCGATGGTGGTTTGCTCGAGTCCGAGCCAACCGGGAAGGACCGAGAGGTAGAACCACCCGAGAACGGCGAACATGAAAACCTGGAACACCGAGTTGATCGCCACCAGAACCGCGGCGGCTTCCCTGTCGCCGCAGGCGAGGTCGTTCCAGATGATGACCATCGCGATGCATCGAGCCAGACCGACGATGATCAGCCCGGTCCGGTACTCGGGCAGGTCTGGGAGGAAAAGCCAAGCGAGAGCGAACATCAGGGCCGGGCCGAGGATCCAGTTGAGGAGCAGTGAGCCGATCAGCAGTCGCTTGTCGCCGGTGACGGTGTCGAGACGGTCGTAGCGCACCTTGGCCAGTACCGGGTACATCATGATCAGCAGGCCGATGGCGATGGGGAGCGAGACGCCGTCGATCGAGATGGACGACAAGGCGTCGTTCAGCCCGGGGATCATGCGTCCCAGGAGCAGACCCACGACCATGGCCACGCCGATCCACACGGGCAGGAACCGGTCGAGGGTGGAGAGCTTGCCGACTACGGCAGTTTCGGTCGATGTGCTCATGCCATCACCGCTGTCGGGTCGGCCGAACTGAGAACCGACGACAGTTGCTGCAGCGCAGTAGGAACCACCCAGTAGTACACCCAGGTGCCGCGGCGCTCGCAGTCGAGCAGACCTGCCTCGCGTAAGACCTTGAGGTGGTGGGAGATGGTGGGTTGGGAGAGGTCGAATGCGGGGGAGATGTCGCAGACACATGCTTCGCCGCCGGCGTGGCTGGCGACGAGGCTGAGTAGGCGAAGCCGCACGGGATCACCCAGTGCCTTGAACATCCGAGCCAGGTCTCCGGCCCAATCCGCGTTCAGGGGTTCGCGGATCAGCGGCGAGCAGCAGTCACCATCGAGGGACGACCGTTCTTGATTCGACATTCGTCTATATTGACGTTTGTCGAATCAGTCGTCAAGTGAACAGTCGTCGGCCTGTTCGGTAGAGGACGCCGAGCGCGACCACGACGGTTCCGACGATGATGGACGACACCGGCAACGTGGCGATCAGCACCACGCACCCGATGCTGCCGATCACCGGCAGGACACGTGGGTAGCGGCGATGCTGCGCATCCTGGGTATACGCGCTGAGATTGGCCACCAGGTAGTAGAGCAAGACCCCGAACGACGAGAAGCCGATGGCGTCACGCAGATCGACCACCAGGACCAGCACGACGACGATCACGGCGAGCGTGATCTCGGCCCGGTGCGGAACCGAATAGCGCGGATGGACCGCGGTCAGATACGACGGCAGATCGTCATGCCGGGCCATTGCCAGCGACGTGCGTCCGATGCCGGCGATCAGTGCCAGCAAAGCCCCCAGCGCGGCCAGGCCGGCACCGATCCGCATCAGTGGCGACGCCCACGAATGACCCGAAGCGACAACGAGATCGATCAATGGGGCAGACGACGAGGCCAGGAGATCGGGGCCGAGAACCGACAGCAGTGTCAACGCAACCACGGCGTAGACCAGCAATGCGATACCGAGGGCGGACACGATGGCACGCGGAATGGTGCGTTCGGGTCGGACGACCTCCTCGCCGAGCGTGGCGATACGCGCGTACCCCGCAAAGGCGAAGAACAGCAGCCCCGCCGACTGCAGAATTCCGTACCACCCGTTCGCGGCGAACGAGCCGAGTCCGTCGACGGCCGGACCGGACGAGCCGGTCAGGCCCAGGACCACTCCCACGACGAGGACGGTCAGGACGGCAGCCACGAGGATCTTCGTCAGCATGGCCGTGCGGGTGATGCCGAAGTAGTTCACCGCTGTCAATGCGATAATGGCAAGCACCGCAACGAGTTCTGTGTAACCGGCAGGTGCGACGTAGGCCGCGAACACCAGTGCCATCGCCGCCGAACTCGAGGTCTTGCCGATGACGAAGCTCCAGCCGGCCAAGAACCCCGGCCACTCGCCGAGTCGTTCACGACCGTAGATGTACGTGCCACCCGAGGTCGGGTACTGGGCGGCCAGCTGCGCCGAGGATGTTGCGTTGCAGAACGCCACGACCGCGGCGATGGCAAGACCGATCAGCAGGCCCGCACCTGCAACGGCCGCAGCGGGGGCGAACGACGCGAACACTCCGGCCCCGACCATCGAACCGACACCGATGACGATGGCGTCGAACAGCCCGAGTCGACGGGCCAACGGCTGCGTCACGGCCGAAACCGGTTCTCGATCACGGCGACCACTGTAGGAGCTGCGATCGACCCAGCGTAGGTCCTCTCAGCGCAGTTCCTGAAACTCCGACAGCAACGCGAAGGTGGCCTCGCACAATTCGGTCTGCGTCAGCAAGATGCCGATGGTCCCGTCCGGGTCGACGAAGAAGTCGGTGCCCTGCCCGCCGGACCAGCCGTACCTACCGAGGTGACTTCCTTCGGTGACGACCGAGACGCCGAATCCCCACCCCGTTCCCGGCCAGAAGCCAGGGAAGAAACTCTCGTCGGTCTTGATCGACGCGGGCACCTGGTCGTGTGTCATCAGCTCCAGGTGCTCGGTCGACACCGACGTCGGGATCGCGCGAAGGAAGCGGTGAAAATCGGTCACCGTGGACACCAACTCGCCGTGACTCACGTCGACAGGGGGCGGTCCAGCGTAGGGTCCGCCTGCGGCGGGTTCGGTCTCGATCAACGACCCGTCGTCGAACCGGTAGGCCGCCGTCAGGCGATGGCACCGGTCGGTCGGTACCCACAGCCCGGTGTCGGGCATGTCGAGTGGACTGAACAGGTCGTCGCGGAGGTGATCCTGCAGAGACCGGCCGACGATACGGGAGACGAGGATGCCGAGGATCGCGAAGCC